>JAFTRX010000057.1 GCA_017462015.1 Lentisphaeria bacterium
ACTGCTCGGCTTCCTCCGCCCGCGCTGAATTTCTTCAGCGCGTCCGCCGGCTGTTGACCGGCGGTTCGCTACGTCCAGCCTGCGCGCTCGGCGGCAACCGCCTCGCATCACTATTCCAAGACGAGGTTTTGCAACAGCCCCTTATTTTTTCCGGCATTCCAATTTTTTCAGCATCTCCCGGAATCCCTGCCGTATCTCCGGGACATCTCCCTCGGCCGCGGAGTTGCAGCACATCATCACAAAAAAGAAAAATCCAAGAAACACCACCGGAAGAAATATCAGATACCAGACGATGCACGATGCGGCAACGCCCCAAATCAACGCAAATATGCAAAACGCGTATGCAACTCCCCGCAACCGGCTGTCCGGTGCAATAGTGATATGCAATACGGTCACATCATCGGATATTTTCTCACACTGGATTGCCAATTCCCCCCGCATGGAATTCCGGTGACCGCAAACCGGACACAAACGGAACGGATCATCCGGATGGCGGGTAAAAATCATCGTCCTGCCCATCAAAAAAGAAGCCTTGATGACCTTCCACGAAAGTTTCGACGAATCAGGACACTCCTTTATAAGAGCCTGTTTCAGCGCCTCCTCCGAAAGAGTTGTCCTCTCGCTGTACTCTTCGTAAGGTTGGAAAAAACGGTCTATGATCTTCATCTCACTCTCCAATAAAATTTCCTGAATAATATACTTCCCGTCCTCCGGAATTGCAAACACTTCCGGAGGGCTTTTTTTTATGCAATGAGAGCTTCATCCGGGCAAATCTGACTTTTTTTGAAAAAAAATGGAAAAATTTGCATAAAAAAGGTTGACTTTTTCGATTTTTTGGCTAAATTAGGTAGATGTAGGGTAAAATAGGTATAAATAGGAGCAAACTATCTTGACTATGGCAGGAAATCTTTTCCCCGCACTCTTTGTCGGGAACTATGACCATGCGCTCGATGCGCAGGGTCGTGTCTGCCTGCCCAGCGACTGGCGCGATAAAGATGGTGAGACCGAACTGATAATGATACCTGCCCGCAGTAACGCGTTGCTCCTGTTACCGATAGCTACATTTATGGAATTCTGCGGCAAGGCGGCTAAACTCGCCATTGCCAACCCCAAAATACAGATGGCTCTGGCGTACCTGGGCTCCGAATCCCGCCGCTGCCGCTGTGACAAACAGGGACGAATAGCACTGGATAAGGAGAAACTTGCCTCCATCGGTGTCGATCGCAAGCTGAAAATGATCGGTGCGATCACTCACATCCGTATCTGTTCGCCGGAAAACTGGCAGCATCCGGAAAATCCGGACGACTGCCTCAACGAAATCCAGCAGGTCTGCGAAAGCAATGACGATTTTGCCGGTCTTTTGAGAGGAGTTCTGGAAAAATGAGTGAAAATCTCAATCAATTTCATCACCTTCCCGTACTCTACCGGGAGGTTCTGGAACATCTCACCTTCGATCCGGCACGTCCGGCGCGGCTCATCGACGGTACTGTCGGCGGCGGCGGTCACAGCAGTAAACTCTTGGAAAAATATCCTAAACTGGAACTGCTCGGTATCGACCGGGACGATATGGCTCTCAACGCCGCCAGAGAACGGTTGAGTTTTGCCTCCTCCCGGGCGACCCTCGTCAGGGGCAACTATTCCGAACTTGCCGCCATCGCCGTTGAACACGGCTGGGACAGTGTAGACGGGATATTGCTGGATATCGGCGTATCCTCACCGCAGCTGGATTGCGCAGAACGCGGATTTTCCTGGCGTCAGGATGGGCCGTTGGATATGCGCATGGATCGCCGCAGCTCTTTGACTGCCGGCAGATGGCTGAACAAGGCTTCTCAGGAAGAACTGGAACATGCCTTCCGCAACTACGGTGAACTTCATCAGGCAAGAAAACTTGCTCTGGCAGTTATGGAACGCCGGGAAACTTCACCGTTTGCCCGAACCGCAGATCTGGTGGAGATCGCGGATAAAGTAATGGGACGGGCGCGCCCCGGAAAGTTGCCGCATCCGACATTGCTTTTTCAGGCGGTGCGCATTGCGGTCAACGATGAATTACGCCAACTGGAAATCGGTTTGAGCGAATCGGTAAAACTGCTCAGTTCCGGAGGACGGATCGGAGTTATAAGTTTTCACTCGCTGGAAGACCGGATCGTGAAGAATTTCTTCCGGGAAGAGAGCACGGAGTGCATTTGTCCGCCGAAATTGCCGGTGTGCTGCTGCAATCATAAAGCATCTCTCACTCTGGTCACACGCAAAGCTTTGTGTGCAACTAAAGCGGAACTGGAAGAAAATCCCCGCGCCGCATGTGCTAAATTCCGCGTGGCGCAACATGTTTAAATATTGATAAAACAAAAAATTTACAGATACAGGAGAAAAAAAATGAAAGTTTACCCGGGAACATCAACACGAAGCAGACGGAGCAAAAGCTCTGCCCCCTCCGGCAGAAGCAACAACACCTTTTTCGTCTATCTTACCACTTTGACCACCTTTGTGACGGTTATCGGGGTTTGCGGTCTTTTCTTCATGTTCTACATGTCGCTCATTCAGGAAAGCCGCAATATCGACCAGAAAATCGACAACGTAAAAAGCCAGATCGCCGATACCAACCGCAGCATCAAAACGCTGGAAGATGAGTATGCCAAACTCTCCAATCTGACCCATATCAGCGCCAAGATCCGGCAATTCCGGCTGCCGCTGGTTGAAGCCGGTCATCACCAGATCCGCAACCGCGAGATGGAAATTCTGACTCCGCTTCAGGCGATGCAGGTCAGATTTCCGGAAAGCCGCCGGGGAAGTGTTGCCCGGAACAACCATTTGCGGCGTTACTGAAACTCTCTTTCTCCTGTTCTGTATAAAATCCGGGGGCGCTAATGGCAATACTCTTCAACAAAGTGCGGTTACGCATAATTGTTATCTCCTGTTTATGGATACCGATACTGGGGTGTTTCATCTGGCGCGCATATCACATTCAAATCCAGCGCAACAAAGAACTTAAAGCGAAAGCTACGGCAAAATATTCCACCGAAGTCAAGCTCTCCGGCAAACGCGGTGAAATTTTTGATATCGACGGCAATCTTCTTGTTTCCAATCTGCCCAAAGTCACGATTGCCGTATCTCCCTACGATTCCGTCCATGCCGCTTTTTTTCATTATGAAAAATCCAACAACAAAAAGAAGCGGGCTATGGCAGACGAACTGCGCGAGCAGAGACGCCGCAAACTGGCGGTGATATTTTCTCAAGTGTTCAACAAACCGGTAATGTACTATTACCAGGAGTTGAAGCCGATGACCACCACGGTAAAAAACGGCAAAACGGTCGTCATCAAACATCAATATCTGCTCCTTGACCGGGAGGCAGACCGGGAGTTGGCTGACCGGCTGAAAAAAATGCTCAAATCCTCGAAAATCTCCACGGCGGCGTTCCGGTTCAAAAACATCTATGTCCGCAACCATCCCAAAGGTACGCTCGCCGCCGATCTGCTGGGCTACACCGACGTGGTCAACGACCGGGAAGTTGCCAAAGGCGGATTGGAAAGTGCACTCAACACACGCATGAAAAGTACCGATGGCCGCCACGCCTACGAACGGGGCAGAAGGGGGCATATCCTCTCCTACGGCAAACAGGATTTTGATGCCGCCACCGACGGCAAGGATGTGTTTCTGACCATAAGGGAAAATATACAGGCAATTCTGGAAGAGGAATTGGACAAATGTTTTGCCGAATGGAGACCGGACAACATTTACGCCGCTATTGCCGACCCGCGCACCGGCGATGTTCTGGCACTTGCCCAACGCCCGACCTGGAACCCCTCCGACCGTACCACCTTTGTCAAAAATCAGACCGGAACCAGATTTGCCTCCGAAATCTACGAACCCGGTTCCGTATTCAAACCTTTCTTTGTCGGCAAAGCCCTTGACTGGGGCGTGGTCACGCCGGGAGAACGGGTCAACTGTGAACGCGGAACCTGGATATATGCCGGAAAAAAACTCAGCGATGTCGGCAGATATGAAAATCTGACGATAGGTGAAGTTTTGAAAAAATCCAGTAATATCGGTTCAGCAAAAATCGGGTTGAAAATGGGTGAGCTGCGCCAGAACGAAGTGCGCCGTCTCTTCGGCTTCGGTCAGAAAACCGGACTTCCGTTTATCCGGGAAAGTAAAGGAAACATGCTCATCCTTCCCCGGGAAAAGGTTGCCGCCACCCGCGTTCCCATCGGTTATGGAACCAACGTCACCATGCTGCAGTTACTGCGGGGATATTGCGCCATAGCTACCGGCAAGCTGCCGAAACTCAACATCATCGACCGTTACCGCGATTCCGAAAGCGGCAGAGAATACCTCGTCCAGCGGGAAGAGCCGACACCGGTTTTTGAAAACAGTCAGGCACACCGGCAACTGGTGGAAATGCTGTGTACTGTCACCGCCAAAGACGGAACCGGCAAAAGAGCCGCCATCCCCGGATATGAAGTGGCGGGAAAAACCGGTACTGCACGCAAACACCTGCCCAAACTCGGATATAAAGGCAATAAAGCTTATTATACCAGTTTCGCCGGATTCGTTCCGGCAAAACGTCCGGAACTGGTCATGGTCATCACCGTGGACTATCCCCGCGGTCCGGGTGTCGGCGGCGGAACCGTTGCCGCACCGGTCTTCAAAAGGACGATGGAGCGGGTGTTGAAGGTGATGCTCGTCCCCCCGGATTTCCCGGAAGACATAAAAAAACCATAAAAAAATTCGCAGAGACTTGTATTTTTCCCGGAGATGTGGTATACTTTAAATGGTGAACTGTAAACCTATATCCGGGAGAAGAAATCATGACTTCAAAAAAATCGGCATTCACGCTTATCGAATTATTGGTAGTTATAGCTATTATAGCTATTTTGGCAGCAATATTGCTGCCCGCTCTGCAGAGCGCCCGGGCGCGCGGTATCCAATCCAATTGTGCAAACAGTATCAATCAGATGGGAAAAATGACACTGCTTTATACCGCTGATTATGACGGTTGGAAACCTTACGGCACGGGCGATTTCGGTATCTGGTCGCTGCTGACTAAATATTTCAATCGCAAAAATGCCGCAAAGGCGTCTGCCGGTAAAACTCCGTATTACGGCAGAGAACAGGTTCCGCATTACTGGTGTCCGGGACAGTACGACAACCCCCGCACCACCAAAGACACCACCCATGAAGTCTACTATGTTCCGCCGCGCGGCTTCAGTGATGCAAACTACAACTTTAAAGTTTCCCGTATCCGCAAGCCGGGACAGAAATATATGTATCTGGAAGGTTCTCACACCACTCAAAGTGTTGCAACACTGCGCTATGAAGATGTGCGCCACGCATTCCCGCATCCGGCAAACCGGGCGATGAATGTGGTTTTCTGGGATGGACACACCGAAAACCGTCCGTTCCAGTTCCCCTATTTCTCGGTCAAAGCCATTACCAATAACGATAAAAACGTCGAACGCAATCTGGTCAGCCCCCGCTGGTATGATGCGTTACTTTAAATTGCAGGAGATAAAAAAGTGAAAAAAATTTTTATTGTATTTGTTGCATTTTTTGCAGTATTTGCCCTTGCCGCAACCGGGAAACCGGTTGCAGTATTCGGTCACCCGGGCGATGTAAAGTCCATAAGTACCGGTGTTCTGCAGCCGGCGAACATCGCGTTTGAAAAGCCGCAAAAATGGCTGACTCCGGCGGAAATGAGTAAGTATTCCGTGATATACTTCGGAGAAAGACGCCCCGCCGGAGCATTGTACTCTGCGGCACTGGAAAATTTTGTCAAAGATGGCGGTACCGTGATTTTCACCGGCAGTGCCGTTGTCAGTTTCACCGGCAAGACGCGGGATTTGAGCAAAGCGGCAAACTTCCTCGGTTTCAGTTATGCCGCCAACATGAACAAGGTCAAAGTTTCCGCTGTCGAATTCAACAACAGTGCCATTGCCAAAGAGTTGGGTTTCGCCGGAAAAAAGGAGATGTGGAACACCGGCTTCAACGTTGCCGCAACCGAAATAAAAGGCGCACAGGTCGTTGCCCTTATGTCGACAGCCCGGGGCAGCAAACCGGCGGCGATCACCGTCAACAAGGTCGGCAAAGGTGAAGTCTGGTGGGTGACACCCATATATTTCCGCTTTGTCAGCGTGCAGAAAAATACCGGATTTGCGGATGAAGAGGGGCGTTTCATCCTCACTGAAAGCGGAAAAAACATCGAAGCACTCAAACAGCTCTATCTGGCAATTTTCCGCCGCAACAAAAATATCAGGGAAAGCGCGCCCGTCAAAAGTACATGGGGCACCCTCCCCCTCGGCGGCAAAGGAACTCTTACCTATTCCGGAAAATTCAAAAACCATCCGGTGTTCAAAGATGCCGCGCCCGTGTTGAAAAATGCATTCAAATTGAGTGACAACGGTAATGCCGTCGCGCAAATCATCGTCACCGACCGTAAACTCCGCCCCCTCGGTGCTGAATTGAAGTATCATCTCGATGCCATTACCGGCGGAAAATTCGCCGTCAGCTCCAAACGGACACCGGGAAAACCGGCGCTGATCCTTGACAACTCCCAACCGTCCAACCGGGTCATTATCAAAACATCCAAAGATACCGTCACCTTCCAGGGCAACGTTTCCATGGCAGTCTACTACTATCTGGAAAAACTCGGCTGCCGTTATCTGTGGCCGGGTAAACTGGGAAAAATCATCCCCAAAAAACCAACTCTGTTCACCCCGGAACTCAACTTTGATGCCGCTCCGCTTCTGGGCGTGCGGCGCATCCGTCACGGCGGTAAACTCGGGGAACGCGGCATGCTCGGTCTCAAGCGGTGCGGTATCACCGATTTCAAAGCGGTGACCAAAGCACGCAGTGCGGTCTATCTTGATGCCAAAGATAACGCCAATTTTTACGAATGGCACGGTATCGGAGGTTCGCTTCCGTACAGCTGGGGACACACATTCGGTTCTTATTACACCCGCTACGGCAAAACCAACCCCGACTTCTTTGCGCTTCAGCCGGATGGCACCCGCAGCCAGGCAGCACACCCTGATCGCAGCCGCCTCTGCATGAGCAATGAAAAACTTATAAAAACGGTCGCCGCCAATTTGATTTCCGCATTTAAGAAGAAACCGAAAATGCAGGCTTTGTCCGTCTGTCTCAACGATGGCGGCAGAGCGCGCTTCTGCATGTGCAAAGATTGCCGCAAACTCGATCCGGAAAACGCCGCGGTCAACAGATTGTCATTCAATATCAAAGGTATTCCGACTGCGGTGAAGTACGTTCATCTTACTGACCGCGTCATCCATTTCAGCAACCGCATCGCCGAAGAGGTCAACAAAGTCCTCCCCGGCAAAAAAGTAACGGTCTACGTTTACAGCTGTTACTCAGCCCCTCCGGTGAAGGTCAAGCCTTCGCCCTCGCTGGTTCTGCTTTCCACTGCGATGAACTACACTACCGATGATGCCCGGAACTCCGCTCTGAAGACCATCGCTTCCCTCGGAGAATTCGGCAATGAACTTTTGTGGCGCCCCAACGCCCTGCGCGGCTTCGGCAACATTCTCGCTCCGCAGAATTACGCCCGCCGCATGTTTGAAGACACTGAGCTTTTGAAAGCCAACAATCTGCGCGGCACCGATTTCGACTGCAACGAACAGCACTGGAGCTGCAAAGGTCTCGTCTATTACGCCTTGAGCAAGGCGCTGTGGAACCCTGACCGCTTGAGCTACGATGCCATCGTTGATGATTACTGCAGAGCCGGTTTCGGGAAAGCGGCTCCCCATGTCAAAGAATATTACACAAAACTGGAAAAAATCTTCGATGATGCCGCCTCGCGCAAAGTCGATTACTGCGAAGCACTCACAATGGAAAAGATCGGAGAACTTGATGCGCTGCTGAAGCAGGCGGATGCAGCCGCAGATAACGCCGATGACAAAGCTCGCGTAAAGTTCCTCCAGCTGGGGCTGGATGCCGGACGTTTCGCCACCGGGCTGTACAATGCCAACAAAGCCCGTGACACCCAAAAGTACAAGGCGCTTCAAATTGAATACCGTAAATTCATCCAGAAAAATGCGATTGAATCTCCGTTGTCATTCAACCCCGGAAACATCGGTTTCCGTACCCGCTTCATATTCAGATGATCACAAAATTGCCATAACTTATAAAAAGGAATAACAACAAGATGAAAAAATCCCTTATCTTCGCCCTGTCGGCATGCCTGGGTTTGGTCGTTTCTGCCAAAGCCACGCTGACGGAATACAAAAACGGAGAGGTCCACTGCATCCAGGTGGAAAACCGCTTCTACAAAATCGTCATCACTCCGCAGATCGGCGGCAAAATACTCAAATTCTTCGACAAAATCAGCCAGACCGATCTGGTGCGCGTCTCCAAATTCCCGACCACACCGGGACAGCCTATCGGTCACGTCGGCATGCTCGATGACCGCAGTGATTTTGTTATGGCAAACTTCACTCCGTCGATCAACACCGCCAACCCCGGACGGGTCAGTGTCACTTTGACCGCGACCTCGCCCACGACCCGGGTCAAGATCCGCAAAAAAATCACCTTCTTTGACAACAGTCCGGTCATCAATGTCCGTTACCGTTACGAAAACCATTCCCAAACCAATATCACCGGTTTTGCGCTCGGTATCCGCAATTTGTTCCACCCCTCCGGTGACGGTGTCAGCGCCGATGACCGTTACTACTTCCCCACTACTCACACCCTGCGCCGCATGTATGGCTACTCGCTCAAAGATGAATCCGGTGAAGCGATGCCGGATATGGCGGCAAAACTCGATACTCAGCTCGGCGCACCGTATCACGCCCTGCTCAACTTGAAAAAACGTTCCGGTATCGCCTTCAGCTTTGAAGATGATTACTACGCCGGATATCACATCTGGAAGGGCGGCATCAAGTATCCCACCTACGAGTGGACTTACCGTTTCCTCCCCGCCGGTCACCGTCACGACACTGAATTCAACATCATTCAGGTCAACGATATGGGCAGTGTCGCCTTCGCTTCTCCGGAACTCCTCGCCGACGTCCAGTTGAAAAAGTCTCCCGAACGGAAAATCGACGTCAGTACCACTCTGAAATATCTCCGTCAGCCGCCCGCCAAGAGCAAACTTGTCATCAACTGCCGCGCTATCAACTGGAAGTGGGCCGCCAAAGACAAAACCTTCAACATCAAAGATATCGTTACGCTGAAAAACAGCAGCTACAAAACCGCATTCACCGTTCCTGCTGACGGACTTTATGTCATTGAACAGAAACTCATCCTCGGCCGCCGTGTGCTGGCGGAATGGCGCGAAGCGGTAACTTTCGGCAAATACTCCACTCTGCCCGTCTTCCAAATCAAATACCGCAAGACCACGGAAAGTGCCGCCATCGCCGGTTGGGAAGCTCCGCAGCCGCCGAAAATGCAGACAACTCCGGAGGACAAAGCCCGCGGTTTTGCCGTGTTCAACGAATTGAACAAAGATGGTTACACTCCGGCAAAGAAACTTTCCATCGTTCTGGGAAGCAATGAGTATGAAACTGTGGAACTGGTTGCCGCCTCGCTCGGTTACAACGGCAACATCCGGCTTTCTGTGGATAACCCGTCCAACTTCCCGGTGAACGCCCGCTTCCAGAAGGATTACACCCTCAAAGGCGGCGGTTCCCGTCCGATCGTCGTCCACATCCTTGACAAAAACAAAAATGTCGAACTGGAAGAATCCCAGTCTATATTCCTCACCGTCGGCGACCGTAACGGCATCAAACCCGGAACCTATGATTTCACCGTCAAAGTCACCGCCAGCGGCAACAAACAAGTTGCCGTTCCGGTCGAAGTCAAAGTCCTTGATGTCACCCTGCCCCACCGCAACGCGGTAAATCTGGAAGCGGAAGGTTATCCTATGCTCTTCCCGGGGGCCAAAGATTCAGTCGCCACCCTCAACGGCTGGTACAAAAATATGCGCGACCACGGCATCGACTTCTTCCAGTTTGTCGGCAGAATGCGCGGCAAACCGATAGCCATCAGTTACCTTGACCACTTTATCGACAACGCCCTCCAGTCCGGCTTGATCATCTTCAAAGCGGCACGCTACGACATCAGCAAACCCTCCGACACCGAAAAAGCCAACTGGGCACGTCTGGGCAAATACCTCCGCAGCAAAGGTTATCAGGACAAAGATATCTTCATCAAAATCCTCGATGAACAGCCCATTGAAAAATACAAGATGATGGGCGAGACCGGAAAATGGCTGAAAGCCGCCGGATTCCGTCCCTTCAGTACCTTCAGCAACATGTTCTACAAAACCGAATCTCTGCGCCGCCTCAACGGTCACTTTGAGATGTTTCAGGGCGGTTACACCACCCGCGCCGACTACCTCGCCCGTTTGAAAGATGGTTTGCTCCGCCCGACTGACCTCTATTGCCACTACACCGGCAGCGGCACGGTGACCAAGAGCTATGAACACATGCTCAGCTGGGGCTTGCAGACTGCGGCACTGGAGCACCCACTCTTCCACAACCACGAATACATGCGCGGCGGCAACCGGAAAATCAGTTCCAACATCGTCCGTATCGACGACGACAATCTGCCGGAAGATTCCCCCGCCTTTGAAGCGCTGCGCGATGGCATGGAGGTCGCCAACTTTGCGGCACTGTACCGCCGCTACCTGAAACTGCTCCCCGCCGACAGCCCGAAAAAACTGCTCTTTGAGAGCCGTTACGCCCGTCTGTTCGGCAGAAAAGATTCAGTGTTCAAAATTCATCAAATCCCGGTTATGGGTGTCATCAACGACCGTCTGGTTCCGATGACCACCGCCCAGTACCGCGCCGGACGGGCAGAACTTCTTCTGCTGCTGGCAGACATGAAAGCTGAACTCGGCAACCGTACCCGGCTCTCCTCTCTGGTGTGGAACGATCTCACCATTGCCGCGCCGCACACCGGTTATAATATTACAGCTGTGACCGCAGATGAAAAAGCGGCGGCGGCGTACTTCAAGAGCCTTATTGACAGCACGGTAGACTGCGGCAAGCCGGGTAACGAGAGCGTTTCTGTCACCTTCAAGATCGCTCCGGTCGAAAACAAGAGCACTTACGCCATCACCAGAGATGGAACAAAAATCACGCTTACTGCCGCCGATCTCAAGAACTTGAAGCTGGCAGCATCCAACTGGTTCAATACTTTTGATGTAAAGTAATTATTTACCCTCCCCGGCACCTTGCCGGGGAGGATAAATAATAAATTTTTTCACGCAGCTATCCCATAAGAACAACCAACGGCGGCGCCTCGCGGGCAATCTCGGGCGCAAATCGGCGGATTCAGCTTCAGTCGAGGACGGCAGTCCACTCCTTCAGCTTCACCTTGATTTACCCCCGACCTTGCTCCACGATCCATCCGCCGGTCGCGACAGACCATTTTGAACGCAGTGTCACTGGTTGCGCGGCGCATGGCGCACGCGCGTTTTGCTTGCGCAAAACAAAATCTGACAAAATCACTTTTTCAAGATTCAATTTTCTTCCGCTGAAGAAATTGAAAAACAAACTTTTTTCTGATTTTATGAGATATCTGTGATTTTTTCAGCAAACATCTTGACAAAATGATTTTTTGAGCTATATTAAATACAGATTGAAAAACAAAGGATTCAAAATCATGTCTAAATTTTTCGGCAAGTTTTACGGCTTTAGCTTCTATTACTACTTTAGAGGCGGGGCTTGCCGTGCAATGATTTGAATACCATTTAAATTTTGGCAGCAAGCTCCGTAACGAAAATAAACGTTGCGGAGTTTTTTTTTAAACAAATACTATAACTATAAAATACAGGTACGGAAAAATGATCATCATTTTGAAAGACAACGTCGATCAGCGCCAACTTGACGCGCTGAAAAAGTGGGTGGAAAGTCAGAATGTCTGCGTCCACCAGAGTCAGGGAACTCAATCCACCATCCTCGGACTGGTCGGAGATACCGTCCACATCGATATCGACATGATCAAACAGCTCGAAATCGTGGAAGATGTCCGCCGTATTCAGGAACCGTTCAAAAGCGCCAACCGCAAATTTCATCCGCTTGATACTGTTATCGATGTCCGCAACCGCAAAATCGGCGACGGCAATCTCTGCATTATCGCCGGTCCCTGCTCTATCGAAAGTGAAGAGCAGATCATGACCGTCGCCGCCAGTGTCAAAAAATCCGGTGCTGCCATGCTGCGCGGCGGTGCATTCAAACCGCGCACCTCCCCTTACAGCTTCCAGGGTATGCGCGATGAAGGTATCAAACTGCTCCTTCAGGCCGGTAAAGCCAACGACCTCCCGGTGGTCACGGAGATCATGGACATTTCCCAGCTCGATCTCTTTGCTGAAGTCGATGTCATTCAGGTCGGCGCCCGCAACATGCAGAACTTTGAACTGCTCAAGCAGCTCGGCCACAGCAAACAGCCGATTCTGCTCAAACGCGGACTGTGCGCCACCTATCAGGAACTTTTGATGAGCGCGGAATATATCATGGCCAACGGCAATGACAATGTGATTTTGTGTGAGCGCGGTGTCCGTACCTTTGAAACCTACACCCGCAACACACTGGATATCGCAATGATCCCGGCTATGAAGGAGCTTTCCCATCTTCCCGTCATCATCGACCCCAGCCACGCCGCCGGCATGGCCCGTTTCGTGGCTCCGCTTTCGCGCGCCGCTGTTGCCGCCGGAACTGATGGCCTTATCATCGAAGTCCATAACGATCCCGCCCGCGCCCGCTGTGACGGTCCGCAATCACTCACGATGGAGGCATTCGCCTCGCTGATGACTGAACTGGATTCACTTCACAAGTTGCTTCACAAATAAAATTTCATATAAGAGGATAATAAAAATGAGTATCGAAGATTGCCGCAACACCATTGATAATATCGACAGTAAAATACTGGAACTTTTCCACCAGCGTATGGATGTCGTTACCGAAATTGCCCGGTTGAAAAAAGCAACCCACACCTCAGTTCTCAACCGCAAACGGGAACGCGAGATCCTCCACCGCGTCTTCAACAACAGCAAAGACGGTCTGGGAAAATATTCTGTCAATTTGTTCACCACGCTGATGGAACTCTCCCGCGCTTACCAGCGGGAACAGAACTCCCCCGATCGCGGCATGCGCGATGAACTCGATGCCATTCGCAACCGTACCCCCGAAAAATTCCCGGAAAGCGCAGTCGTCGCCTGCATGGGAATGGAAGGAACTTACGGTCAAATCGCCTGCGACAAACTCTTCAAAGTCGCCGACATCATGTATTTCAAAAACTTCGCCGGTGTCTGCCGTGCGGTTGCTGACGGCTTGTGCGAATACGGTGTTTTGCCGGTAGACAACACCACCAGCGGAACGGTGGACGGCGTTTACGAACTCATGCAGTCCGGCAACTTCAACATTGTCCGCAGCATAAATTTGCAGATTTCCAGCGTCCTCCTTGCCAAGCGCGGCACAAAACTTTCTGACATCAAGGAAATCTATTCCCATCCCCAGCCGTTCAAACAGTGTTCTGAATTCATCAAAACCCTCAAGGACGTGAAACTCACTTTCACTGAAAGCACCGCCACTGCCGCCGCCATGGTCGCCGACAGTGACCGCCGCGACATTGCCGCTATTGCTTCGCGCAACTGCCGTGACCTCTGCGATCTGGATATCATCTCCACCGACATCCAGAACAGCGATTACAACTACACCCGTTTTGTCTGTATCTCCAAAGAACCGAAAATCTTCCCCGGTGCCAGCAAGATCAGCCTCATCGCCGTTCTTGCCCACCAGCCCGGTGCGTTGAACTCGGTTCTGTCCAAATTTTCCGCCCTCGGTCTTAACATGACCAAGCTGGAAAGCCGTCCCATCCCCGGACGTAAGTTTGAATACATGTTCTACTTCGACTTCGATGCTTCCGTTGCCGATCCCGGAATCGCGGAACTCCTTGGCGAACTGCGCAACGAATCCGAAAAATTCATGTTCTTGGGAAATTATTCCGAACTTTGAGACAACCCTTGCCCGCGAGGCACTGCCGACTTGAAAAAACTCCATTACTGAATTATATTACAGTAATGGAGTTTTTTTTATTGCCGGATTATATTACAGTTATGGAGGTTTTTTATGAAGAAGATACTGTTTTTTGCCTGTATATTGTCCCTCATCGGCGGATGTGCTTCAAGTGAACGCGCCTTGCGCATGTCCGGTGGTATACTTGACTCCTATTCCGCCCCTAAGAGTTTCCGTACCCGTTCCGAAAAATTTCAGAAAATGGACAAAATGTCCATTCCACATCGCGCCAACAAGCCCGCAGTCGGCGGTATCAATGAAACTCTCGTCAACATCTGGCCCTTCTATTTCCGCAGCAACAACTATTTTTCCGTGCTGTGGCCCATGATCGACTGGGACCCTTACGGCATGGCGGTCCGCCCCTTTTACAATCAGGAAGGAGATGATTACTCCATCCTCTTCCCCCTTTCTGCCTGGAACGTCGCCGACAAATCCGGCTGGGTCGCCAATGTCCGCTGGACGGCAAACGGTTTCGGCTTCATTCCCCTTTCCTGGCAGCACCGGGATGAGAATAATTTCTGGTGCTATTACACCCCGTTTTTCATCATGAACCGCGATTATCACCAGCTCGGTTACGATGCCAAAAAGAACAAATTATTCACCCGTAACAGCAATTTTACCGAATTCATGCTCGCTTTCGGCGGCAGTGAACGCCATCTCGACACCAAAGATTGGTCGCGCCTCTACTGGAACAACGCCCTCTCAAGCGATTATGTCAAGTACGATCTCTGGAAATCCGGCAGAAAACCGTTGAAAACCAAAGCTGAACTCACTGCGCTCCGCAAAGAGATCGCCAAAACATTTGTTCCTTACGAAAGTACTTACGGGGGCTTTTTCCCCTTATTCTATTTGAGCCGCACCCCCTACAACCAAAGTTACTCCTGGAACCTCCTCGGTTTGCTCGCCACCGTCAACTCCTCCAAAAATCACGCAATTGCACACGTCGGCAGCGGCTGGCTGTACAGTTACGAATTCAACCAATACCCCATAGACCAAGCAGTACGCAACGGTTCAAAATCGCATAAAAAGGCCTTTGTTCTGCCTCTCCTTTCCGGCAATGAGGAAACCATCCATGTCAAAGTCACCGATACCGTATCCAAACTGCGCGCCCTCTCCTACATGGCATATCGGGAAAAATTCGCCATTCAGCTGCCGAAAATCAATGCCGCGTTGAAAGAACTTGATTCCAGTGCCCAAGTTCCGGAATTTATCAACAACTCCACGCTGCTCCGGCTTTATGTCGATGATTTTATCGATGATTACTGCAAAAAGCACAAATTTGAATACTATTCCACCGGAAAATTCAACTCCCCCCTCTACACTTACTTCTGGTCCCCGGATAAAACCGGATGGTTCATCTTTGTCCTGCTCACCGGAGCGGAAAATAATGCCAACGGCGACTGGAAGTGGTTCAGTCTGCCGCTCTTGAGCGGTGCGGCTCACAACAAGTCGGAAGATTACAAAATGATATTTCCGCCATTTGTTTACTTCAACAAAACCCTCCGTTACGACACAGTGGGCAAATATATTCACGCCTCCGATGCCAAGTGGCCGGATAACGACTATTCCGTCGTCGGCAGTACCGACATCTACGCCGCCTGCGGACTCTTTTATCGCGGCAAAACCCGATTCCTCGTCGCCAGAAACGGACTCAATTACAAGACACTCAACAAATTGACAGAGACCTTCCACCGTCTGCATCGCTGGAAAAAAGAACTTGATTGCGATGAGGCCCGATACAAAAAAGAGCTTTCCCTTGCCAACGCCATCAAGGACCGTAACAAAATCGAATATCTCGAAAAATTGCTCACCCTTGAAAAATTGAAACAACGCCGTTCTGCACTCGACAATGACCAACAGAAATTCAACAAACTCATTGCCGATGCCAAAACCATGGGGAAACAGGTCAACTTCACCTTCTCTGTCTCCAACTGGGCGGATAAAAAGCAGTTGGATTCAGCCCTGCGTGATCTTTACACCCGAACCACCGCCATCCGGGAAAAATCCGATATCGGCAACGGTCTCTTCTTCCGGCGCGAAAATTATTATAACGGCGATTGGCAATGGAAACTTCTCCTCGGTCTCGCCGGCGGCGAAAAAGACGGCAAAAAAGAGTCCAGCCACGTTCTGCATTTCCTCTACCGCAACCGCACCGAAGGCGACCGGCAGGAAAAGCTGATCTTCCCCTTCATCTCCATTCAGAAAGACGGAAAAAACAGCAAAACCAGCTTCCTCGGCCGCATCTACCAGAAATCAGTCATCAACGGCAAAACTTCCGGCTACATCCTCTTCATCCCCTTTGGATAAGGGAAATTGCTCAGGAGAAGGGAAAAACTTCTTTTCACGGGAAAAGTAGTTTTTCCCTTCTCCCGAACCCTCATCCCTTTTCAAGAAAAGCGAAGTATCTTGCCGCTCCGTTGTCGCGGCATAACTATACAGAGCGTTTACTTGAGCTGCTTTACCGCCGCCGGTTTTCCGGATTTGTCGGTATAAAATTCCGCAAAAACGCCATTATCGCCAACCTTGAGATACACGAATCCAGTAGCGTTGTCGTAAAGTTCATAGCTTTCGATTTTCAACGATTTGAGAAACGCGATAGGATATTTGTGCAGCGGTTTCAACAGCCGCTTCGGCAGCACACGCTTCAACATGTCATCGAAGCTGCTGCAACGCACTCCGAACGGTTTCCCGGTGTTCCAGGCAAAACCGATACTGCTCGCCACCATCTGCGTGATGCGTCCCTTGCCGTTGCTCACTTTGATCACCGACGGCACATGGGTGTGCGCGGAAAGGACGATGGAGTTATGTTCAAAAAGTATATCCGCAACTTTCCGGTAATACGGCAGCACCCAGCCGGGACTGGCGGTACAACTCGCCAGAAGCGGCAAATGGGTGAGCAGAAAAACGTAGCGGTTTTTCGGATATTTCCGGAAAGTCTCTTTGAGAAATTTAATGGAATCATCCGGCTTCACATAGCTGTCGTAGAAAATATACAGGTCTTCTCCATGACGGATGACATAATTGTTTTTGATTTCCCTTCCAAGCTCTTTGGATATGTGCGGAGTGAAAACTTCCGCGTAAGTTTCATAATCTTTCAGTTTTTTCACCACCGTTTTAGGTCCGTAACACTGATTGTCATGGTTGCCCGGGACAGAGAGAAGTTTATGGTTGGGATAGTAGGCTTTCACGGTCTTAAAGGCATCATCCAGCATTTTTGCCCTCTGCTCTTTCAGCGCCAGATAACCCTGGATGAAATCTCCGAGCTGGGCAACGAACGGCACATCTTTATCCAGCAGTTCAGCTGAAGCGGTAAAAAGTTCCGGCATCTCTTTTTTCCACATCTCATAGTATTTTTTGGAAAATTTGGTGCGGTACTTCATCCCCGGAATACCGTGATACTGCGGGCCTTCATAATGGATGTCCCCAAGCACCAGCACCCGGTACTCTTTATTTTCCTTTGAGCATTGCTCCGTAAAGCAGGAACAACCGGCAGCCAGCACGGCGGTCAGCAGGGCAAGAAATTTTTTCATACTCGTTATCTCCTTTAATTTTTTTATTGTCTCATTTTTTGTGAAACTTTTATGTTATAACTTGCAATATCCTCTTTTACTGTATTGGAATATACCTCAAAATGGGTAATTTGTCAAATAATAAAACGGTTTGATTGCAGTCGGCGGATGCATCCGTCTCCGCTGAAGCTCCGCCGTGACAAGGTGTGAAGATGCTTGTCGCGGCGAAGTGAAACGAAGCCGGAAGTCCGCTGATTTGCCAAGAGATTGCCCACAATGCGCCGCCGCGAGTCACAAAAACTCCATCTATTATAATAGCACACATTCCCGGCTTTTCAAATTGGCAGAGGAAAAAAACTCTGAAGTGATCTCTCTTTTTCCTTGCTCTCCACTTGCTATTGATTATTGGTATGCTATATTATGCTGAACAAAGAAGTATACCATGGAGACCATTATGAAATTTCTTGCACTATCATTCATTACCGCCGCACTGTTCAGCTATACGCTTTTCGCTTCTGAGAAACTTATAACTTTCACCGGAACCAATCCGGCAGGTCATGTGCAGGGACTTGCCAGTGACGGCAAAGTCATCTTCCGCGCCTTTGATTACGGTATCATCAAAAGCGATATGAACGGCAAATTTCTGAAAAAAGCCGATTGCAAAATGCTCCCCGGTAAAAGCTGGATGCACGCAGGTTCCCCCTGTCTGGCAGACGGAAAACTTTATGTTCCAGTGAATTTCGGCAGCTTCAACCGGAATTTGAACGGCAAACCATCGCTGAACTATATTCAGATTTTTGATTTGGAACTCAACTTCATAAGCAGTTTTCACGTTCCGGAGGTGGAACACGGCGCCGGATGCATCACTTATGCCAATGGCAGATTCTTTGTTTCCGGCGGCAGAGCTTATCAGATGTCCGGCAACGCGGTCTTTGAGTACGACAAAAATTTCAAATTCATCCGCAAATACGATATTGATATCACCTCATACGTGGGAGTCCAGACCATCGCCTTTGACGGCAAATATTTCTGGCTCGGCTGTTTCGGCAACCGGAGCATGAGTTACAGACTCTCCAGAGAGTTCAAAGACATAACTTACTACGATTTCAAAAGTTCCTTCGGTCTCTCTCCCCTGCCCTCCGGAAAAATGCTGATCTGCTCAACGATGGACAAAGATGAAGCCAAAATCATCTCTCCGGAAAAATATATCCTGAAAAAGAAGTATGTCGACATCGATGCCAACGGTATCGCCACCTTTGAAGGACAAGAATACATTGACCTCTCTGCGCTCGTCCGGGTCACCTCGAAACATCCTGACACCGTCTGGGTCTACCGCTGTTCAAGCAAGCTCAGCATGGAATGCTTTGCCGCCGTCAAGATGTACCTCCCGGCACGCCATGTCCTTAAAATCACGAAATAAGGGTCAAAGGGAAATTTCATAATGAAGCACATGTTTGTCCTGCTGCTGACGGTATCAGCACTTTGCTGCTTTTGCGAACCGGTTCCCGCGCCTTCAACCGACAAAAAAGCAGAAGTTGTCAAACTGGTAAAGCCGGTAAATTTTCATCAGGTAACGTCGGAGATCTTCCGCTCCGGGCAACCGGAAACAGAAGAGCTGATCGCACTTGCCAAATCTCACAAATTGCGCAGTATTCTTAACTTACGAAAGTTTCACAGTGACCGCCGCAAAGTTGCCGCCGCCAACGCGCAGCTTCCCGTACCGCTGAAACTTTATGAGATACCGCTGAACACCGGAAGTATAAATGAAGCTCATCTGCTCCGGATCCTGACCGTCATCCGCGATGCACCCAAGCCGCTGCTGATCCACTGCTGGCACGGCAGCGACCGTACCGGCTGTGCCGTTGCCGCATACCGCATCGTCTTTGAAAATCAGAGCGTGGAAGCAGCCGTTGCCGAATTGATGAAGCCGGAATACGGTCATCATAAAACTATCTACACCAACATCCCTGCCCTGCTCCGCAGAGCCAACTGGGCGCAGATAAAAACAAAAATACTGGGCGCTTCTCTGAATGACTTGACGCGGAAAGCGGAACAGGGCGACAAAACGGCAGTAAAAGTTTTGAATATCATCCGGAGCCGGTGAAGCCTCCGTCACTTTTTCCGGATGATTTTCACCTCATAAATATTGGGCATCGCGCCATGCCGCGATGAATAAATTTCAAAGCCGTCTTCCGTTTTTTCATACGTCAGCGGACGGTGATCCAAATCGGCAGCCGGGATCGCCGGAAGAAAATCAAGATTTTCCGGCAGCTTCCCGTGCCGCTTGCGGTACTCCATGATTTCGGCGGAAAGCAGCACGATTTTCCGTTGGTCCGCGACCTGCGCCGTCTTGCGATAAAATACCCCGATCGCCGGAGTCAACATCCCGGACAAGAAATAAGAGTTACGTTTGATCTCATTCTCATCCACCTCTGCCCATTGGGCTTTTTCCTCTCCGGAAAGTTCCGGCGGCACCGAACACGCTTTGATGAAGTATTGCAGCGCAAAGCGGTAATCCCGCAGAAAATGTGTGTGCATAAAAAGCGGCATATATTTTTTGACCGTCCCCAATCCGACATCCATCTGCGGCAATGATGCCGACATTTGCAGATGATCAACTGCACTTTTGAAACCGGCGGCTTCACATCCGAAGGAGTAACGCAGAAACTTTTCCCAATCGACCGGAGCACCGACCAATTCTTCAAGCTCTTTCTGCGGCAAACCACCTTCGCCCAGAATCACGGTCAATGCGTTCAGCCGGATGTGTTCGATCGCAGCAGCCACCAGAAGAGATATGCTGAACTCACTTTGCAGTGCCCAGTTACGCAGTTTTATCATATCGGCATTGCATTTGCGTACCAGAACTTTGTCCCCGCTGTTGGCAATCGCTTTCATGGCGCGATGCCGTGCCGCTTCCCGGAACGCCCCGAGCTCCGGCATCAGGACACTCAACAACATACCATCTTCCGGAATTTGATGCCCGACATGGGACTCCGGAAGCTGCAAAAATTCATCGACCGCCTGAACAAATGACGGATATTTTTTCTCATATTCACGCAATTTCGTCCGGGCGACACCGGAATTTTCAAACTCATACTCAAGATGAGAACTCTCCGGTCTGGCAGCAATCAGCGCTTTCAGCTCCCGGCTGTCACTGGGAACACCTTG
Source organism: Lentisphaeria bacterium (assembly GCA_017462015.1). Classification (GTDB taxonomy): domain Bacteria; phylum Verrucomicrobiota; class Lentisphaeria; order Victivallales; family Victivallaceae; genus UBA1784. Next base: position 20,707 of record JAFTRX010000057.1, read on the forward strand.
CGCGTCCCGGCGCCAGAAATCATCAACTTCCACCGAGCGACCGATAAGTTGCGAAAGTTCGTTCCGGTAATGTTTCACATCGTACTGCAATTTGACATTGTACCCAAAAAGAAAGAGATGTGATGCCAGCGCGATACCGAAGGGAACAGCAAATTTCCACGAAAATTTATTTTTATCATCGCAAAGTGCCAACGCCGCAAAACAGCAGCCCGTTCCCAGAAACAAACAGGAGATGATATTGAGATATTTGAAATAACTCAACAGAAAAAAAGCACTCCCCGCCAACGCAAACCCGACTCCGGAAAACTTTTTTCTAACGATCAGCACCGGAACCAGCAGCAATCCCAGCAGCGGCAGAAGCCAACTGCCGACAGCTCCGGCGATATTACCGATAGTTTTGTTTTTGAACGCACTCTGACAAATTTTACTGACTCCGATCATGCAGAGGATATAGCCATACGCATACGCCGGTATCGACAGTAAAAACAGGCAGACAACAGCAGCAATGATTTTCCATACATCGGTAAAACCGCCGAAACAGGTGAACAAAGCAAACAATATGAGCGGCAATATTCCGGAAACCATACTCATCCACGCCAGACCGAACATCGCTCATGTCCGGGGAGATTTGCGCATAAAGAGCCGGTGAAAGAATCTCTTCCGCCGGTAATTTTTCAAAACCTGTTCTTTCATAAAACACTTTCCCTGTTGTGCTGTGTAATATACATCAAGCGTAAACCATTTACAAGTGCAAATAAGTTACCGCGTTTGCTATTGACAGCAAACGTGCTATATTATATTGATTTTATTCAGATAAGGATAGATATGAAAAAATTGACTTTTTTGGTGTTTGCCGTTGCCGCGTGTTCTCTTTTCGCCGGAAGCCGTCAGTTGATGGTCGATCAGGAAAAACCGGAAATGTGGAAAGGTATGGTCGAATACAAGCCGGAATTTGCCCGGGGCAAAGGGCCGTGTTTCCTGCTTTTCGGCAAGTATCCGACTCCGCTGATTTACAACAAATATCTGCCGGTATCCCCCGGCAAGACCTACGTTCTCAAAGCCTCGTTCCGCACGCTTGACCCCAAACTTCCAGCGAGCGCCTATCTCGGGCTGGAGCTTTATGACGGCAAAAAACGGATGATCTGCTTCCGCAACCTCCGCAACGCCGCCCGCAGCGAAAGTAAAGTCGTCTCCGCCAACAAGGGTGACAAGTTCCTGATCGTCAAAAAATTCCCCACCTGGAAAACGATCAAAGTCGCGGTCGTGGCATTCCATGCCAAAGCTGATTTCAGCGACATTCCCAATTTTGACCTCTCTCCGCAGATGGCAAATATGGAACTTTCCGGTGAAGATAAAATCAAAATCAACTTGAAACGTCCGCTGAAAAAGAGTTACCCCGCCGGAACTGATATCCGTCTGCACTCCCCGTGGGCGACCACCATGTATTTTCTCGGCTCCGGCTGGATGCCCGCCGGAGAGGGAAAGAGTTTTACTGCTGTTATCCGCGGATTTTCGGATAAACCGGAAACGCCCCGCGACAAGTTCTGGAAAACCACGAAGTACGTCCGTCCCTTTATCTGGTTCGGCAACTGGAGCAAACTCCCCAAGCCGGGAGCCAAACTTCTGGTAGACGGCTTTTCCTTTGAAGAGATCGACACCCCGGAAAAATGACAGCTGTCCCGTAACAGACGGAACTCTTGTCAACTTTCTGCCTGCAATGCATTTTTCTCCCGCCAGGAGTTGGGAGATTCACCGGTCTCTTTTTTGAAGGTTCGGGAAAAGTGTTCGTATTCCCGGAAACCGCACAATTCTGCGACCTCCGACAGCCGCAATTCCGCATCTGAAAAAGCCATAAGCTGTTTGGCATGATAAATCCTTTCCCCGGTCAGCATCCGGGAGAAACTCACTGCGGAATTTTCCTTCAACACATGGCACAGGCGCGACACCGAAATACACAGATGTCGGGCAGCATCCGCGGTTGAAATATTTTCCTGATAGTGCTGTTCGATGAAATTCTGTATCCTCTGGAAATATGTATCCGTCACGTCTTTCCGGTTCAACGCGATATCATGGGCTTTTCTTTCCAGCCCGGCAGCAAACACCGGTAAAATCCGGGCAATCAAACGGATTTTCTCCTTTTCTCTGATATCCAGCAAACCGGCAAAAACTTTCACCACGCACCTGCCGTTGCGATAAACCGGAGCTACCAATTCACAGCACTTGTTCCGGCAGTGAACGAAAAACACCTCCCGCTCCGGAGTTTTCGCGATACGGGAATTTAAAGCCTGCATACAGTGGCGCAGGCAATAAGATTTCTGCTCCATTCCGCACTTGTCCGGATGGGTTTTCCGGTGAGAAAAGCGTATCCGCTTTACCAGAGAATAATCCCCGGGAAAAAATGTATCATTGAAGTGATGTAAGCAGATCTTACATCCGGTCAACTCTTCAAATGCACTGATTTCAGGTTCCAGTGTCGAAACTTCCATGAGAAAAAACCTCCTTTTCGACAATATACATCAACTTTTCGACAATTCAAGTCATTTACTTTTTTATTCCGGCAAATTATATTATACCAGCAAACAGGAAAGGAGCTTTTTATGGGAAAGAAACGAGCTGTCGTCGCCGGATGCACCGGATGCGATACCTGCCGCTGGTTGTGCAACTTCAATGCGATCTCCTTTGACCACAACGGAGCCCACATCGATGCAAACAAATGCACCGGCTGCGGCAAATGTGCCGATAATTGTCAATCTTATGCCATCAACATCATAGAATTGGAGGAAAAATAAAATGAGTTATCAAATCCTTGAAAACGGCAATATCCTTTCTGCTCCGCAGGAGATCCGGAACGCCGGTGAATACGATGTCATCGTTTGCGGCGGCGGTATGGCAGGTTTCAGTGCCGCTATCGCCGCTGCCCGCGGCGGAGCCAAAGTGCTGCTCATCGAAAAAGCTACTGCCCTCGGCGGTCTTGCCACCGTTGGACTGGTCCCCATCCCGCTGGATACTCCCGCCGGTATCAGTCAGGAAATGCTGACCCGGTTGGAAGAACTTGACGGACACACCCGGCGCAATTCCAACCCCGAAACTCACAAACTCGTCCTCGACCGCATGGTCAAAGAAGCCGGTATCGATCTGCTGCTCGACACGATTATTGTCGATGCGGTCGTCAGCGGCGATCAGGTCAAGGCGGTGGTGATCGAAAGCAAAAGCGGCCGTCAGGTGATTTTCGGAAAACGTTTCATCGATTGCACCGGCGATGCGGATCTTGCCTTTTTTGCCGGTTGCGAGTGTATGAGCGGCCGTCAGGAAGACGGCAAACATCAGGCGTGTTCTCTGGATTTCCGTCTGGGCGGTGTGGATTATGACGAATATCTTGCTTCGGAATTCAGAGTCAAAGATTCCAAGTGGATCAAACTTATCGAAGCTGCCCACCAGGATGGCCGGATGCCCATCATGTTTGAAAACCACCTCAACTGGAGCGTTTTCGTCCCGGGCCGTCCGAAACATTGCGGCAAAGATGAAATCTGCCTCTGCATTTCCCATTCCAGAAATTGCGATCCGTTGAGCAACAAGGATTTGACCCGCATGTATCAGGAAGGACGCGAACAGGCTGATTTCTTTGCCAGATTCATCCGGGAAAACATCCCCGGCTTCCAGAATTCTTATCTGATCGACACCGCAAGTCTGCTGGGCGTCCGGGAAAGCCGCCGGGTCGTCGGCGAATATATCCTGAAAACCCTGGATTTCGCCCGCGGCAGCAAGTTTGACGATGCCATCACCAGCACCCACCACCATTTTGACTTGCACAATCCCGACGGTGTCGGCAACATCAAATGGGCAAAAGAGATCATCGACGGCAAAGTTTGCTATGTTTCCTCCACCGGTCATCCCGGTTCACTCGAACCCCCGTGCGGCTACGAAAACATGACCGACGGCTGGGGAAGATACGGAGATGAACGCGTGTTCAAAAAAGATGCATCTGACATTCCCTACCGTTCACTGCTCCCGGTAAAGATGGACAATCTGCTGGTGGCAGGAAGATGTCTTTCTTCCGAATTCATGGCGCAGGCGGCATCACGTCTGATCCTCTGCTGCGCCAACATGGGACAAGCTGCCGGTACCGCCGCCGTGCAATCTTTGAAAGATGGTGTTGTCCCCCGCAAAATCGACGTCAAAAAACTTCAGGCTCAACTGAAAAAAGACCGCAGTGAAGTATAATAACACTGCTGTTGCCAGTCTGTAAACAGTACCGGAATTGCCAGAAAAACGGCATTCCGGTATTTTTTCAGTTTGAATTTTGCTGAAACGGATGCTATATTGCCATATCATAAAAACGCAGAGGAGAATTTACTTATGAACGAAACCGAATGGGAAAACTGCCGCCGGGATGATGATAAACTGCTGGTGCTGCTGGCAGGTCAATCCAATATGGCTGGACGCGGTTATGCCGGTCCCGATGACCTGACCGCAATTCCGCGCCTGTTGATGATACGCCCCGATTTCAAATGGCAGCCGGCGATCGAACCGGTCACCAAAGACCGCAAGTTCATCGGAACATTTCAATCCTCCGGAGAAAAAATCATCGGCAGCGATCCGTTTGAAACCGTACTCCCCGAAGGCGATCAGAAAGTTGTCGGAGTCGGACTCGGACGCACCTTCGGCCGCCTCCTCGCCGAAGCTTTCCCCGGCAAAACCGTGGGCTTGATCCCCTGTGCCGTAGGCGGAACTTCCATCGCCGCATGGATGCCGGGCGGCGTTGATGACCATGATCCGGAAAATTTCCCCTATGACAATGCCATAAAAAAGGCAAAAGAAGCCCAGAAAAGCGGCAAAATCATCGCTGTTCTCTGGCATCAGGGCGAGACGGATGCCAAACGGCAAACCACAGATTACACCGAAAAACTGCGTGCAGTCGTACATAATTTCCGACAGGAACTGCACTTGGGTAATGATGTCCCTTTTATTGCCGGTGACATGGCTTCATTCTACAATGAGGAAATCAACGCAAACATCAACATCGTTGATGATGCTCTGAAAACCCTTTCCCGCGAAGAACCTTCATTTTTCTATGTGCATACCAAAGATATGATGCATCGCGGCGATAATCTCCATTTCGATACCGATTCTCTACATAAACTTGGCGCCCGTTACTTTGAAGCATATCAACGCTTTGCCTCCCTCCTCCAATAAGGAGAGATGGCATTCCGGGGAGGGGGAAAACCTCTTTTCACGAGAAAAGAGGTTTTCCCCCTCCCCGTACCCCTCCCCTTTTCGAGAAAAGCGAGTTATTTGGTCGCTCCGTTGTCGCGACAGCAGCACTTACGACTTATCACATCCTCACTCGTTACGTTCGGTACTTTTCGGGATGGTTAGAATATGTCCGAACAAATCGGAGATGGTTTGCATTTTGCAAACCAACACCTCTCCCTCCCCGGAATACCATCAATTTCACCGTAACAACGCTATTTTTCTATAAAAAATTGTTAATGTCCCCAATTTTGTAAAACTGAATATTCTCTGGAAGAAACAAGAATAAAAACAGTCGTTTGCAATCGGCGGATGGATCGTGCGGCAAGGTTGCGGGTAAATCAAAGTGAAGCTGAAGGAGTGGACTATTGTCCTCGACTGAAGCTGAATCTGCCGATTTGCCCGTAAGATTGCCCACGAGGCGCCGCCGCAGTTTAGATTCCTCACAAAAAATTTTATCGTTGCTGCTATTGACATTTTACAGAAGTTGTGTTAATTTATAGGGAATTAACGCCGTCTGCAACAGATAATATCAAAATCAATATAAAAGAAATGAAAAAGTCTGAACGTTATATTCATGACCGTTTGCCGCAGAATTTCTATGACCGGATAACCGAAGGAAATTACAACCGCAATCTTTATCCGGCGTTTGCTGACCGCGAAGCGTGGGCAAAGGCAGGCAAGAGCAAATTTGCCGCTGAAATCATTGCTGAAGCCGATCAAATCGCAGAAAATCAGGTTCCGCAGCTGTTGTATTCCAATTATGTACAATTCGCTGTCAACGGCAACCGCACTGAATACGAAACGCCCTATTTCCGTCGCCGCAAAGAGCTGGGATTTCTGGCAGCAGCGTTGTGCCTGACCGGAGATAAAGCAAAATATATGGCGCGCCTTCTCGATTATACGGTCGCTATTCTGGAAGAACGTTCCTGGTGCGTTCCGGCGCACGCCCGCTGGACATACAACTCCACTCTCCGCTGGCAGAACTGTGACCTGTTTGCCGCCGAAACTGCCGCCGTAATGGCACTGCTTTATCTGGTGCTGGGAGAAGAACTGGAAAAAGAGATTCCGGGAATATCCGGACTGATCCGGCAGAAATCTCTGGAACAGAGCATCTATTACGTCATGGATAAAAATATCGTTCACTGGTGGGATGTTCATGAAAAACCTGCCAACTGGACAGTCTGGTGCAGCAGCAACTGCATCATCACCGGACTGATTCTGGAACCGAACGGCAAAAAACTTGCCGCTCAAATCCGGAGATTTCTCGCCAACACCTCGCGCTTCATCCATTATTATGCGGATGACGGTTATTGTGCCGAAGGCGCATCCTACTACATGAAAGCCAATTTGATGGTATTCCAAACCATATTCATGCTGAACAAAGCTCTTCCCGGTTCTATGGACAAAGTATTCAATGAACCCAAAATCAAAGCGATGGTGGAATTTCTTCCCAATGCCCGCATCAGCAGCGGAACCATCGTTTCATTTGGCGATTCCCAGCCGAAACTGCGGCCGTGTCAGGCGTTGCTGGCACCGGCAGGAAAATATTTTGATTCCAAACCGCTGCTGGAACTTGCGGCGCGAAATGAATACCAACTGGGAGCGTGCGGAGATTTTCTGGCGAGTCTGCTTGCTCTACTCTTTGACCGCCCCGAAGAGATGCCGGAGACGGATAAAAACTGCAAAGCTACAGTTATTTTTCCGGGGCGGCTGGCGATATTCCGCTCGGAAAAGCTCTCGCTTTCGCTTAAATCCGGACACAACAATGAATCTCACAACCACAACGATCTGGGACATTTTGAATTGTTCAGCGGGGAAATTCCGGTCGTTCTTGATGCAGGAACCGGAAGCTACGCCAAAATCAATTTTTCAGAACAGCGTTACACCTTGTGGTATACGCGCGGAACAGGACACAATGCGCCGGTATTCGGCAAGTATGAGCAAGTAAAAGGCGAAGAATATACTTCCAGTTTTACCGTACAGGATGACCGTATGATCCGCTGTGATCTTTCCCATGCCTATCCGGAAGAGGCGGGGGTAAAGTCGGCGGAACGTATCATTGAATACAGTGAAGATACGGTCACGGTCGAAGATTCTTTTGTGCTGGACAAAAAAAGAGTGACTGAAATAACGCTGTTGACCGCGTGTACTCCGGAAGTTAAAGATGACGTGACCATTCAGTTGGGCGATGTCAGCTTGAGTTTGGAAGATTCTGTGCTGGTGAATGTGGAACAAATGCCGGATTTGAACCACAGCAGCGCCTCCAACAGTTCGATCTGGGGAGCTGCCGTTTTCGCACTGAAATTGCGGCTTCATGGCAATCACAGCAAAATGATCTTCACGCGTCTCCGGTAAGACGGGGCAAGGTGTTCCTTGCCGCACGATCCATCCGCCGATTGCAAACGACTGTTTTTACTTCCACGGGTAAAATTGTTCTAACTCACCATCGTTCCAGATGCGGTGCTGCATATTTCCGGCGTGGACACGCTCTCCATCCTCAAGCAATATAAAGGGTTCCCCGGTACTTTTTTTATTTTTTCCGTGATAACTTATCTTGTGTTTCAGTTTGCTTGTATCTATGCTGTCCGGGAAACAGCCGCCGTTGTTTCCGGCATAGTTCGCACACTCCATATAAATTTGTTTCAACTCATATTGACAACGCGCCCGGCGCCCGATCTCTCGCGGTCGGCACAAGCAGGGAAAAAGCAGTGCCAGCAGCAATAAGACCAAAAAAGCAAAGAATACCCCCCGGCACCACGACTTCAGTTCCCGGCATAACCGGTGTGCAAACCAGGCAAAAAATGAAGCGATGACGAAACTTATGCCATAGGTATAGGGATCATTCTGATGGGAGTGCAGTGCCAAAAATTCTTCAATTGGATAATAGAGTCTGTCCGGCAGAAAACTGCATTTCCTCCACCATTGTTCAAAGACTGAACTTGAAAAAACAAACCAGAACATCGCGGCAACGGTTCCGCAAAACAGTATTATCCCGGCTTGGAGTTTGGAAGATGATTTTTCATGTTCTGTATCGGGCATATCCACTGCATCCTTTTACAAGCATCCGTTTTTCCGGAAGGCGGCGATGCGGACTTTGCCGTTGGCTCGCAGGTCGTAATAAAAAAAGTTCAAGTCAAACATGTGATAAACTCCGGAACCTAAACTGCGGCTGTCGTATTTGCCGACTTCAGCAGTTTCAACGATAAGTCCACCGCTTGCCGGGTCGATTTTTGCTGAAACAAACCTCTTTTTATCGGTTGCTTTTCCGCTTTTAAAGTCAAAAAAGCGACTGCCTTTGTGTTCTGCTTTTTCTGCGATTTTACCATCTGTACGCCAGTTGACCGGATTTATGCAATAAACGTTCTCTTTTCCGGTAAACGGCGACTTGACCTTGCCCGGAGCCTGTGAATTATAGTTGATGATAACTCCGGTGTCATCGGCTTTCTTTGCTGTTCGCAAATGCGGATAATTGGGAAATGTTTTCGGCATATTGGGATAGCCGATCAGATATGCCGCCACCAGCTGCGCTTTAACTTTGGGATCCGCAAGCTCCGTTTTCATAACTTCCAGCAACGCGATCGCCCCCTGACTGAAGCCAAGAAGAATAAACGGACGCCCTTTATTGTGGTGCTTCATATAATAACGGAACGCCGCCCGGACATCGTGTATTCCATGCCGGATATATTTCTGCTTTTCCACTGGCAGATTGATCTCTTTCAATGCCCTGCGGAACTCCGCCTGCCGGTAATAGGGGGCAAACACCCGGCTGTACGGGGAAAAAATTCCGCTGTGTTGAGCGGCGATCATCCGGGCTTTGGCTTGAATTGCCTTATTGCCGTGCCAAAGCATATACTCATTGTTTTTATCCGAATAAATTGTAGGCAACACATAAAAAAGGTCGACTTCACAATTTTCCCGGATTTTTTCTTCGCAAATCACCCAATTTCCGGGATAACTGTAATCAAGACTTTTCCACGCTGCGGCATTAAACGGCAACGACAGGCAAATCACACTTATAAGTAAAAGAAATTTTTTCATTATTATCTCCTCACGCAGTTATGCTAACATACCTTTATCCTCAAAAATCTTTTCACTTGCGGCACCGTTGAAGCATCCGTCAGGCAAAGATACATCGCTGCCGAACTTGAGAGTGACATTGGCAACGCCGCTTACAGTTACGCTGTTTTCACCGTCGGTGTAGGTCAGCGTTGAAGCATCCCAGTTATCTTCAGAACCGGATTCAAACCAAAGTGTAACTTCTCCGTCAGCAAGCTGTTCAACACTATCTTTACCCCAGTTTCCTCCAAAGCAGAAAACATCCGCTCCGCCGCCGCCGTGCAGACGGTCGTTTCCGCTGCCGCCTGCGATCACATCATTGTCGATTCCACCGATAATACGGTCAGCTCCGGCATCGCCATAGAGGATGTTACTGCCGTTATTCGCCCAGATGGTATCTTTGCCATCTCCACCATAGATTGTGACTCCGTTTCCAATATAAGCGAATGTCGAACTGGTCATATCCACGACGTCATCGCCCATTCCGGCGCGGATCTCATCGATTTGAGCAATCCGGGCTTGTTGTTCAACGACCGTTCCCGGCAGTATCGTGTAAATGTCGTCAACAAACAGTGCATCGCCGTTGGTATCATCGGTCAAAACCAGCACATTGGCATCAGTTGAACCTTCAAACATGTCGGCAATTTTGTTTTTTCCAATAAGAGCAACTTGCTCATTGGTTCCGCTCCAGCCTTTGAGAACGCCCGCATGCTGGGCGGCATAACCTGCTTCCCATGTACCATTGGCATTGGCAAAAAAGATATCCGTGTTACCGTTCGCTTCAGAAATAAATTCTTGTACGGTAACGTTGCCGTCAGCGATGATTTGTTCAGTATTGGCAAAAACTCCGCCGGCAGCTTTCACCCGCCATTGCCAGACTCCTGCGGGCAAATCGAAAAAATCGACTTTTGTTGAAACCGTTTCCCAACTGAGGACATTGGCAAAATTATCCTGCGAATATTCCACAATATATCTTTCCACTCCGGGAACAGCATCCCAGCTTACGCCATCCGCACTGCCGGAAAGGTTATCCGGGAAAAACGCATTTGATACCTCAAAAAAGTAATTCACATCTTCTGCCGTTTGCTCACGCTGAATACCGATATATATTTCCCCGTTCACAAGGTTCGCATCAATGCACCACGCCCCATCGGACAATGCTTCTATTTCCAGCGCCTGTCCGAAGCGGTCGCAACAACTGATTTCCAGTACCCCATCTTTTACCGCCTGTGCCGTTTGTGCATCTACGGTCAACACGATTGCTGATTTCAGCTCACTTACAGTTTCAAGAGACAATTTAAAGAAATCCGAATCGTCTCCAATACCGACCCAGTTTTCAACTTTGGCGTCAAACGCGATACTGTCGTTCAAAGCTGCCAACTCCCAGCTGTCATCGCTGTTATCGATTTGAGGATAGAGATTTTTAAGCTCAACAGCACTCAACACATAATCTGTATTAAAGAGCCCATCGCCTTTGTCCACCGAATCCACAACGACAAAATAATTACCGCTTTCAAGATAAATACCGTCAATAAACGCTTTGCCGTCTGCATCAAGCTGTTTTTCTTCAATAACAGTTCCATTTACTTCGCAAATTTTCAGAACTGCATCAAAGGCATCGCCCTGCAATCTGACGGCGTAACGCTCATCATGTTTGATTTGAAGCAGATAAGAGTGTGCTTCATTGCGGTAACCGATCCAGTCGCTGACAACTTCACCGTTGACGGTAAGGATGTCCCCGGTTTGAACATTGTCCTCAAACACATCAAAACTTAAATCAAAACAGTAGTCGGTATTGTATTCACCTTTGCCGTCATCAGGAGATGCCACTTGAACATAAAAATTGTTTTTGATTGACAATTTGTCGATGATAACGGTATCTGCAAAATATTCTCCGGCAGTGACAGTGAATGTTTCCACACAGTCAAATTCCCCATTGGTACTGTTTTGCACACAGATGAAAATTTCAACATCCGCCTCCAATACAGTACCACTTTTGATTGCGAGCGAGAGCTCGCCGCCGTCAGCGGTCATATACTGATAAATGGCATCTTTATTACAGAAACCTACTTCGCCTTCAAGCTTTTCCACATAAACGCCCGAAACCAGAGGCATTTCCGCCGTATCATCCCCGATGGAAATGATTTCCCGATCTTTCTGCTCAACGGAAAAAACTTCTCCTGACAGCTCAAGCGTTATATCAAAACCGGAAATACTGCTGTTTTCTGCCCGTGACCATTCCCAGAAATAATCTCCGTTATCCAGCAGGATCTCTGATACCGGATTTTTCAGTATACCGTTGACGACAGTTAAAGTAAGAATATTATTTTCAAACTGCGTAAGAGTTGCGTTGCCGTTCTCTTCATCAGTTTTGACCAGATCGTTGCGGTAAAGGGTCAATGTTCCGGTAAAATTCTTCAAGTCAACGCCGTTCAGATTATAAATGCCGTCATTCAAAGCAAAGAGCTGACTGCGTGAAGAACTGCTCTCTCCGTCGATGCTGATCGTCTGCTCATCGTGGAACAATACGTCCACGTCCTCTTCTTTACTCCAGGAGCCAACAGCATTGCCACTACTATCGACGGCAATCACGCGATAAGCATATTTTCCGGGAGCGGCACTTAAAACATAAGAGGTGCTGAAAATATTATTTATATAAACACCGCTGCCATCCCAATCACCTTCCAAGGCGTAATGCAGGATGTAAGAATCAGCTCCCTCAACCGCCTGCCACGAGATAGTTTGCTTCTGACACTCCCCGGAATCCATCGCCGAAAATGTGATTTCGTCACTGTCATCGGCGTAAATTTCATCCTCGCAGGTATCGCCTTGCTTTTTGCAACCGTTTTCCTGAGTGACCGCCAACAGCAAACTTGAGGGATCGTCGCGCAGCTCATCGGTAACGGTGATTACCTGCTGAAAAGTGATGCTTGAATTGCCCTTGATTTCAAGTCCGCTTCCAGAAACAATGACTTCCGCAGTGTCTGCGGTGTTTCCAAAATAATCAACATCAGCATCAACGGAGTTATTGTTGGTATAATCCAATATCTCCCATTGGCACACCGCATTTTCCGCGCCGGTGTTCGTAATGGTGATATATGCTGTAACCGTATCGGTATTATCCGCATTGTAAGCCAATTCCCAGGAACACTCCAAGCTGGCATCCTGCCGGGCAAGAAAAACCTCAACTCCATTGCTCTCGCTCACGCTGCCGGCATTGGAACTTGCCGCAGAAATATAAAAACGGTATTGGCCATTATGCCGGAACTCTTCCGGAATTTCCCAGACAAACTCGCCGTTTTCACACTCTTCAAGATAAGCGATAACGCCGGAATAGGGATTCTCTCCGGGAGCAGTGGAAATTTCTTCCGCACAAAGGCGCACCACGGTGGTATCATCATCCGCCCCGGTAAAGGCAGTGTAGCGGAACCGGATTGCCTCGTCCGTCTGTTCAACAACTTCCAGTTGAGTTACAAACTTTTCATCCTGCAAGGCATCCAGGTAAATGCCGCCGGTGTTTTGGCTGTCGCCCAATATTTCAAGTGTCCAGTTTCCCTCCTCAGGAGTATCAAGCAGCAACTCATAGTAATTGTGGGTAAATGAGTGCACGGTCACAACATCTCCGGCATTTTCTGAAGTATATACCGTGATCGTGTCGCCATTGGTGTGCGTTAATTGCCAGTTACTGTCCACAAGAGTATACTCTGCGGCAACCTGAATCCGGACAAGCCCGGAAACGCTGCACTGTTCGTCGATCTGCCAGCTTGCAGCTTCAATGACATCGTTGCTTGCCAGCAGCTGCGGAAGTTCATTTTCCACGACATCTCTGCTTTCGCAAACCAGCACGTCCTGAACATCTTCGAGCGCCGAAGCATCCCCGGCAGAGATGGAACGCATAAGCAAATCCGGATCAGACAACTGCGTATTGCTCAAATGGAACACCCAGGTTTTATTTACAGATATATTGAAACTGAAAAACACTTTGATCTTACCCATGCCGGATACGGAAATGGTCAGGTCTTTCCGGTTGTACCGCGCCCCGGCAAGAGTATAGTCTTGGGAATTCAGCATGAGATCGACCCCGCCGCTTACAGAAACGCCGACAAACTTTCCAAAGTCAATGGTTATGGAACAGCTGAAATTACCATGAAGATTCCAACTGTCCTGCCGCTGATGATAGTCAACAACAAGCGAACCGTTTATATAGTTGTTGCGAACAGTACCGGCTTTAAGTTCGGCATCAAAATTTCCGTTATCATAGGAAATCGAGGCTGAAACTGCGATATTGCCCATGAACACCCCTTTCCCGGAGAGAGAATAATAATTATGCAAGGGGTTCATTTCGCCGCTGACGGTCAGTTCCAGCGGATGAAATTTGGACAAATTGGGAAACAGCGCCTTTTTGACCACGCCGAGACCTTCCGGAATTTTGATTTCAGAACCGATCGCGATGCCGCCGCTGAAGCCGACCGCGATTTTGGGTTCCTGAAAACCTTTGAGGCTGAATCCCAGCTGGGTAAAATATATCTCTGAGCCGACAAGGATTTTGCTTTTTACAGAAAGTCCGATGGCATTGAGCTTTCCATTGAGAATACCGATTTCTCCGGCGACGGTGAAGCGTTCACTTCCGGCAAGGCGTACTGAGCCTGCAACGGAAAAATTCATCGCCCCGGTAAAAGTATTGACATTGGCGCTGACCGCAATGGCAAGTCCCAATGCGGCATTGTCGGCAAAATCAGCGATTCCAATCGCCTGAAACACCGTTTCGCAGGCAATGGTCTGCTGTGAGTTATCCCGGATGATATAAATTCCGCAGGTGTTTCTGGCATCATTGACCGGGTCATTATAAATTTGAGTATAAAAAGAGGGATGGATCTTCACCTCATCAATTTTTTTCTGTTCAAGCTCTTCGCGTTCCTCTTCCGTTCTGCTCAAATGATCGACCAGAGTGACAATGCTTCCGGCGTTCACGGGAGATGACTCTCCAATCATGATACAGGAGGCATAGAAACGGTCAAAGAGAACAACTTGAGCATATCCCTGAAGAACGATAAGTTCCAGATCTTTATTGACTGCCGACTCATACTCTTTCGTGGAAATGACACTTACGCGGGTGTTGTCAACAGTAACTGTGACAGGTCCAAAAGGAATACTGTCAATCCCGGCACTGAAACCGAGGGTGTACTCGCCGGGGGTTTTGTCCTTGAATGAATCGTAAAATCTCTGCAAAGCATCCGGCAGAGAAGTTTCCCCGCCTGAAGCAGCTAATATATAATCCTGTTCCATTGAGAACCCTTCAACGTATCATTTAAATCCGCATTTCCCTGATCCGGATTTCCTTTTGTAAATCTGTAAAATCACCATAATATACCATTAAAAAAATGGAAATGCAAACGGAAAAAACAGAAAAAACATTTTAATTACAGCCCACCGTTATCACGGAAGTAAAAGACACAAATAAGGAAGCAGCAAATTTTTGAGAAATCCCCAAAACCTTTCCCGCAAAATCCCCAGAATAAGTGCTGAAATAGAAAACACCGGAGTAAAGAAAAAAATCACTGGCAGGCAATATTTTGCAAGAAATTATTTTCCCGACTTGAAATTAATTTTTTCAAATTCACGAATAATTTCAAGTACCATCAAGCACATATCTAACACCGCCCCATTTTCAGGTCCTGAGATACGACTACCGACCAAGGTAGCATCATTTTTAGAATTCCCCCTGCCGCATTTTCCTGTTCACACATAAAATTCGCAGCCTTCTATCCTTAACAGAACAAAAACAAACAACATCGGCATATTGTGCCAGTATAAATGACACGATTTCGACATAAATAACGTTTTTTATTATTACAGCTATTGACATTTTGCCGAAGTTGTGTTAACTTATAGTGTAATACCACCACCTACAACATGAAAGGAACGTATTATGAAAAATCAACATTCCGGACAAATGGCAGTGAAGATGAGTATTTGTTCTTCTTGCGAAGAACAACGTCTGCAGACGTTGACCTTATCAAACTGCCGGTAAGCTCTGCAGTTTCATCACTGCGCTTTTTCCCGATCTGCAATCAACGCAAGCAGCAGAATACTCCGCTTTTTTCAAAAAGGAGTGCGGTGCAGAAGCTCTTTTCCAGTAAAAAAATTCTTTCCTTATCCCCTTCCCCCTTTACCCTTATCGAACTCCTCGTTGTAATTGCCATAATCGCCATATTGGCAGCGATGCTGCTGCCGGCTCTGCAAAGTGCCCGTGAACGCGGCAGGTCGGCAAGCTGTGTCAGTAATCTTAAACAGTTCGGTGCCAGCTCTTTTACTTATGTGGACAGCTACGACTATTATCCTCCCTGGGCAGGCAGCAGCAGCAATGGTGTGACATACAACGGATTCGGCACCTGGGGCGCATTGTTTGTAGATGTTTACAAAATGCCCAAAGATATATTGTATTGTCCATCTCTCAATGACAAAAACCAGTATGACAATTTCAGCGAAATCGGTTATGGGATGAACTGGCGCTATGTCAATGGTTCTGAGTGCTTTGGTGGTAAAAATTCGTACATCCCTGCCAAACATTCGGAAATCAGAAAACCGGCAAACACCTATACCATAATGGATTCTACGGAAAAAAATATTATCAGCAATGGAACCAGCCGGGTATATGCCATTGCCTCCGGAAGTGGAATGTACGGCTCCCCGGATGCCTACCGGCATAATGGAAGGGTCAATGTCCTTTTCTGCGACGGACACGCGGAAAGTATAAATGTTGCAAACAAAAATGCCCCGTATCAAACCCTTGGAGAGGATAATGAGCGTTGGCACGGCGGACGTATCGATTAAGGAGAAAAAAACAATGCATTACAAAAACATTTCCATATTGCTGCTGTTTATAGGTTTATGCGCTAATGCAGCAATTCCCAATTCCCCGCGGGGACGGTTGAATAACTTTGTGGTGGAACAAGTCAGGCTGCAGCCGCAAGCAGTGCCCTCCTCCCCTGCCGGATGGACAAAATATCAAAGTGTTGATTTTGAAAAGCGCAACGACGGCTGGATATATCTTGCGCTCAAGCGGGGGGTCAACGGTAATGTCAGCCGGGGTGATGTCAGATTCTTTATTGACAATGATTACCCTGCCAATGAGATGATGCTTGCGGAATATAAAAATCTCCGGGAGGGAATGAAGTACCTCAAAAAAGGCAAACATACCCTTAACATCTGGGTATATGGCACTCCGGAAATAAAAGAAATTTCTCTGCGGGAGATACCCGCGATCATCTTCTATCAGGCATCCAGCCGGATCCCCGGCTTCAATAGACGCAGCAACCACTTCCATTCAGTAGACCAGCTTTTCCGGAATAATATCCTGCAACCATTCAATGTCATCGTCGATGAACCGGAACCGCCGTCAGCGTATGCCGATTTCCGTATCAAATGGAGAAGCACCGGCAGACAGTGGTTCGGACGGAAGGGGTTGGGAGATTTTCTCTCCGGATATGGAAATAAGAATCTCTACCATTACTGGACGACTTTTTTGAAAAAGAATCAGGATTACGACGGCTTCACCTATGATGAACTTCATCCGGATAAGCCGAAAGAGATGGCATATCTGCGGGAAACTCTGAAAAAAATGATAAATGATGGAGTGCTTGACCGGCAGCAGGTTTATCTGTTTTATCCGGCATTTGCAGAGTGTGTCAATCATCAGAAACTCTTTGAATTTGTCAACAGCACTGAATCATTGCGCACCATCCCGGAGGTTTATCTGGCAGCCCGGGTGAAAGCCGGTAAAGAAGACGATTACTTCAGATCATCGCTTAAATCGCGCAAATTGCTGGAAGTTGCCAAATATCTTGCTCCGCATAAACAGATATGGTCATTCGGTATCGGTAACGGCACAAGTTCATTCAATATGATTTCATCATCCGGAATATGTTTGAAAGCGTTTTTTGACCTGCAATTGAAATTTATGGCAAATGAACCGTACTTCAAGGATTATTTCGGAGTGGCACCGTTCCTCATCAACCATCTGGATGAAGAGCATCTGCGGTGGATAGCGGCACTTTTCCGGCACTATCTGATCGAGGGCAATCGCGGCAGGATGTCGGATATGCCGCTGGAAACGTCGCTGATAAAAAATGCCGGTTTCAATGCCGGAGAAAAGCACTGGACATTCCAAAGAGCTGCCGAAAACAGCATTGTATTGCTTGATTCCCAAAAACTGCCGTATGATAAAAAACTGTTTTATGCGACATCATTCCCGGAGACCAATGAATATTTTGACGGTAAAAAATGGGTCTACTTCACCGGTAAATTTGCGGTGACAACCAGAAACCGGGAAAAACCGAATCTTATCAAGCAGAAAATCACCGGACTGGTGCCGGGACAGGTCTATTCAGTAAAAGTCAATAATGCTGATTACAAAAATATCACGTCAGCAGATTTGATGTACACCGGGATCCGGGTCAAAGGGGCTCAAGTGCTGGAATCCGGCAATATTCAGCACCGCAACACGTTCCGGACAAAAAACAAAAAACATGTAAGTGTATTGCTTAACTACATGTTCCTGAAATTCCGGGCGACCGGAACCACCGCCGAATTGATCCTCTCCGACTGGGATTCAGATGAGTTCCCCGGCAAAGCCGGTCAGCAGATCATGTGGGATATGGTGATCGTTGAACCCTTCTTTACCGGAGATCAACCGGCAGAGTGACCGGAAGATCCCGGTGAGCAAGTATTCACCTGCCAAATTCATTGGCCGCGGAGGACGGATCCCCGCGCCGCTGCAGAGTTTGAAGAATTGATATTATAATTGTGGAAAGGGACGAAGGATGAAACGTATTTCGATTTTACTGTTGGCTGTTGGATGTTTCAGTGTCTGGGCAAGGGATATCGACCTTGAACAGCATGTGAGCAAATATTGGGCAAAATATCACAATATGAAGATCGAAATCGGGGACGGCGACAAACGCTGGCCCGTCACTCCGGAGCTTAAAGCGGAACGGTTGCGCCACTTCCGGGCGATGGTGATGCGTTTTGCTCCCCATATCGTTGCCGAGTACAGCCGCATCGACAAGGTGTTCAAATGGAAAGACGGAACCTTTCTCGGTATGGCGCGTTTTGGAGCGAAAGAGGTCGTCACCAAGCCGGATGCCCGTGCTGAATACCACGAATGTACCAGTTGGGCATCCATGCCGGATTTGAATGGCAGCAACACCATTTTTATCCATAAGAACCGGGATTCCAAGGCATCCTCATTGACGTTGCTGCGGCGCGCGGTTCCCGGCAAACACGCCTGGATCGGCAACGGCAGTCAGTATTCATTTCATCCCACGCAGGGGGTGAATGACCGGGGCGTTGTGGTCGTGATGAACAGTGGTGACCCGCAAGTTGAGATCGATAACAGCCAGTACGGAATGGGTACTTCCCTTATCGCGCGGATATTGCTGGAAGAGTGCGGAAGCGCAGAGGCGGCGGTTGAACTTTTGAAAAAAATCATCATGGACAAAGCCTACACCCATGTGGAGTGCGGTTCGATCTGGTTTATCGGAGACAAAGATGGCGTGTTCGTGGTTGAACACAGCGCCAGAAAGTTTGTCGCCCGGAAAGTCGAAAAAGGATTTGTCATCCGTGCCAATGCTTTTCATTATCCTGAGTTGGTTTCGTCCAGTTTGCGCAATTTCAAGAGTTTGCTCGGACATTACCGCCGGGAATTTGCGGTGCGCGACTTCCTGATAAATCAGCAGTGGCGGAACAATGGAGTTATCACGCCCGGAGATTACGCCGCCGCTTCCCGGATCAACTCCTTCCCGGATAAGTCGGACAGTTATCCGACGTGCGGAAAGTCCACCGTCTCCAGTACCACCTTTGCCATTGACCGGGAGTTCCCGGAAGTGCTGACCACGGCGTACATGGTTTTCGGCCCGCCGCGCAGTGCGTGCTATTTGCCGGTTCCGCTGACCGTCCGGGATATTCCGGAAGATATATTGAACGGAAAATTCAGCAACCGTTCTCTGGCACTGCATAAGGATAAAAAGCCGCTGCTGCCGGAAAAAGAGCTTGCCGCGCTTGAAGCCCGCCTCCGGGAACGCCATGCGCAAGCGGTCAATGCCGCAAGAAAATTGCTCCGCACTTCCAGAAAGCACACCGCTTATCAGGATGCGGCAAAGATCCTCAACGATGCCTTCCTTGCCAACTGGCAGGATGTTGTTGCTGTGATCAAAGAGAAGTAACCTCGTCTTGGAATAGTGATGCGAGGCGGTTGAAGCCTTCGCGCGCGCTCCTGGACGAAGCGAACCGCCGGTCAACAGCCGGCGGACGCGCTGAAGAAATTCAGCGCGGGCGGAGGAAGCCGAGCATTTAAGATATTATGAGAGACACAAGAGGTCTCTCATTTTTTTGCGCCGAAAATAAAAAGTGGTTTGCCTCTTGATAAAAACGGATTTATGTTAATCCAAGAACAACGAAGTCGTGTAGTACGCTTCAAAAACCAGGAGGACAAACCATGAATAATGTATCACAGCAACAAGAAAAAATCTACTTCGGTTTAGATATTTCTCAAAAAACTATTGAAATTTTTGTTTTAAAAGGTGAAAAAGGTGTCTCTGTTGGCAAAATTTCAAACACCCAAAAAAGTTTGAATGAATTTTTTGATAAAGTACCTGTTCCGTCTGAATCAATAGTTGTTGCCCTTGAAACCGGCACGCACTCTGCTTGGATCAGCCGTTTACTTGAAGCTCGTGGATATGATGTTATTGTTGCGCACGCCCGGGATTTGGCGTTCATTTATAAAGGTGATAAAAAAAGTGATCGAATAGATGCTGAAAAATTAGCTCGAATGGCTCGAGCAGATAAAAAACTACTGCA
>JAFTRX010000058.1 GCA_017462015.1 Lentisphaeria bacterium
CCGGTCGCGACAAACCATTTTGAACGCAGTGTCACTGGTGGCGCGGCGCATGGCGCACGCGCGTTTTTGCTTGCGCAAAACAAAATCTGACAAAATCACTTTTTCAAAATCCTATTTTCTTCCGCTGAAAAAATTGAAAAACCAAGCTTTTTTCTGATTTTATGGGATATCTGTGACATATTTTTACTCTTTTTCGGAATCATCATATTTCCGCTCTTTTGCCGCCCTGTCCCCGCTGGCGAAACGGTATTGCAGCGGAGAAAATCCGGTTTGCATTTTGAAAAAGTGACAGAAGGCCGCCGCAGACTGGAAACCGCATTTTTCAGCGATCTCATCGACTCCGGTAAAAGTTTTCTGTAAATAGTAGCGGGCTATCTCCTGACGCTGCCGGTGAATGTAATTTTTTACTGACAAACCGGTTTCAAGCTTGAACCGCCGCCGCAGATTGCTTTCACTCATATGCAGCTTCCCGGCCAAAGTGCGGAGATTCAATTCACATCCCCGCTCGCCGTTGATATATTCGATTGCCCGGGAGATCTGCAGACTCAACCGTTTCTCACTGTTATGAGGCACACTCCCGGACAAACGGTTGAGAAATTCAAACAGCCGCAAATGCAGCAGCGCTCCGCCGCAATCAAAACAGGCATCACGGATAAGTTCAAGCTGACTGCAAGCCAGTGGATCCAGCTGGCAAACCCCGGGCGATGGCAGATAAAACTGCACCGTTTTCAACGAAAAAGTAATGAATAAGCGTTCGTATCCGGAGGACTTGGGAGAGAGAAAACGCATCTGATGCGGATAAATGATCAGCATCTGTCCGGGCTGCAGCAGATAGTGATTCTGTTCGACAAAATAGTGCATCTCCGAAAAAGGAAAAACCAATGTATAACGCTGATGGGCATTGGGCGTTGCCGCACAGTAATCGTGATAAAAGAGCAATATCTCGTCAGGCAGTTCAAAGTCCTGCGGCAGAGCTTCGCCTTCATAAAGATTTTCCGGCTCCGGCAGCTTTTTTGCCCAGAGTTGCAATTTGCGGTAATCCTCCTGCACCACGGCCTCCTTTTTTGACATCATGAGATATAATTTATCATGTTTTTTTATTATTTCAAGCTATTTTAAGCGTTTTAAACAATTTTGTTATTGTTTTCAACATTGCAAATCAGCGTTGCAGTTCTATATTATCACCGGCGACAGAAAAAAGAGATTTCACGGCCACAGCTGAAACCCCGATCAACTGCCGCCAACAGCGTTGTTGCAAACCCATCAAAGCGGAGAATAGAAAAATGTCCAACATACTGAAAATCCTCGTTCCGTCGGACTCCGGCATATACCGCATTGCCGCCGGAGAATTCATCTCATTCTGGCAGCGCACCACCGGGCAGCAGCTTTCTGTCATCACCGGCGATGACGGCTCAAGCGATCTTGTCATACTGGGATCGGATGCGGTCAACGCATTTACCCATTCCAAGATAATGGAAAATGTCATTCCGCAATTCAAAATCCGCTCCGGAAGTGATGATTATCAACTCTTTTCGGCAAGCGAAAACGGCAGGAACTATCTCTTTATTGCCGGAGGACGTCCCCGTTCACTGCTGTACGGAGTTTATCACTTCTTTGAACATGTTTCCGGATGCACTTATTTCTGGGATGGCGACCTCATACCGGAAACAGCCGCAATTGACATTACCGGCATAAACATGGTCTGCTCCCCCCGTTTCGAATACCGTGGACTGCGCTACTTCGCCCATCGCAGCTTGAACCGTTTTCAGGCGGAACACTGGGACTTTGACGAGTGGAAACAGGAGATCGACTGGATCATAAAAAAGCGTCTGAACACCTTTATGCTCCGCATCGGACTGGATGATCTTTTTCAACGCACCTTCCCGGATATTGTCAAATATCCGTCGTGGCATGTCCCGGAATCCATCCCCCGCTCATACGATGACCGGGATCTGTTCTGGCCGCTTGAATATCGTGGAGAATTGCGCCGCAAGATCCTGGCTTACGCCCGGGAACGGGATCTCCTGTATCCGGAAGATGTCGGCACGTTCACCCACTGGTACAGCCGTACTCCGCTTGACTTCCTCAAGCATGTCAATCCCGGGTTCATTCCGCAGGCGACCGCATCTTACAATCAGGAAACCGGTCTGGTCTGGGATATAAGCAAGGATGAAAATCTGGACAACTACTTCAAAATTACGATGCAGAGTATCAAAGACAACGGTACGCCTGCCCTGTTCCACACCATCGGACTTGCCGAACGGCTCTGCTTCAAAGATCACCGCAAAAATCATCAGATGAAGCTTTATACCTACCGCCGGATCATCAGTAAATTGCGGGAAAAATTCCCCGATACTCCCCTGATGATCGGCAGCTGGGATTTCGGCATGTACTGGAGCTGCGATGAGGTCAAAGAGCTGATCCGTGAACTCGATCCACGCAACACCTTCATATTTGACTACACCTCCGATGTCGCCAATGAAGAAAACAACTTCACCCGCTGGGGGGTATTGAACCGTTTTCCCTGGATGTTCGGAATCTTTCATGCTTACGAACCTGCCAACGGGCCGCAGGGAAACTACGACCGGATCGCCCAACGGCTGCCGCTGGCAGCCGCCGATCCCATGTGCAAAGGATTTTTCTACTGGCCGGAGTGCAGCCATTCCGATACGCTGATGCTGGAATTCATGGCCGCCAAAGCGTGGGACCCGGCCGGAAGCGATGTTGAAAGTTTCCTGCCGGAATTCTGCCGCAAACGTTATCCGGCATGCAGTGGCAGTATGCTTGAGATCTGGCAGCAGGCAATAACTCTCATCAAGCTGGCTTTCTGGTACAGTCCGCATGATCCGAAAATTCTGCCCGGATACTTTTGCGATGAACTGTTCCATATCCTCAGAAACGATTTTTACAGTCACCTCGACGAACCGTTTCTGCAGCGTCACCGGCGCATGGTCAACCACATGTCTCCGGCAATAGCGGCAGCTCCCGCACTTTTTGAAGCTTTAAGCAAAATCGCTGATAAAACTGACCTCTTCCTGCTGCGGGATGTGACAGATCTTGCCAGAATGGCGGTCGCCCGGGTTCAGAACTTTGCCTTTTCCAAGCTGGCGCTGGAAATGGAAGCGTGGCGCAGCGGCAAAGCTGCGGCAGATACGATAAAATATTTGCTGAAAAAGCTCTGTCTGATGACCGAACTTGAATACCGGCTGGTCTCCACCCATCCGGACTACTCCATGTATAACTCGCTGAAACTGCTTGAGCAGAAGCATGAGACCAATCCGGATTTTGAAAAGACCTTGAAAGCCAACGCCGAGAACTCATACTGCCGCAGCTGTATTACCGAATTATTCCCCGGCATCTATCTGCCGCAGCTGAAGTTCTATGCCGATTGGGTTTCAGGCAAACTTGATTCCGGCGACACCTCGCCCTGGAGACGCACGGCCGGATTTGATTCTGCCATACAGCAGATCAGAGATGAGTTCTACAATACGCCTTTGGCAGAGCTTGCAGCCGCTTGTGCCGGAATCAATGACCGGCCGGAGCTCCTGGCTTCACTCGCTCATTGTGCACAGCAGCTCATCGGCAAAATGGATATTATTGAAAACTGAAACATATTTTAATTGACAGCATCAACCAACAAGGAGGAGGTTTTTATGGCTGTAACTGAAACATCGATCAGCTACTACGGGCTGAACTATTGTGAACATGCCGAGAAGGATTTTGCCGAAATGCTTTCTCACGGCTGCACAACCGTCATCCTCGCCGTCACCGAATTTGACTTTGACTTCTGGCGGCCGAATATTCCCAAAATCGTGGACAAAGCTCACGAAATGGGACTCCGGGTCATCATCGATCCCTGGGGCAACGGCAAATACTTCGGTGGTGAACAGGTCAGTAAATTCCTGCAGGACAACGTGGAAAACCGTCAGGTTTCCGCACTTACCGGAGAAAAACTTCCCTATGCCTGCTTCAATACCAACAGCTACCGTGACTATTTCAAAAATTTCTGTCTCACGCTGGCACGGGAAACCAATGCCGATGGTTTTTTCTGGGATGAACCGCACTACGCTTTTCCCAAAGGGATCGCCTCAATCACCGGCGGTGTCGCCGATGACTGGACCTGTTACTGTCCGGTATGCCGCAAGCGCTTTGAGGATTACTACGGCTACCCGATGCCCCGCTACATGACCAACGATGTCAAACTTTTCCGCTGGCGGGAAGCGCTCGTCGTTCTCAGCGAAACTTCCAAAGCACTCAAAGAACTCAACCCCCGACTGGAAATAACCTGCTGTGTCCATGCCACACAAAACGGATACTATGTCTCCGAATACCGGGGATATGATAACTGGGATATGGTGGCAAGCTGCCCCTATTTCGATGTGTTTTCCACTACGATCGTCAACTGGGCCCTGCCGGAAGAGTTCTTCCGGGATATCACTGAAAGAACCGTCGCCATCGCTCACAAATACGGCAAAAAAGCAGAACGCTGGTTCATGGGCTATTACAAGCAGCCCAAAGAGTGGTCACAGGTTGCCCGCTGGGTGGACATCGCCGAAGAGTGCGGCGTTGACCGTATTGCCGCCTGGACCTACCGGGGCGGCTACGGCACTGTCGTCGGTGCACCGGACGCTCTGAAACTCTGGGATACGATCGGAGAGAATTATAAACGAATACTTAAAAAATAAGGTGATCATTATGGAAAAATTGAACGATTTCGGTTATGTTGCCAAAGCATTTGCCAACATTCAGGAGGTTCTGGACAAACAAGCTGACAACATCCGTGCTGCGGCCAAATTGATGACAGATGCCATCGCTGAAGACAAACTCATCCATATTTACGCCGGCGGTGGACACACCACGCTCGCCATGGGTGAAATGTTCTTCCGTGCCGGCGGCCTTGCCAATATCAACCCGCTGATGGAAACTGCGCTTTCTGTATTCAACCAGGCGCTCAAATATCTGGAACTGGAACGCACCGTCAATTTCGGAGCATCCATTATCAAATATTATGACATAAAAAAAGATGATGTGGTCATTTTCTTCCACAATATCGGCATCAACCCCGCAACCATCGATGCCGCCATGGAGGTGGAAAAACGCGGCGGAAAGATCATCGCCGTCGCCAGCAGTTACTGGCAGAATGAAATGCCGCCGGAACATTTTATCCGTCACCCTTCCGGCAAAAACCTTTTTGACTTTGCCGAAGTTTGTATCGATGACTACAATCCGGTCGGAGATGCCATC
Source organism: Lentisphaeria bacterium (assembly GCA_017462015.1). GTDB lineage: Bacteria > Verrucomicrobiota > Lentisphaeria > Victivallales > Victivallaceae > UBA1784. The sequence continues at coordinate 5,245 of JAFTRX010000058.1, forward strand.
GTCAATGTCCCCGGACTGGATACGCCCATCGCACCGGTTTCCAACCTGGTGGATTTCACCATCGCCCATCTGCTGGAAATAGAAACCGTCCGGCAGTGCCTCGAACGCGGCATCACTCCCCCGGTTTGGAACAGTGCCAATGCTCCCGGAGGCGATGAGAAAAACGCAGCTTATCTCAAGAAATACAAACCCCTGATCAAGAGCCTGTAAAACATGATCGAACAAATGAATAAATCATTGGATTTCCTCCGGGACAAATATGGCTTCCCGCAGGGAAATATCAGTGCCGGCCAAGAATTTTTCATGCTGAAAGATGCTGACGGTTCGACGTATGAACTGCTTCCGTACCGGATCGAACGACGTTTCAGCGAACTGAAGAAAATGATCGATTCCAATACCCTGGAAGATGTTTCCACTCTCCGCTTTGCCAAATTCACCTCCGGCATCACCATGAAAAAACTGCTGGCAGAACAGCTCGATCTGGCTGAATTCATCGCCGGAAGCCCCATCATCCGGGGCTTCGCCAGCGGCGATGGCGAAAATGTCTGCAACGTTATCGTCCGATTCGCAAACAGCATCTCTGCCAGCATCGAATGCGGTACCAAACTGCCCGCCAACGCCACGGTGCTCGACCGCCATGAGATCATCGCCCGGCGCGGTGTCGGCTGCGACCGCGGCGTAGATACCCAGATCCCGCAGCACTCCATATACCTCTGGAACGACGAAGGCAAACAGGAGTATACTGATGTCGATACCGAACTTTTCGGTCTCCCTGATGAAGTGATCTGGAACGTGCGTGCCGCCTGTGCCCTGCTTAAAGAACCGGTGCTGAAAAAACTTTGGCATGAGGCCGCATCCCGCTCACTGAAACTGGCTGAGGCCGCCATCGCCAGCGCCCGGACAAACACCCCGGTCACTACAGGAGAATTTTAAAATGAAACCCGTTAAGATCGCTATGATGGGCATGACCCACGGCCATACCCGCAAATACTATCAAACCCTGATCGAAAATCAGAAACTGGATTGGGTAGCCTCCTGCGCTCAGGATGAGGAAGCTAAAAAAGTTTACGAACTCTACCAGACCGGAGTTCCGTGTTATCTCGATCCGGAAGCTATGCTGGCTGAACATCCTGAAATCGAAGCTGTCGTGATCGCGTCAGCCAACGATCAGCACTTCAAAGATATGGAATTCTGTGCCAAGCGGGGAATACACATTCTCTCCATGAAAATACCGACCTTTGACATGGACGAATACGATGCCATGATCGAAATGGTCGATAAAGCCGGCATCATCTGCCAGATCGAGCTGGAAATGCACTACAATCCGGTGGTAAAACGACTGCAGAAACTGATCACTGACGGCAAACTCGGCAAACTGCTTTCAGTTCAGGCGACCAACATCACACTCTCTCCGGTCTGGGCATTCCCCTGGCAGGGCAGCCCGGAAGCCAGTTACGGGAAACGGGTACAGCTTTCAGCGGATGACCATCGTTTCCGTGGCGGTGCGCTGTGCGACCATCCGCATATCTTTGACCTGATCCGCTGGCTGACCGGTTCAAGTTTTGAATCAGTTTTCGCTCAAGCAGCACCCAATCTCCGCCGGGAATTGGAGGTTGAAGACATGGTCCTCGCCGCCGGAAAAATGCAGGACGGCACCGCATTTTTGTTCGATCCCTCGTGGTCAAGACTCGAAGAACGACTCAAAGTGCCCGGTCCCGGCTGGGAACTTTTCCCCAAACGGATGGAGGTCAATCTGACCATTACCGGAGAAAAAGGGATGATCCAGTGCGATTGTTTCGGACCCAATGTCTATCACAACGGAGCTCCCAACGACCGTTATACCGTCCAATACACCTACTTTGACGAGTGGATCGGGTTGATCGATGAATTTGTGGATTGCATCCGCAATCACAAACAGCCGAAAATCAACCTGAAATGGCATCGTGAAACCATTGCCTGTATGAATGGATGTTATGAAAGTATCCGTTCCGGTCAAGCGGTGAAACTCGGTTGAATTTTCCGGAGTCCAAAGCGGCAGAGCTACGTTTTGGACTCCGTGAGCAGAAAACTGTCAAAAAAATTTGATTTTCTATCGGTTTCTGCTTGACGTTTCGCATCTCTGCGGATATATATAAGCATATTCCATGAAAATGGTGGCTGTAGCTCAGTTGGTTAGAGCGTCTGGTTGTGGCCCAGAAGGCCGTCGGTTCGAGTCCGATCAGCCACCCCATTTTTTTTGCCCAAATTTTGGGCAAAAAAAACATGAAGCCTGTCAAGGCTTCGCTTCATGGCTCGACAGAGCCGCTTCATGCAGCGCAAGCTGCGCTTCATATTTTGCGGTTGCACCGCAAAATGCTTCATCAATAATCGCCTTGCCAGATGAAGCATTTGCTTTCGCAAATATGAAGCAGCTTCATTTCATTCCGCTATGAAGCATCTCCACTTCGTTCCGATATTATGAGAAAATGAAAAAATGAGAGTTGGAGTAATCCTCTGCCATGGCGCACTTTGATCCGCATAAAATCTCCCCAAATTCTCCGCTATAAGAGGTCAGTTAGACCTCCGCCGGAGAAAGAAAATCACTTGAAGCACACTGCACTTTTATGTACTCCCCCAAATGGAGCAAACCGACTCTCCCCCTCAAATCGGAGTATCTTTGGTAGGTCGGAATGTTATCAAGGTATCGCATAAAATTAAAAAAATTCTCTGACCTCTTACGGCTGAAAAGTTCAAATTGCAATAGCGACTGTTTACCGACTTCCGAAAACCATACTTTTCTGCTCAAAAAGCATATTTTGAAAGGCTGAATAACGCTATAAACTGAATATGCCGAATTTCGGCTTACCGCTATTACTCAACTGGCGACTTCTGCGAAAGACCTCTTACCTTAAAATCAAAGGTCTATGCGGAACGGTCATATACAATCTGCAAAAACGGAGTTGGAAAGGTTGCAAAAACAGGGCAACACAGCGGCAAAAAAGAGAGCTGCCGAACAACGAGCCGACCACGGGAACAAGAGCCGCGACACGCCCTTTTCTGGCAAAGAAAAAGGCAACACCGTTTTACCGATGCCGCCACACAGAAAGGTCAAAGGAATTGTTAGAGCAGTTCCTTTTCCTGCTGAGTATATTAAAACCATTGACACTCTCAACAAAACTCTTGACTCCGAAACATTTATCAAGTTTTAAATATTTTTGTTGACACACAAGTAAAACAAACAGCCCCATGCTGAAATAATTTTTCAGCATGGGGCAAATATTTTTTACAACTCTTATCCAGCTTCAGGGTAACAGCATGGGCGGCACCGGACCGAAATCCTGTTTTGCTACCGATTCAATTTCCGGTTCGGACAAGTGATGCAGTTCCAAAAGAATTATTTCATTGTCCCCTTTTTTCATCAGCGGAGCGGGTACATAAAGATTCTTCTGCGGTCCAATGTTCCAGTAACGACCGAGATTGAAGCCGTTAATCCAGATTACACCCTTAAAACCATCAGGCACCTTGAAGAAGGTGTCACAAGGCTCATCAACGACCATGTTTCCACGATAGAATCCCGGGCCGACAATCTGTTCTTTTATCGGGACGAACTCCAGTTTTTCCAAATTGTCCAATGGCAGATTGTAAACTTCGCAATTGAACATTACCCGCTTACCCCAGGTCAACGCAGTAATACCTTTAAACTCTTTGTTCACCTCATATCTGGTGTTGATTCGTCCCATATTTTCCACCAAAATATCCAACTGGCAATTGCCGACAGGCACATCAAATTTGTGTTTAACTTCATTGCGGTAAATTACTTCAGAAAGATGACCGTTTATCATGATTATCGCCCGATCTTTCAAGTCATGCAACCAATAAGTCCCCGGTTCGTCAACATGGAAACGGTAGTTGATGAAACCGAAAGGTTGACCGTAATATTCCATAGTTTTTGGGAAAACCTCCTTTTTAGCCTGAGAAAGTTTATCCAAACTATCCATAAAAGATACGCACTCGGTAAACTTAATTTTGCCGAAGGCTTTGATTTTAACATCTGCCGGTTTTTCCAACTTCACGCTCTTATCAAACTTGGCAATTTCAGCTTGAATGGCGAAATATTTTTCCGTAGCCTGTCCTGCTTCGTTCAGCGGAGTGTTGCCGTCGTAACTGGTCATCATCGGGCGATAGGCGCGGTCAAAAAACTCATTAGCGCCATTCCCGCCATTCATAAATCCGAAATTTGTACCGCCATGGAACATATATAAATTGAAATTGATTTTATCTTCCATGGTCTCCTGAATATCCTGACGAACCTCCTCCGCCAGATGATTACGGTGAATAACATCCCAGCGCAAACCGATACCATTCCACAGTTCCATAATAAACGGCGGAGTATTCGGGCGGTATTTTTCCAGACTTTCCACCAATTTCCGTGGATGGTTGCGTCCATTGACGGTGGGAAGCAAATCCGGGTCGCCGCCGGCATTTAAACAGCGGATACTGGCACCCTCGGAGTGAAAAAGCGGTACGGTGATACCACTGTCAAGGAAAACCTGTTTGCAGTGAGCAATATACTCATGGTCGTCACCGTATGAACCGTACTCGTTTTCCACCTGAAACATGATAATCGGGCCGCCTTCAGTAAACTGCAACGGCTTCAAAATTTCACACGCCTTGCGATAAAAAGCGTCCTGAGCTTTGATAAAAGGCTCACTCATACAACGGAAATAAATTCCCGGTTTAACCAGCAACCATGAGGGCAAACCGCCCAACTCCCACTCCGAACAAATGTAACCGCCGGGGCGAATCATCACCATAAGCCCCTCTTCCTGCGCTATTTTTACAAATTTCACCACATCCAGCCAATTGCTGAAATCAAATTTCCCCTCTTGCTTCTCGTGTAAGTTCCAGCACATATAAGTTTCAACGGTATTCAAGCCGCACTGGCGTAATTTCACTAAACGATCCCGCCAATAATCCGGGTGGATACGGAAATAGTGCATTGCTCCTGAGCGAATCTGTGTTGGAACGCCGTTTATCAAAATATCGCGACCTTTAATCTCGATTGTTCCTTTGGACATCTTTTTTTCCCTTTGTTATATCTTATATATGGTTGACGACAGCCGATTTTCCCAAAAAAGTTAACTTGCACGTTTTCGTTTGGATTTTATCCTGCTCGAAGATACTATTTTCTCTTCAAATAATTTTTCGTTTTAATAACTGCTGTTTACTTTCTTACCTCCAGTTTTACGGGTTGAGAAAAAATATAGCATAGAAATATTATTTTTCAAGATTTAAACTTTCTCTGACAAGGATGAAATGCTGGAACGAAAACTTATCCACTTTTGGCTCTGATTCCGGAGATGTGCTTTTTCTGCAACTGGATAAAACAGTTGAAATACTCTTGTTTCAACTTTTTACATATGCTGTTGCTCTGCCGGAACCAACTTTTTTGATCTCTCCATGGTCAAGCATCTCTTTCAGAGTCCGTTCGATCATGGAAATACTTATATCAGGACAGGTGTTGGCAATATCCGATTTGCTGATTTTTCCCAGTTTCTGTTCAAATATCAATCGGATGCGATCGGTTTTGTTGAGTTTGCCGGTCACAATATGTTCAACTCTGTTTTCAAATTCACGATAAGATTTGAGAATGATGCCTAGCATATAACGCATAAAGGGCATATAATCATTTATACCGCCGTTCCAATTTGCACTGCTCTGCTGCAATGTTTCATAATAGGTTTCTTTGGATTGTTCAATGAGTTTTTCCAAACTGATATATTTCCCGACAATATAACCATTCTGATAAAGCAGCAGC
>JAFTRX010000059.1 GCA_017462015.1 Lentisphaeria bacterium
ACTGCTCGGCTTCCTCCGCCCGCGCTGAATTTCTTCAGCGCGTCCGCCGGCTGTTGACCGGCGGTTCGCTACGTCCAGCCTGCGCGCTCGGCGGCAACCGCCTCGCATCACTATTCCAAGACGAGGTTTTGCAACAGCCCCCTAATATTTGGTACACCCATCCTCCGTCGCTGAAGCTATGGAGGACAAAAAGGGACTTGACAGTGCATACGAGCAGTGGTGCGGCAACAATGACTGGCATCCGCTCCCATTGCACATCAGTTACCGCAAGCTGCGGGATGAGGTGAGTTCGTTATATAACGTATCACAGGCGCATGATATAAACCGGGCAGGTCGAACTCTACGGGGGTATCGAGGCTTACGACTCAATCATAGGAAACCTGATTATTCACTTTATGAGGAAATTTATCCAGTTGATTGAAAAATCTGTGTAATCATGCTATATTACCGCTTGTAAAACTGTTGCAGATAAGCATGATGATTTGACCGGAAAAAATTCAGAGGATATAATGAGAAATTTTACTACAATGGAAGAGTTCGCTGCTGAACTCGGACTTTCCCGCAGTACTGTAAGTTATGTCCTCAATGGTCAATGGAAGTCTCGTCATATCAGCGAAAAAACTGCGGCAAAAGTTATAACTTATGCCCGTGAAGTCAATTTTACGCCGTCGCTTTTCGGCAGGGCATTGAAAGGTAAAATATATACTGATGCGGCTATTTTGATCCCCCCGATGATGTATGAACATCACCGCAATACCTTTTTTTCCCTGCTCACGCAACTGGAACAACAGAAACTCAGTTATCTGGTTCTGCCGCTGCATTCTATGGAAAACAACCGCCTGACTATCCGGCAGCTTCAAACATTCCGGGTATCAAAGGTCATAATTTTTGCAGCAACATTATCTCCGGACGAATTGTACTGGTGGGAAGAAAATATACGCAATATGCCGGAAATAAACTGGTTTTTCTACGATCACCGGCTGGAACACGGTTTGAACCGGGATTTTTTCTCCGCCAATGTTTCGGCGGTCGGTTTTGACCGGGTGGCCGCGTTCAAAATGTTGATCCGCCATACCGCATCAAAAGGTTATCGCAGACTTTGTTACCGCGCTCCGTTTTATACCGATGAAGAAACTGTAACTGTTGCCAGGAAAGAAAACATTGAATTAATCAGCGTTGTAAGTGGAGATTCTCTGGAAAAATTTGCCGGTCATGTGCAAAATATCCTGACCGTTCAAAGTGATATGGCCCTCTGTATTCCGGATGATCTGCAAAGTATCAGATTGTTAAAGCTTCTCAGGGAACGCAATTTGAATATCCCCGGAGATGCCGGAATCATCTCTTGGGATGGTCTGGCGGTAAGTAATTATTTTTCACCGGTTCTGGAAACTCTGGAAATTCCACATGATGAAATGTACCATGCCGCAGACAAGTTTTTGAATGGCAGCAACGGCGGATTCATGGAAGTGACTCCAAAAATCCGCCCGGGAGAAACCCTGCCACCGCAATGTTGAGAAATCTGCCGGAAGTATCCTCAGCGGACTTCTTCAAATTTGATATCTTTGAATTCCAGCGTACCGTTGCCTTCGAGCATTACCACCACCTGAATAAAAGCAGTTCCCTGCCGGAAAGCATTGTGGGAAAATCCCCGCTGTTCACCGGTGAATTCTCCTGAAATATCCTGAAATTCTCCGCTCAGAACCTTATTCAATGCTCCTCCGTAAAGAAATGCTGCCAAACGATGCTGCATACGCACTTTGGTACCGGGAGCGTAAAATTCATGCAGCGGCTCTTTAAGTTCCAGCACCGCTTTGCCGTCCGGCTGAATCTTGACTGCAGTTATCGCAACGGTGGTACGGTTGGGCAGATCGCTGAAATCATCTTTGGCATTAAAGGCGATATAACTGAAATTGGGAACGATCCGCCAGGTTTTTCCATTGGCAATCGTAACGCTGCGCTGACCGTATTCCGCAGCGGCGGTAAGTTCAGTCGCAGTACGATTGATAACAGTAGTGTGTTCCGGCTGGATCGGACGTTTGTTCTTGTCATAGGTATGGATGCCGAACTTAAGTCTGCCGGCTTTTTCTGCCGGCGGATTGACCAGACGGAATTTACCGCTCAAACGGTATTTTTTTGCAGGATCAACGGGGATGTAGGGAGATGCAATGGAATACAATACGGTCTTGGTGCTGAAAGTCATCGCCGCCGGGTCATTTTTGGACTGACGGGCTTTCTTATCCCACTGTTCTCTGGTCAATTCCTGAGCACCGAGTATACAGGAGAGTACCAACGGCAGAGTAACCAACATTTTTTTCATAATACATTTTTCCTTTCCAATAATTTTGCAGCGTTTTCACTGGCAATCTTGTTAAACTCATCCGGAGAAAATCCGGTATCCATCATTTTGATGACCGACGGCAGCACCTCTTTGAAAGGCGCTCCGGAACCGAAAATTACCCGTTCAGCACCGATGGTGTCCACAATACGGCGGAATATTCCGGTAAAACAGGTCAATTGACGGGATGTTTCCACATAGAGATTTTTCAATGGTTCGATTACCGGCAGATCTTCATCAACAATCAAGGTTTCAGTACAGACGATCCGGCATCCCGGATGCCGCCGGGCGATAGCAAACACCGTTTGCGGCAGAACGATATTTCCCACATCCATATGATGTCTCTGACGCACATCCATGATCCGCTGGGGGATAAGAACAGCTATGCCCAACGCTTCAGCGGCACTGACTGCTTCATCCATCAACTCTCCATCGGGATCGTAATTGTGGTACAGAGGGGTGAGTCTGACCGCGCGGAAGCCGAAATCCTCCACACAGATACGCAGATCTTTTTCCCATTGCGGATAGGCGGGATTTATCGAAGCGCATCCGATGAAAAATTTATTCCCGGATATCCACTGTGCCAATTCGATATTGGCATTGTGCACATCCCGGTAAAATAATCCGTGAGTATTGACCGCCAAAGCGCCGGTAACACCATATTTTTTCAAACGTTCTTCGAGTGCATCAACTGTTTCATACGGGAGTTGTTGAAATGGCCAATGGCCCAATGCGGTGTTTATATCAAAGAAATTCATATTACCGGAGCCTTCCTGCCAAAAGTTTTTTCACATTTTCACAGCATACTTTTTTCATCGTCTCATCGTCAAAATCCGCAGCAAGCAGTTTTCCCACTCCCTCCGGGATGAACATATCGGTTGCAAAAAGTACCCGGTCACTGCCCATGACCTCCACTGTCCGGCGGATCATTCCGGAATCGATCACGCTGCCGCTGGTGTCAATATAGTGGTTGGGAGTGCTTTTTTCAAGTACCCGCAAGGTCCATTCCCAATCACCGCCGCCGCCGATATGCCCCTGCAAAAAACGGACACCCGGGAAACGGCGGCAGGCTGTCAGAAAGTGTGATGCATTGCTTAAATTTTTCGGATGTTCTCCCTTGACCGCGTGCATCAGCACCGGACAATCCAGCTCTTCGCACAGCTTGAATACCGGATCAAAAACCGGATCATCAATACGGAACTGGTGATAAAGTTTTATTCCTGCCATACCTCCATCCCGGACACAGCGGCGGATCTCATCACACGACTCTTTCATAAATGCCGGATCGATAAAACAGAATCCGGTGTAACGCGAAGAAAGTTTCAATGCATCAAAAATAATATCATTGCCTCTGCGGAATTCTTCCGGGGTGACCTTCGGGGTCATATACGGCAGAGAGATGCAGAATTTTTCTATCCCGAGCCGGTCGCCGTCAGCGAGCATGGCAAGTGCCGCTTCGATGCGTAATGCACTGTAATCCTTGCCCGGCATCATATTTAAATGGGTATGGGCATCTACCGCATGAAATTTTTCAGGTATGCGCCAAATCATATTTCACTTCTCCTCAATGATTGCGATTTCCAACTGGTCTCCGACCCCGGCTTGCCAGATGGAAACTTCTTTATTCACATAAAGTTCCGGTTTACTTAATTTTTTCACCGGAGTGACAAGCCCGTTTTCGGTCGCCGCCGCCAATTGCTGCGGCGCAGTTCCGCCGGCAGTAAACCACGCTCCCACGTAGTGAGTACCGCGTCTGCCGCCACCCATGTAACGGGCAAATACCAGATCAGCATCCAACTGCAATTGACCGTCGGCATTGACTTGAGAGCATACAGCTCTGGCAAGAAGCGGATATTCAGCGATGGTGATCAAATTTCCTCCGGAAGTTTTTTCCACCTTTTCAATGGTGAACATATTGCTTCTCATACGGTTGAATATTCTGATCTTTCTCCCCGGCAGCAGTACTGCACTGCTGTTTTTGAAATCTCCGATGACCAGTGTGCGTTTTTCACCGTCAAACTTTTTCACTGTGGTGCGGTACACCTTTTCTCCGACACTGACACTGCGGGAACTGTCGCCGCGTTTTGCTGTTCGGCAAATGGAAACGGATTGACTTTTCACCGGAGAAACAGTGAAACGGTCACTGCCGTCTTTGTGGATGACTTCCACAATGAGCGGCGAGCGCTTTATAACTTTGATATCACGGATAAATGATTGCGCTTTAAACGGTTCCAGGATCGTAAGGAAACGGGTCGGTTCACGGAATTCAGTTTTGCGCCGCAAAAAGAGATAGTCGATCTTTTTGCCTTTGGGCCATACCGGTGTACGGCCGGAACCCATGATCGCTTCCATCGTACCGGATACAGGAACGATATGTACCCGGAACGCTTCAGCTCCGGGCAGTCCGGACTCCCATGTCCACGCCGCAGTTTTATTCAACGGAGCTTTGCTCACATTGGTGATAAATGACGGTACATCGCAACGGCTGTCGCCCCATTGATCGACCCAGCTGCCGAATTCTGGAATATTTTCTCCGGCGAGCGTTCCTTTGGATTGTTTTTTCCAATCCAGCTGCGGAGGAACGATTTTCACCGGGAGCGAGTGCCAGCTCTGATCATGCTGTGTACCACCGGCAACATCAAAAATATCAAGTACATAAAAATCATTACCGGAAAGTTCATTTTTTACCACCGTCCGGCGGAAAATATCTGCCAGACCTTTTCCGTCTTTCGCTTTTTTATAATTGTTGGCAGTGTGCTCGGCACTTATTCCGGAAAATCCCGGCAGATCGAAGTAAAGCAACGCTCTGCCGATACCGCCATCCTGAAATTTCTCATCAATGGTCACTGTATTGTGCGCAAGATTGTGGTAGTCGAAGTGGCGGCAGAAATTCCACGAGACCGGATAACCGACATCCCGTAAATGTTCCATGCCGAATGCATGGATATTTATGCTTAAAACATCTGCCTGCCAATGTTCCCGGATACCGGCATAATTGAGCATGACGGTGCGGCATTCAGGAACTTTTCCGGATTCAAGGATGGCGATACCGGAACTGTCCAGCAGCCGGTTTTGCTTTTCACCATCCTTATCGGGAGCTTGAGCTGCGAGTTGGCGTAAATCATCTTCCGGGATATTTTCCCAAAGTTCTCCGCCGGACAATCTGCCGTTTTTAAATATCGCAGCAGCAAATGCCGGATTGCGGTAACGTTTGGCGGCAAAAAGGTAAAATTCCGGTTTGAGCGGGATGGGAATGACCGGCATTTTCAAAGTATTCTGAAAAGGATATCTGCCGGCACTGTCTCCGATGGAAGGTGTGGAAACACCCGAAAGCAGCAGTTTTTCAAAGAGTTCAAAAAACTTTTCCCCTTTGGGAGATGCCCAGATCTCCGGATATCTTTTCAACGGGTATTTATCCGGATGCGCTTGCCGGATTGCTTCCATCATCCGTTCAACTTTTATGTACTCAAGGCGCAGCCCGTTATAGCCGGGGCTTTCGTGACCGCCGCCGTCCGGCAGAATGAGATTGTTGATGGCATTGGCGGCGTGTCCGTCCCAGTGGTAGACGAAATCGACCAGATCTTTGGAATTGGGACGGCGGTCAGGTGAATGATCGTTCAATGCCAGAGCTATCGCCAATGAAGCCGCCTGATGCATACCGTCATTGCCTTTGATCATTTTCCGGAAGATCGCTTTGGCCGCCGGACGGAAAATCGAACGGCGGATGAATTCCCGCCATTGGGCAGTATCATTGACATCGATCCCTTTGCTCCGGAAGTATTTGATAAGTTCCGGATCGTTTTCCGGATAATTTTTCACTGCATCAAAAGCAAGGGCAAAACGGGTCAGAGCAAAACATTCCCAGATCCGGTCGGAAATAAGTCCGCCTTTATGTTGAGGTCTGCGGGGATCCTGACCTCCGTATTCACCGTACCAGGTCAAAGCAAAACGGTCATCGTAATTGGGATAGACCGCTGCCACTCGGGTGAGCAGAATACACGCTTTGCGGGCGTATTCCCGGTCGCCTGTCAGCAAATAAGCCTGTGACAGAGCTGCCGCGCCGGGACCGACATATGACATATAGACAAAGTGGGCATATTCCCGCAGCATATAGTAGCACTTGCCATTGATTTTAACACCGCTGCCGTCGTCCGGATATTTTTCATCAGGGAACCAGTATTTACAGTTGCGGCACTGGATTTTGTACGGTTTATTCAGCGGATCGATAGCCCACGGACAGTAATAATTGATATTACGGGCTTTCGGTCCGCATTGGGGACACAGGGCTTTGGTCTCTTCCGGAATAAATCTGCCGATGGTGGTATCCGGCTGAAGTTCCCAGATGAAATCATCACTTTTCTTAACAAGTTCCCGGGCGGAAGTGTATTCCGCGCCGATATAATATCCGTGGACATCTCCATTCATTATCCGGTCACGGATTTTCTGCGCCCACGGATATTTGTTTATATTTTCCTTTGCCGCCGCGATCCTCTCAGGAGTATAAAAGAGAGAATTTTCTGCAAAGATCGTCAGCGGCAGCAGAAATATCAGAAATATCCATCTCATCAGAATGCTCCCAGTACCTTTCCGTATTTGTAACGGTTGGTATAGGCATCAAAAATAGAGATATTTTCTACATGCCCGTCCAGGAAAGATACGTTACTGTTGCCATTGTGATGAGTACCGAGCGGATATGTACTTCCGCTGTTACCGGACATGGTGCGAACAGTTTCCGGAGTATAGTGGAAATAAACTTTCGGGAAGTTTGCGGCATTATCATACTTCCAGCGGTCGGCGAAGATCACACTTCCTTTGGGAATCCGGTTCACTTTGGTTATAATGGCACTTGTACCGCTTTTGTATTGAGTAGTTTCAGAATTCAGACCATAGTCGGAGCGTTTATCACCTTTGGTCACCGGATCCGGCAGACTCGGACACATCAGCAAAGATGAATTGTAGTAGTAATACTGATTGAGATTTTTTGCCCGGTCACTGGGCAGATAGCCATTGGCAACCAGAGCCGATTCCCAGAAACCGTTACCTTGGTATCCGGGAGCATAGTAGTGATAAGCTCCGTAATCATCATTATCATTGGCATAATTGTTATATGCCATCATGGTATTTTTAAGATTATTGATGCAGCTTGAAGTACGGCCGCGTTCACGCGCCTGCTGCAGAGCAGGGAGCAGTATCGCGGCAAGGATGGCGATGATAGCGATAACGACGAGCAGTTCTATTAAAGTGAAATGGGAGTGTGCGGGGGACAAGGAAAACTTTTTTTCACGGGAAAAAAAGTTTTCCCTTTCCCCCGCGCCCCCTTTCTCTTTCAAAAAAAGCGGGATGATTTTGCTCCAGTTTGTCGCAAAA
>JAFTRX010000060.1 GCA_017462015.1 Lentisphaeria bacterium
CCGATAATGTTTGCTTTCATCGCAATGCCCCGGTTAAATGAACCGAGGCGCTCCCATTGAGTCCGGTCGGCAGCCGGAGGGAAGATCGAACTTTGACGATCCGGCAAATTTCCAAGAACTGATATTCCGAAAAGACCTCCGGCAACAACAGATAAAAACTTTTTCATTACTTCCTCCTAATTTGAACCAATCGGGTAAATTTTTGGTATTGTCTCATTTTTCGTGAAAAATACAACCTTCCGTCTTCGTTACACTACGCCGTGACGAGACGGCGGCGCATTGTGGGCAATCTCTTGGCAAATCAGCTCCGCGAAAGAGGTGTTGCCTCATTTTCAGCTTGCAAAGAGCTGGACAGCACAAATACAGGGGCTCCTCTGACTTTTTCCAGAACCAGACGGTTTTTAGGAACTTCGATATTGTGTTTTTCCGCCAGACGGCAGACGGTTCCGGCAAAAGCATCCACTTCGGTCTCCCGTCCGGCTTCCACATCCTGAAGCATGGAGGTTTTTACCTGCGGCGGCATTTTGCAAACGACCATCATTGCGCTGTCGATAACTTCGTCACCCAGTGCTACACCACAGGCTTTACCGACGGCGACCGCCTCTTCCATCAAATCCCAAACCATCCGGAGCATCTCCGGACTCTTCTGCACCATGCCGTAATCAGCCTGAAAAAACGCCTGAGTCTGGTTGATTCCCACGTTGAGAACAAACTTCTGCCACATGGCAACTTCAAAATTGTCCGGAGCTTCCACATCGACTCCGGCAGATTTCAATAGACCTGTGACAAAATCCAATGCAGCTCCTTCCCCGCCGCAGTAGATAGTCCCGACACCATCGTGAGTGACTCTGTTGCCGACACGGACACTGGCGTGACCGAGATGGAATCCTCCCAGCACCCGGCATTGCGGGAAGCGGGCAGAGATAACATCCCTGGCAGAAATACCGTTCAGCAACGGCAGAAAGACCGTATTTTCATTCACCGCCTGCGCAACATTTTCCAAAGCGGCACCAAGGGTCGTCATCTTCGTGGCAACAATAATCAGATCGGCAATTTCCAGCTCCTCAGGAGAAGCATAACAAAAGGGAAGTTTTTCCCCGTTGAGAAAAATCCCTTCGCTCCGGTAACGCGCGATCCGCTCCGCATCGGCGGCAACGGTCAATTTCACACCGCCACATCCTGCCAGCTTCGCCGCCGGCAGCACACCGATAGCTCCGGCACCCAGCAAAACAACGTGTTTCATCTTGCTCATTTTATCTCATTCTGCATGGCAACAAGTTTATCGGCGCCGTACATCTTGCGCAGTTTGGGCTTTTCGATTTTTCCGGTCGGGTTGCGGGGAACTTCAGCAAAGATAAGTTTGCGCGGCCGCTGATAACGGGGCAAATCCAGACAGAATTTGTCAACATCTTCCTCTGTAAGCGTAAATCCCTCTTTGACTTCGATGACCGCCGCCGCGATTTCACCCAAACGGGCATCGGGCAGACCGATGACAGCGACATCCTTTATCGCCTGATGGCGGCGGAGGAAATCTTCGATCTGCACCGGATAAAGGTTCTCTCCACCGGAGATGATAACATCTTTTTTGCGGTCAACAAGATAGATAAAACCATCATCCGATTCCCGCGCCATATCCCCGGTATAAAGCCAGCCGTCGGCGGAAAGCACCTCTTGGGTAGCTTTTTCATCTTTATAGTAACATTTCATCACCCCGTCACCGCGCACGGCAAGTTCGCCGACTTCGCCCCGGGGAAGCACATTGCGTTTCTCATCGACAATGGCAGTCTCCCAACCGTAACCGGCAACGCCGATCGCTCCGACGTGGTCAATATTTTCAATACCGAGATGCACCGCGCCGGGTCCGATGGATTCACTGAGACCGTAGTTGGTGTCGTAATCATGGCAGGGGAAAACCTGTTTCCAGCGCTTGATAAGACTGGGCGGAACCGGCTGGGCGCCGATGTGCATCAAGCGCCACTGGGAAAGTTCGTAATCATCAAGTTTGATGTCGCCGCGCTCAATGGCATCCAGAATATCCTGAGCCCAGGGAACCAGCAGCCAGACGATAGAACACTTCTCATTGGAAACAGCACTGATTATCCACTCCGGCTTCACACCGCGCAGCAGAACCGCCTTGCCGCCGACGAGGAAACTGCCGAACCAGTGCATTTTCGCTCCGGTGTGGTACAACGGCGGTATGCACAGAAAAACATCATCGCGGGTCTGACCGTGATGTTTCTGCTCCACCTGACAGGAGTGCATCAAACTCTTATGCCGGTGAACGATTGCCTTGGGAAAACCGGTGGTTCCGCTGGAAAAATAGATGGCGGCATCATCATCGTCGGAGATGGCAACTTTGGGAGCTTTGCTGGAACAGTAGGAGACCAGATCAGCATAGGATTCAGCGAAACTGGGACAGTCGCATCCGACATAGATAAACGATTTTATCCGGGGAAGTTTGTCACAGATATCTTCCACGCGGCCGATAAAGGTCGGGCCGAAAAAGAGATAATCGACATCAGCAAGCTCAAGGCAGTATTTGATCTCTTCCGCCGTATAACGGAAGTTCAAAGGAACCGCCATCGCTCCGGCTTTGAGAATACCGAAGTAAAGCGGCAGCCAATCCAGACAATTCATCAGCAATATACCGACCTTGTCACCCTTTTTGATCCGCCGGGTCAACAGAAAGTTGGCAAGGCGGTTGGCTTTCCGGTCAAACTCCGCCCAGGTGATCTCCGAGCGGAAAGCATCAGAGCGTCCGGGTTCGATGAGAGAGTATTCCCGCCAGGTGCTGTGACGTTTTTCCAATTCCTGCGGATTTATCTCCACCAGAGCTACATCATCGCCGTAAAGAGCGGCGTTTTTTTCCAGTATTTCGGTAATAGGCATAAGATTTTCCTTTACATTAATTATATAAACGCGTAATTAATATAGCGCCGGTTGCAAGCTTTTTCAAGGTTGGACTTGAAAAACTTCTTTTTATGTGATATATTAGATGAAAGTGTTTTAAATTTTCAACAAAAACAATCAGGAGAGAAACAAATGTTCAGTGCTTCCGACTTGAAAAAAGGTCTCAAAATCGAAATCGACGGTGCTCCGTGGATCATCACCGAGTTTGAATTCTGCAAACCCGGAAAAGGAACCGCCCTCTACCGTTGCCGTATGAAAAATATGATCAACGGTTCCGGTATGGAAAAAACCTATCGCCCCACCGATAAGATCGATGAACCCAACATCGAAGAACGGGAGATGTACTACTCCTACAACGATGGTCACAACTTCATCTTCAGCGACCCCGACACCTACGAAGAATTGAGCGTTGCTCCGGAAAAACTCGGCGACAAAGCTTACTTCCTTATCGAAGAAAGCCTCTGCAACTTTATCATCTTCAACGGCGAACCCATCGACATCGCTCTGCCGACCTTCATTGAAAAAGAGATCGTCGAAACTGAACCCGGCGTCCGCGGCGATACCGCCACCAACGTGATGAAACCGGCGAAGATCGACAACGGTTTTGAAATCCAGGTTCCCCTCTTCATCAATCAGGGCGACATCGTCAAGATCGACACCCGTACCGGAACCTATGCTGAACGCGTCAGCAAAAAGTAATCTTTACGGTTATTCCCCAAACGCCGGAATCGAAAACGATTCCGGCGTTTTTTTAGTATGCGCGGCACGCGCATTGACTCGTCGGTGAAAGTCCGATACAGGCTTGTCAGTAGGAACTGTTAGCGAAAGCCAAGGGTGTCCATCGTGAGGTGGAATCTGAAAGAAGGCAATAGCAAAATCCCGGTCTGACGAAC
>JAFTRX010000061.1 GCA_017462015.1 Lentisphaeria bacterium
AAGGTTCTGCGGACTTCCGGACTTGCTTCCTGATCGGCGGAGAGATGATCTGCCGCCGCCCAATGCCGGTTATTATCTTTGGTGGTTTGAGCCGCATCGAAGCGGGCTTTTACAGTTTGTTTCGGAGGTGTTCGACTCCGGAAAATTGATTTGATTCTGTTAAACATAAAATTACCTCACGCCCCTGAATGGCTCAATTTGGTTATCTTCAGGCCGCTGTTTCGGGATTTCATTGCCTTTTTCGACGCAAGGTAAGCATCTGCAGCAATCTGATCGGAAAGAGAATGCTGCTCTACTTTCTGTCCGTCAACTTCTGCGGATTTTGGTCCGGCAGCATTCTTTCTGATTGCATCTTCAATTACTGATTCGTCTGACATACACACCTCGGTTCATATTTTCCACGGAAATATTCACATTCTCCGATAACAAATTCATTGTACCGGTCGCATTTGTGAATGATAGCACACTCAATCGCAGCAAACGCCCGTTGCATCTTGCGAATCTTCTTCTTCAGATTTTTGATAGCTTTTTCCTGCAGGTAAATCTTCTCTTCGTTCAACTGAACCTCCTTGCTTTTGGCTTAAACTCTCATTATGAACAACAGTCTTTTCAACTGAATCGATCCGTTCTCCCAACCACATCATGCAGTTGACAGCCATACTGTTTCCACACGCTTTGTAGCGGGGAGCATCCGGACAATCTTCCTCGGATTTACCTTTCCAGGCAATCCGGGTATGGTTGTCAGGGAAGCCCATCAAGCGTTCACACTCAACGGGGAGCAGACGGCGAACCGTTGCCTGTGTGCTGATTTGCGGAGTTACTTCTGCTTTTTCGATCACCCCGTTACGCCCGGTAGACATGCCACAGTTTACTCCGAGGGTAGAAGAGGCTTTTCCCGTGACATCGCCGTTGTACTGGTCTATGCCCATCGGCTCTTCGTAGGCAACCGCATGAACATCACCGGCTGTTTGGGTATACATTACGCCACTTTCAGAAACGCCCATCCCAGAACCGCCTGACCGTTCGCCGGGTTTGATCTTGTCCCCATCAAGGGCGATCACCACGGTTTCAGCGTTCGGTCCGCCAGCGGTCACGGTTTTGCTGGTTTCCGCTTCCGTTACATAAAGTCCACCGTTGGGGCGGTCCTTTCGGACGCCGTTGGCATCACAGAAAGAAACATTGAAGCATTCGACCACAGCAATACCGCCCTGATTTTTACCGGGATCGGGATTGCTGGTATCAACAGTTTTTGCAACATCCACCGGATGAACACCGCTGTTGGGGTTACTGGACTTCATTGCGTTGCTGGCAACAGAGTCCAGCGCAAAGATCTCTCTGGATACGATTGCAGGAGTTACAGATGCCCGGATGGTCGGAAAAATCTCATTCCAATATCTCTGAAGTTCGCCTCCTGCATCATTTTTGATAAAACCGATGGTTTCTGCTTCTTTAATAATCGGAAGGTTACCGCCTCCCGTACCCATTCTGGCGGTGATTGCCTGGGCTACATCAACCGGACGAATCCGGGAATCCTGCGGATGGTTTTCGTAACAGACAAGTTTTCCGACATCCTGATTATTGATTTTGCCAGGATAACTTGCATCAAGCGTGGGGCAGACTTCACCAACAATAGCTTTGCCACCCTTGTAATCAGTAGCGATCAATGTCGGAGATACACCTTTGTCGTGAACATCAACCTGCCGCATATCAAGGCATTGGATCTCATCCACATCCGGTTCAACCACACATTGCAGTCTGCCTTTATCCGGCATAAGTTGACGGTCACTGGTGCAAGTCAGAGTATCAGCCTTGTCGCCGCCATTCCACCATACTGCA
>JAFTRX010000011.1 GCA_017462015.1 Lentisphaeria bacterium
CTCGCGGCTTACTGCTCGGCTTCCTCCGCCCGCGCTGAATTTCTTCAGCGCGTCCGCCGGCTGTTGACCGGCGGTTCGCTTCGTCCAGCCTGCGCGCTCGGCGGCAACCGCCTCGCATCACTATTCCAAGACGAGGTTTTGCAACAACCCCTTCTCCTGAGCAATCTCCCCTTATCGGGAACAGCGCGTAAGTAATATACTTCCGCCACAGTTTTTTTGCAACTGCTATTGAAAAAAATAAGCATGATGCTATATTTTGTTTTTGATTTGAATACAATATCAGGGAGATTTTTAATGTACAAACTTATCGCATTCGATTTTGATGGGACTCTTGCTGACAGCGTGGATTTCTGCCTGCACGTCTTTGATCTGGTCTTTAAAAAGTACATGGGGGACAAAGCCCCATCCAGAGAGAGTATTTATCAGAACTTCGGCATGAACGAACCCGGAGTGGTGAAGTTTTATCTCGGAGAGTTCAATGCGGACGCAGAAAACGATTTTTACTCCTGGCACCGGGAACTGCATGCCGAGATGTGTCCGGAACCCTACCCCGGTACCCGGGAACTTCTGGACTTCATCAAAGAGCGCAAAATCACGACCACTCTGCTCACCGGCAGATCAGAAACCACCTGCAAGATTTCCCTGGATTTCCTCAAACTCAACTCTTATTTTGAATTCATCCAGAACGGTTCTCCTGAGAAAAACGATAAAGCGCTCCAGCTGCAGTACCTGCTGAAAAAGTATGACCTCCAGCCCGATGAACTTGCCTACGTCGGTGACGCCGTCTCCGATGCCGAAGCCTGTATCCGCGCCGGAGTTCCCTGCCTCTCTGCCGCCTGGGCAAAATCTGCCCGCATCGCCGAACTGGAAGCGATCAACCCCGGCAGAGTATTCACCTCCGTTCAGGCGATGCAGGAGTATCTTACAGCTGTCTCATAAAAAACTACCTGCGGTGGCGCCTCGCGGGCAATCTTACGGGCAAATCGGCGGACGCCCACTCAGTCATGGACAGTAGTCCACTCCTTCGTTGTCGCCTTGATTTACCCGCAACCTTGCCGCACGATCCATTCGCCGATTGCAAACGACTGTTTTTATTCTTGACAAAGAATTATAACCGGAAGTTACGGATTATCTTTTCTGCGGCATCGGAGCTTTCTGCCGCTTTGCGGATAAGTTCCGGCGCAACTTTGAAGCCGTATGCCCGTTCCATGCCGACACTGCGCACGCAGATATAAAGCTTTTCCCCGGGGACTGCAGTCGGGATCTCACCCAGCGCATTGACCACGATGCCGTCTGCCGGACGGTAGAAGTTTATCCACTTGACAGAACCGGTGATTTTGACCGGCGTATTGACAGCATCGGTGTAAACTGAAAGTTGCGGCAAAGCCTTCTTTTCCACATGGGCGATGTAGGCAAGAAGATATCTCAACATGGTGGCACTCTGTCCGGAAACTTTTTTCGGGTCGCGCACTCCACCCATCCGGTTGATGCCGAGAACGATCCCCTGCCCTTCCGCCGGAAACAGACCGGTCTTTTTGTGAAACGCAAACTTGACCTTGTTCTCCGGATCATCCGTTGATGCCGAGCCGAGAAGTTTCATCCACTGATCCGGAACCGGCAGCAGATATTCTCCCGGGAAAAATCCGCACAGCAAATTGGCGTCCCCGCCCGGAGTCATGTAAGTGTTCCGCTTCTGCAAATCAAAATACGGAGCCTGCGCAGCAGCAACCATTTCACCTTTGGAGTTGACGATACATCCATAAACATACTGAACATTGCAATTTTTGGCAACAGTAAAGATCAGAGTTTCCAGTTTGCGCTGGATGGCGCTGTCGATGGTAAGATAGACCGGATGGAAGATTTTCTTCTTTTCAATAAGCCATTCGACACCAGTCAATCCCTCTTCGGCAGGAATCCGCTCTTTTTGACTGGTATGTCCGATTATTGAAGCGGCAAAACTTCCGCCGTTCACGGGGATGCGGGTATTTTTAAATCTCCGGAAAAAGAGGTCATTCTTTACCAGAAGCGCACCGTTGCGGTCAAATATCTCCGGACGGTGGAGCTGATAGGAGATCATGGTGCTTCCGGCAAGTCTTTCTGCCAGAGCAAAGCACTTTTTCGCCTTGTCATCCTGCTTCCGGTTCTGGTAAAAAATGCCGAGATTGTAGGCGCCGAAAACGTGTCCTTCTTCACTGAGTTTCGTAAAGATCGCTTCAACTTCCATATCATCACCGCCAAAGAGGCCGATGTCGCCGTTTTCGCTCATCACGGCATAATTGTTCAAACTCACCGGATCATGATGCATAATGCCGACCGCCATCGCCGCTTCATCGGCATCCGGAGGAGTGTTGAGAGTAAGAATTCTGGTACTTTTATTACCTTTAATGGTGACAAACGCGTAAGTCCGAACCATCCAGCGCCCGCGCCCGTCACAGGAAAGATGAAAATAAAGATCATCCTTGATCTGCCAGAAACTGTGTTCAACTTCTTTACTCAAATCCTCCGGATCGACTATGGCGGCGAGTTTTTTACTTTCCTCTTCGCTGCAAGCACGGAAGGGCATCTTTTTCAAAGCGCCGATGATGGCATCTTCATAGGCGGCGTTGATCCAGCGGATAGTGGGATTGGGATAGGCAAGGTTCTTCATCAAAGGCTGATTTTTGAACTCATCGTACATCAGACGCTGTCCGCCGTCGCGGTCGGTAATCAAGCGGGAAGAAATCTGCTGTTCCAGATTTTTGCGGGAGAAATTCCAGCCTTTGATGTAAAATTCCGGAGAAACAGGAATCTTTATCATCGGCTTCTTTTCATCGACGACACTGTTGCCGGCAAGCTCCGCCAGCACCTCTTTGGCAGAAGTACCGAAAACTTTTTTGGAGGCGGTAAAGTATCCGGAAACCGCAGTGCTGAATGTACTTTTTTCCGGAGCGGCGGAGGCTTGACTCTTCTTTTTCAATATATTTATCTGAATATTCCGGACAAAATCTTTGTCTTCCATAAGATTTTTCGCGAAAGAATGTCCATTTTCAGCAGCTTTGCGATACCAGAAAAGAGCCTCTTCATAATCTTCGTTGCGCAAACAGGTATAAGCAAGGGTATATTCATTCTCGGCATCCGGAGCGATTTTTTCCGCAGCGAGACAGCAGAGTTTAGACCAGAGAAAATTCGATTCTGCCAATCCATTGCCTTCCTGATAGAGCTGTCCCAGCATCCGCCAGGCGATGACTTCATTTTGGGCTGCCGCTTTTTCCAGATAAATGTAGGCTTTTCCGTACTGCTTCGTCCGGACGAAGTATTTCCCCAGAAGCAGTTGAGCCGGAGCAAAACCGGTGACATCATCTCCGTCCTCCTGCTCTTTCCCGGCAATGGGAAGCAGATAATTCAATGCCTGGGCAACATCCTCCCGGCATCCTTCGCCATTCAGCAGCATCCTGCCGGTATGATATTTTGCGAAGGCATTATCACTGTGGTCTGCGGCATATTTGAAATAGCGGAACGCTGCGCGGAGATCGACTTTGCATCCGCGGCCGTTAAGATGCATCCATGCCAGACAGATATTAGCGGCGACATCGCCTCCTTGAACAGCTTTAAAAAGATAAGGCAGAGCTTGATTATATTTCCCCTGCTGATAATAGACATTGCCCAGCATGGAGTGAATCCAGAGTTCATCTGAGGGAAGTAATTTCACCAGTCGTTTTTCCGCCTCATCAAATTTTCCGGAACCGAGCAGCGCTATCATCGCTTCGCGTTCTGATTTGGAGGGTGTCACTTTTTCCGGAGCCGCTTTTGCGGGAGCATCCATCGCACACCACACCTCACCTGCCGTCCAGAAACTGCACAACAAAGCCACCACTTTTCCTACTCGCAACCAACGTCCTTCCATTCGCCTGATCCTCCTTGTACTGGTATTAATAAAATCAGCCGCCGACAAACGGCTGTTAAACAAATCGGTAAAAAATCCCACAGAAATGCAGAGAGCAGAATATAAATCATCGAGAGGTAAATTTCAAGCTGCTTTGAAGAAAAAAACAGCTGTCTCATAAAAAATCGCGTTTCCGGCGGGGAACGAGGAAAAAGGCAAAAAAAAATGGTACACTCGCACGGGCTCGAACCGTGGACCCAGTGATTAAGAGTCACTTGCTCTACCGACTGAGCTACGAGTGCACATTCATGTCTTTCGACTTTGCTTAATATATACCCATTTCCGAAAAATGCAAGCTGTTTTTTAAAAAATATCGCATAATAACCGTTTTTTTCTTGATAAAATCGAAAGCAGTGATATATTTGACCATGAAACATCATTTTTTCGTGCAGTTTTGCCGGAAGGCGCGGCACATTGATGCATCTGAACAGGAGGAATTTTTCGATGTATGGTTTTTACCGGATAGCAGCAGCAGTCCCGGCGATCGTTCCCGGAGATGTCACATATAATTGTAATGAGATCATCCGTCTTTGCCAGGAAGCAAAAAATGCCGGAGCGGCGATGGTCTGCTTTCCCCGTCTGGCATTAACGGGGGCAAGCTGCGGAGAGCTGTTTTTTCAAAGTACACTGCTCGATGCCGCCGGGAGCGCCGCAGAGAAGATTGCCGAAGCTGCCGGAAACAGTTTGCTCGCAGTTTTCGGCACACCATACCGCCAACCGGGCATGGATGAAGCGTGGGATATTTTTGCAGTTGCCGGAAACGGAAGTGTTCTGCACCGCGTTCCCGCCGGAAACTTCGACCGCCGTTTCTTTTGCAACGGCAACATACCGGAGGGAAATAATTGCCGCCGCTTCAACTGCGGAATATCTGTTGCCATTCAAAAATCTCTTTGCTATGGCGATGCCCCGGCTGAAGTGGATATATTTTCAAGCGGAGATGGTGCATTGCCGGGAGTGAGTGCGGAACTGGAAAACTTCGCTGCTGCCGCCTCCCGAGCCGCAAAAAATGTGGCTGTTGTCACCACCGGTTGCGCCGGAGAATCAACTGCCGGATTCGCCTCCCCGACCAAAGCGGTTATCGCTGCCAACGGAAAAATCCTTGCCGCGACACCGTTGCTGTCAGAGAAAAGTGAACTGATTTTCGCGGACATCGACATGGAAGAGTTGAAATATCAGCGGATGAGAAGCGGCAAAACGTTGAGCATTGCACCGATGGTGGATATGAGTGTCCCGGAATCACCGGAGTTGAGTTATGCCGCGCTCACGCCGCGCCCCTATCTGCCCGAAGATAAGGCTTCCCTGGCAGAATTCTGCAAAGAAACGCTGGAGATACAGAGCTTTGCGCTCGCTCACCGGATGAAGAAGGCTTTCGCACAAAAGATGGTGCTCGGCATCTCCGGAGGTCTGGATTCAACGTTGGCACTGGTCGCATTGAACCGCACCTGCGAACAGCTGAAGTGGGACAAAAAAAGCATCATCGCCGTCACCATGCCCGGTTTCGGAACCACCGGAAGAACCCGTAATAACGCGCTGGAACTGGCAAAGATCATCGGAGCCGATATCCGGGAAATTCCCATATCTGCCGCCTGTATGCAGCACTTTGAAGATATCGGTCACGATCCGGGCATCCGGAACGCGGTTTATGAAAACACGCAGGCTCGGGAACGTACACAGATACTCATGGATATAGCCAATAAAGAAAACGGTCTGGTCATCGGTACCGGAGATCTGTCGGAAATATCCATGGGCTGGTGTACTTACAACGGAGACCAGATGTCGATGTATTCCCTCAACGGAGCGATTATGAAAACCGTTATTCCGGAACTGCTGAAGTTTGAAATCACCTGCCGTCCGGAGATGGGAGCGGTGCTTCAGGATATTATCGACACGCCGGTCAGTCCGGAACTGCTTCCGGCGGAAAACGGTACTCCCGGTCACTGTACGGAAGAGATTCTCGGGGCATACGAGATACATGACTTTTTCATCTGGCACTTTATCAACGGAGGAGCCGGACGGGAAAAACTGCTGGCACTGGCAGAGATCGCCTTTGCCGGGAAATATGACAAAGCGGAGATCGAGCGATGTCTCGGAATATTTTTAAAGCGATTCTTCACCCAGCAGTTCAAGCGCAGTGCCTCGCCGGAAGGAATCAACGCCAATGCCGTTTCCCTCGCTCCGGCAGAGTGGCAAATGCCGTCAGATATTTCCGGAAAATTGTGGCAGTGACGCGACAACGGAGCGGATCAATACATCGCTTTTCTTGAAGTGGGATGGGGGTACGGGGGAAGGGCGAAACTTCTTTTCCCGTGAAAAGAAGTTTCGCCCTTCCCCCGATTCTCATTTACCGTCATTTTCGTCGCGGGAGTCGAGTACCCGGCAGACGATGCGGCTTGCTTCTTCGAGAGTAGACAAATCTTTTTCGTCACAATCAGCGAAGAATTGAAGGATAAAACGGTTCAAGCGGTCTTCGAGACGTTCGATGGATTCGACGGCACGCCCGGTGAATTTGATCACGATACTGCGGCGGTCGGCGCTGTCTTCGCGGCGTTCAAAGATCCCCATTTTGACCATTTTATCTACAAAAATCGAAGCTCCGGCGGAAGTCATTCCGGTCAGGCGCATGATCTTTGCCAGATTGCAGGGCAGAGAGTGGCGCACCATCATCAAGTGGATGAACTGCTGCTGGGGTATCAATTTTGAATAGTGGCGCCAGTCATCTTCAAGAAAACGGCGGCGCTTGACTTCCAGCATCCGGCACATCTTCTTGAAGACTTCGACGCGCTCGAGCAGATGCTCCGGTTTCCCGGAAAGCGGCACCTGCTCGCGCTTGGATTTACGTTTTTTGCTGTTCTCTGAAGTTGTCACTTTATCGTTTCAAACTCATCGTTAATAAAGTTACCGACTTCATCGAGACGTTCTTTGCGGGCGGCACGGTCGTCATCCAAACCATACTGCTGGAAGAACATGTTACCGACACGACTGTTCATGCCGTTGTTGACATTTTCCACGATTTTGCCCAGTTCTTTGCGGATGCTGGCACCGGCAAAGCTGTCGGGTTTGGAATATTCAACGCGGGCAAGCACCACCAGCTGAGACTGTTTGATGGACTCGGACTCGGTGGAGAACACACGGCCGATGACCGGAAGATCCTTGAAGAAGGGAAGACCGGCAGCGCTGCGGACGGATTCGGATTTACGGATACCGCCGATGACGAATTCCTGATCGGAATAGGGCAGCTGAACCGTGGTGGAGGTTTCAGATTTGCTGCGGCGGACAGAACCGTCGGAGTTCCAGCCCATGAGGGAAAGACCGGAAAGATCGATCTTCATGGAAGCAGCTTTCCCGGTGATGACCGGAGTGACACTGAAGTTGAACTGGAAACCATCGGTCGCCATCGGATACTGCAGCCAGCCGTGGATGATACCGGGAGCGGAATCGACATAAGCGTAATCTTCCCGGTAGTAGTTGCCGCTGTAACGGTTTCCGGCGGCATCGACATAACCGGTGAGATATTTGGTGATGGGGCTGGTCTGGCTGTTGGCAGCAACAGCGATCTGTTCAGCGGTCATCTCCTTGATCAGCGGAGTGAAGCTGTTGAGCGCGGCAAGAGCACTGGTGTCACCAGCCGTAGCCTTCGCCTTGAGAGTTCCCAGAGAAAGTCCGGTGTTGGCATCAATGTAGGTTCCGTCAACGGAACTGGTCACCGGCATACCGCCGGCGGCGAGCATCTGCTGATAGGTCTTTTTGGCAATAGCATCGTAATAGGTGGCAGTACCGACCTGGGTTCCCATGACACGCATGGTGTAACCGGCTTTCGTCATGTAGCTGTTGACCCCCATACCGGCGAGAGTCTGATTAAGTTTCTCGATCGGCATGATCTTGCTGGTGGATTCACGGAGAATGGTATCCGGATTGATGTCAGTGTAGGTGAATTCGGTGCAGCCTTCGGCGATGCTCTTGGCACCGGCGGTGTAATAGGTGCGATCGTAGAAGAAGCCGCTGTTGACCTGGATGGCACTGGTGCGGCGGTTCTGAACGACCATTTCGCCCTGCGCCAGACATTTGGCTTTACCGATACTGGTCATAAAGTCCAGATAACGGGTGTTCCATTTGGGGTTGAAGTTCCAATAGGAGGTGCGGTGACTGCCGTTGCCTTCGATGGCGGAGGAGAAGAAGGTTCCCCAGTTGCGGCGATTGACCATACCGGCGGAGAAGAGATCGACGCCTTCGTTGTTCTTCCAGCTCTGGAAGTCAACACCGATGCGGTCATCGTTTTCAGCGTAGATTTCCAAAACGCGGTAAGAAATCTTGAGTTCGGGGATCGCACGGTCATACTTCTGGAGCATGGCGAGCATATCCGCCCAGTTCCACTTGGAAGCCTTGATGATCAGAGCGTTGAGTTCGGCATCGACAGTGATGGTTCCCGGAGCGATCTCAAACTGGGGATCGAGTTCAGAAGAACCGACTTTGATCAGCATATCGCGCAAATTGGCGGCACGGCTAATGCGCGGGAAGTAGATGTGCGCATCGGCATCCGGCATGAAGGTCAGACCTTTGCGGTCGAGAGAAGCAACGATACCGTCGATACCTTTACCGGCATCGCTGTCAGCGAAACGGTACTCTTCAGCAGAGACCAGCACAGCACCGGCACCGTCGCTGAACTTGACAGCAGTCACCTGAGCGGGGCTGTCGTTGACGCTCTTGGCGCCGACAGCGGCTTCCAGATAGCTGCGGACAGCATAGGGATCAGCGTTTTTAAGCATGTAGGGCTTGGTGATGACAAAGGGATCGGCGTTGTCGCGGATGACCTTGACTTCGCGGGTACCGTCGGAAACGTTGATCTTGAGCTGTGCCTGCACGTTGCTGGGAGCGTAAGCACCGGTATTGCCGTGGTTGTTGGAACGCGGCACGCCGGGGATGGCCTGCGGGGTGACGACAACGTCACGGGAAACGCCGTTTCCGGCAGGGATCATCGCCGGGAGCTGTCCGTAATTTGCAGGGACATTGGAGGAGTTACAGCTGCACAACATCGGCAGCAGCGCAATTCCGGCAAATGCGAAAGAGATATTATTCTTTTTCATAACAGTTTATATTCCTTGCTGCTGACTTACTTTTTTTCACTTTTCTTCTTGCTGCTGCGGAAGGGATTTTCGATGCGGCGATCGATCTTGGTAGCAACACTGTCGGTGTTGATTCCGGCATCTTTACCGGCGATATCCACAACGTTGGCTTCGACGGAGACAACAATATAAGTACGTTCTTTGATGGTGGTGACCGTACTGAAGAGGTACTTCAACACCGGAATACGGCAGAGGATGGGCAGACCGATGGTCTGTTCGACATCGTTTTCTTTCTCGTAGATAGCGAGGATTTTTTCCTTGCCGAAAGCGAGAGTGGCGGCACCGCTGAACAGCGCAGAGTTGCTCAATTCGGAACCGGTGTTTCCGCGTTCGATAACGCTCTTGAAATAGAGCGACCAGTCAAAGATAACGCCGCCGTCTTTGATGCCTTTCTTGCCAGGCAGACAGATGAAGGGGTTGGAAACGTTGACTTCGAGCTGCGGGGGATCGGCATGTTTGGTGCCGTCGGCATCTTCGACGTAGCTCTTACCGACAAAGGTACGGCCGAGAACGTTTTTACCGATGGTCTGATATTCCGGAGTCATGGAGACACGATAAACGAAGGGAGCGGTGTCGGGTTTTTCCGCCTGAATTTTGCGCAGCATGGCAAAATCAGCCTTGCTGCCGACGGGAGTGTTGATCATCATAAGAGAACCGGTACCGACAACACTGGCGCTGCCGGACTGTTCCAGACAGCGGATGAAGCTCATATCGAACTGCGGCGCAGTGAAGAATCCGCCAAGCCCCCAGCTGGTGGTCGCCAGGAACGGCAGGGTTTCCAGAACTTCATTGATGACGATCTCACCGGCATTATAACCGACGTTGAGCAGGTTGACACCGGGACCGTTCTTCCATGCGAGGTAGTCGAAACCCCAGTCCTTGAGGTCACTGTCGCGCAATTCATAGTAGTTGACGCGCACGCGGATCTGCGGAATGGGCTGGTCGAGTTTTTCGATCCAGGCAAGGGTGCGCTTGGCGGAAGCATCCTGATCGCGCCAGTAGATGGTGTTGGTCTCTTCGTTGATAAAGGCAGCACCGCCGCGGGAAGAGATGATGGAGTTGATCACAGAAGCAAGTTCCTGTGCGGCACGGTAACGCGGAGTGTAAGCAACGCGGGTAAGTCCGGTACCGGAGATGGTGGAACCGTTGGTGCTCTTTTGAGCGACCTTGCGATCGAGAACAGCGACAATCTTATCCACATAGGGGATAAAATCTTTTCCGGTGGAGACAAGCAGAGCGTTGCTGCCGGCTTTGCCGGAGGTGACCCGACGGACGGATGAGTTGCGGTCATAACGCAAAACGGCAGAGTTCACGAAGGGGAGAATTTCTTCGGCACTGGCGTTTTTGAGTTCATAGACCTTGCTTTCAAAGCGAACCTGCGCATCATCCTGACGGAGTCGGATGGTACGGGTCGCACCGTTTTCTGCCGCGGAAAGAGTTCCGGAGCAGAAGATCAATGCCAGGAGAGCGATTCCCCAGCGGCACTGATTACCATGATTTTTGACCATTTTTTGATCTTCCTTCCTTTTTTATTTATATTAAGGTTTAGTTATTACAAAAATTGAAACGCGGTGATGACCGGAGTTTTTTTATCGATCATACCAGTGACAACACGAAACATAAGTTCGCTGGTGAATTCATCACCGCGGGAGCTGACACGTTTGAAACGCACTTTCCATATCTGCGGGGTAAGAGAAGGCAATTCCAATGAAGTAAGAAAAGAGAAAGAAACCGGCGTTCCAACGGATTCCACAATAGCTTTGCGGGTCTTTTTAAAAGTTTCCGCATTGAAGTTTGTCCGCTTTTCGTCCGGAAGCAGAGCGATAAAACCATTGGCATCGTCAGAAAGAAAAGCGTGTATGAGTTTCCGGGCGAGTTCATGTTCCTGCGGAGAAACTTGAGCGACCTCTTTCGCAGGCGGAGTATACTCCTTGATGACCGTACAACCGCTGACTGCAGTCAACGCAACTGCACCTGCCAGCATGGACAGCATTGTTTGACTCTTGAACATAGATTTTCCTTTTCAACAATAATTGCTTTGTTTAAAAATATCTTTCATCAAAAGACATTTCTCTAATATACCACAAAAATCCCGTAATGCAAGTATTGACTTAAAAAAAGTTATAAAAATACACGGCTGTCCCATGAAAAACAGATTGCGGCGGCGCCTCGCGGGCAATCTTGCGGGCAAATCGGCGGACGCCAACTCAGTCATGGACAGTAGTCCACTCCTTCGTTGTCGCCTTGATTTACCCCCAACCTTGCTCCACGATCCATCCGCCGACTGCGACAGACCATTTTGAACGCATTTCCACTGGCGGCGCGGTGCACTGCGCACGCGCGTTTTGCTCACGCAAAACAAAATCAGATTCCCAACGGTCGAGTTCATGACAGTTTTGAACGCATCGCCACTGGTGGCGCGGCGCACTGCACACGCGCGTTTTGCTCACGCAAAACAAAATCAGATTCTCAACGGTCGAGATCGGATATTTCCTGCACATTTCCACTGGTGGCGCGGTTTATTCTCTGATCGGGATAAATTTCTTGATACCCTTGAAATTCAGATATAAGCCGGAAGTTGTCGCTTCAACATCCAGGAATTTTCCCGGTCTAAAAAATGCAAGCATTATCCCTTCCGGAGTTCGGATTCCGATAATACTCTCTCCGCGCAGATACTCAATGCGGGGAGTTGGCTCTTTTTCCGGATAAATCACATAGAGATATTGTCCCGGGATATCTTTTTCATGCTCCTGCCAGACGGTCAGCATCTTACCGGAGACGGGGGTTGACGGATGATCAAGATAGATAGTGTTCCAATTTCCGTGACGATGGTCAAGCTGAAAGTGAAAATCTCCCTTTTCCGGCAGCAGATATTTCATTCCTTCAAAGGTGAATTCCGTCTCCCCGGATGAACGGGATCCACCTTCCGCAAGCTCCTTCCCTTCAAGCAGAACTTTCGAGTTGCGGATACTTTGAGTAATCGTAGTTACCACGCTTCCGGGTTCAGAAGATTTGATATTGGTTCCCATGCAGACTATATATTTCCCGAAACAGAACCACGCTTTTTCAGCATGCACTGCCGTAGTGTGAAAACTCATCATTGCCGCCCCCGTATCTCCATCGGCAAAACAGCTGTAACGGCTCTGATTTTTCCGGAAATAGTCACTATACGGGAGCAGAGAACCGGAGTTCTGCACTTCGGTCGTCCCCGGAACTTTGTACCAGTTGCGCAAGGCAATGGAAGCCGGATCCCATTGCAGCTGCGGATATAACATTGTTGCTCCGTCTGCTGAATAGCGTCCAAGCACGTTCTCTGAATTGACAACCTCTGATCCCCGCACTCTGGATGAACTCATTTTCACCGAAAAGAAAAACTCTTTACACCGATGGATAAGATAACCACTGCATGGATAGCAAACACTACCTTCCGGTTCGGGAAGCTCTTTCAACAGACCGCTTTTCTGTAAAAGTCCGGCGATCCGGCGGCAACGGCGGTATTTATCGAAAGGGAAAGTGTCTATGACCTGCCGTCCGCAGGCACTGATATCCATCGCTTTGTCCAACAGTGTCCAACGCAGTCCATTGGTGTAATACTGCACAATCAATGCTAACTTCTCCTGCGGCAATGCAAACTTTGTACCGGCAAAAGCAGTTGCCCAGAAAACCATATCAGCGAACCAGCTGAGTCCGTAAGTTCCAAATTGGAGCTGATGTCCATGCTGATGAAAACTCCAATCATACTGTAATCCAGCATCTCCGGTGATTTGTATTTCAGACAAAATCGTTTCCCGCCCCAGCTCAACCATCTCCGGCTCATCATAAAGTACACCTTTCATCACATGTATCCCGGCGAGCCACACCCGGTTTTGTCCGGTATATTTTATTGCTGAACGATTTAAAATGGTACGGAGCTTCAGCTCATCTTTTCCGGCTTTTCTCCCCAGCATAAGCATGGTAAAACAAATGGCACGGGGAATACCGATCTGCGGTTTGAACCAGTTCTCGTTGGAGCAGTCCGTCTTGATCCAGAAATCAAGCATCCGGTTGGCAACTTCCGGATGGGTCACCGCAAGAACTTGCATTATCTCAAGATGCTCTCCGGGTAGCCATTCCGAACCGCGGATTTTTTCCTGATGATAATTCATCCCCCGGAGAGAACCGTCTGCTTGAACCATCTGAAGCAAACGGGCAGTTTCTTCTGCCGGCTTCCGGTATTGCTCACATAAAATGTGCTGTAAGCGCTTTCTGAGTTTTTCCATTTCCGTCGTACTCGCATTTCCGGGGACTGAAGCCCAAAGTGCACTGCAGGCAATAACAACCGCCGACAAGAGCAATGTCAATTTATTCATTTTTTTCATTTCCGTCGTGTCTGTATTTCCGGGGACTGAAGCCCTAAGTGTACTGCAGGCAATAACAACCGCCGACAAGAGCAATGTCAATTCATTCATTTCTCTGTTATGCAGTATGTACTTAATGTAGCATAACATCGAAAAAATTCAAGGTATCACCGGAACAAATTCTGCGCCGCCGGAAGCCTTTCCAAATGCTCCCGCATTGCCGCAAAAGAACAGTGGCTTTTCCGGGGAGTAAATGGCAGTTTCCCCTGCTCGCGCACCATGGCGACATACTTTGCATTGAGACATCCCCGGGCATCGTAAATCGAACCCCAGTCTCCGACGGTCATACCGGTCAGACGGTCAAAGTTGCGCGGAGAGAGGTTGTTCTGCCACTCTTCAGGAAAATAAGCCAGCCAGCGCGGACGGTCATTGAGCCAGGTGGAACAAAAGAGCGTATCGGCTCCGTAACGCAGTTCCGCCTCTTTCATCAAAAGCAGAAAACAGAGTATCAAATAATCCGGATTCGCAAAAAACGAGTTGGGAGATACCGTATTATAAATGTGAAAAGCGATCCGCTTCGGCTCATCCTCTGTCGGCGGATCATATTTCAAACTGCCGCAATTCCAACTTGCAGGCGTTATCATCCCCCGGGAACGGGGGTAAAGTTCTGATGCCCGGGTCAAGATCGCTTCGCCGTTGATGCGCCACATGGCAGCTTCAAATTCCGGCGGCGACAAAGTGGACAACTCATCCGCACTGCTCAAAATCTGACGGCACAGGGGAATATCCTGCCACTCAGCTTTCACCGAAAAGCCCAATCCGTGAAAAAACAATGGCGTGTGACAACTCAAACTTTCTCCGGCACTTTTTTCCGGCGCGTAAATCTGCCGCATCCAGCGGGATGTGTAGTAAAATGACATCTTTGCCATTTGTTCTGTGGACAAAAGATGTTCGGAAAGTGTTTTCAGCGGCATAAAGTTTCCACCAGTTCAGCAAGCCCGGTCATCACATATTTGGGAGTGTAGGCAAAGCGGGAGATATCCTCCCGCCGGGTCACGCCGGAGAGAACCAGCACGGTATCAACTTCCGCTTCCACTCCGGCAATGATATCGGTATCCATCCGGTCTCCGATAATGACCGTTTCCCGCGACATGGCATCGAGATATTTGACCGCCCGCCGCATCATAAACGGATTGGGTTTACCGATAAAATATGCCTTTTTGCCGGTGGACAACTCAATAGGAGCAATGAGAGAACCGGTCGCCGGAACGATCCCTTTTTCCGTAGGACCGGTCAAATCAGGATTGGTTCCAATAAGTCTGGCGCCTTTGAGAACCAGCTGGACTGCTTTTTCCAGACGTTCATAGCTGTATGTGCGCGATTCACCGACCACAACATAATCGGGATCGACATCATTCATCGTGATACCCCGCTCGTAGAGCGCATTGGTCAAACCGGCCTCCCCTATGGCAAAGACCGAACATCCGGGCTTCTGCCGGGAAAGAAAATCCGCCGTCGCCAGAGCGCTGGTATAAAAGTGTTCCGGCGCGACCTGCACCCCCAACCTTGCCAGTTTTTCCGCAAGTTCCCGGGGCGTGCGTTCACTGGAATTGGTGAGGAAAAGATATTTCAACTTGCGTTCTTCCAGCATACGGACAAAATCAGCGGCTCCGGGAAGCAGATTGTTCCCGTGATAAATCACACCGTCCATGTCAGATATAAACGCGCTCTTTTTTTTCAATTCATCCAGCATAAAACACTCCTTTGAATCATTTTTTGCAAAAAAAACAACCTGCGGCGGCGCCTCGCGGGCAATCTTGCGGGCAAATCGGCGGCCTCTTCCTCGGTCGAGTACAGTCGTACACTCCCTCGGCTTCGCCTTGATTTACCCACAACCTTGCTCCACGATCCATCCGCCGGTCGCGAACAAGCAGTTTTATTGTTCGACAAAACAGCACACTCTATGGCAGTATACTTTTGCACCATATATTTATTGTTGCAAATTCTGTCATACGCGTTTCACAAAATTCGAGACATAACCAAATTCTTTGGGGTCGATACTCCTGTTTAATATACCATGAAAAGCGCATTTTTCAACATCTCCTCAGGAGGTGAAGGGCGTTTCTCACGGAATGACGGCAGCATGAACCTCATCGTGATGCTTTTGAAGCCAGCTCCAGAAATTTGACGGAGTGGAAAACCCGAGTTCATAGGCAATCTCTTTCTGCCGCAGACCGCGCTTCATGGCTTCACGCGTATATTGTATCCGGATCTGATCAATATAACTTCCAATAGTACGCCCCTCATACCTGACAAAGCGGTGCGACAGATAATATTTACTGAATCCGGACAACCGCGCCAGACGGTCAAGTGAACAATCCCTGCCGTTGGACATGCGGATATGGCGTTTTATTGATTCAATGACCGCATCACCTTTATCGCGCTCTGCCAATGCCGCATCGGCATGGAATACCTGAAAAAAGACCTCATCCAGCACGGCTTCCAACGGAACTTTGAGAAATTCTGCAGTTTTCTCCGGAGTAATCTCTTTTTCTTCATTCAAACAGTTCCAGCGCCGGCTCAGCATCGTCTGATATTCCGGAGACAGCCGGAGCCGGTGACAGAGCGATTTGAACTCTCCTCCGCTGCCGACGGTCAGAATATTTCCGCTGATAAATTGCTCTTTTTCATTCAGATTCAGCCATAAATGCAGCAAACCGTGATCTTTTTTCCGGTAACCGAAAGCGTGCGGCTCCCAGTGATCGATCAGAAAAAACGTTCCGGGAAGTGCATCATAAACCTTGTCGTTCAGCATATAACTGCTGTTACCGTCCAGAATGAAAAGCATTTCCCGCGCCGGGTGGGTGCTGGAAAGAAACCCTTTGAGTTCTCCATCACCCTGCCCTGCGGGAAACCGTCCGGTCACGATCTGTTTTATCTCCTGCCGGAAAAAGCGTTCTTGCAGTTCCATTGCCAATTACTTTGCTGCCGCATACTGCTCAAGTTCACCGATATTGGCATAAACTTTATGCAGAACAGCACTCAATTTTTCCATAGTGGAGCGATGAGTAAGCACATTGTGACTGAATCCGAGTGTCCGGGTGAACAGCTCTTCGCAGACCGCACAGCGGCCTCCGTGGATACGGTATTCGCCTTTGGCCAAGTCGAGGTTGAAGAGGCTCGCATTGTAAACCGGGCCATGCGTACCGTTGCCGATGGGGAAACCTTCTGCCGCGCACGCTTCATTGATCACCGCTTTCGGAATGTTTTTAAACGGTTCTCCATCAAAAATCAAGTGGCAGCTGTAATATCCCTGCGGTTCAGAAAGTCTGCCCGGAGACTGCATTCTCACGCCGGGAATATCCTTTATCTCCTCCCGCAGAAAAGCCGCGTTTGCAGCATAGGTGTCAATCAGATTTTTCAGATTTTTAAGCTGCTGACTCAAGATCACCGCCTGAAACGCGGTTGCCCGGTAGTTGTGACACAACAATCCTTCCGGTGCTTTCCGCGCCTGTCCCTGCTTCACCCCCCGGGAGTAACCGATATGCTTCAAAAGATAGATTTTTTCCGCCAATTCCGGGTCGCTGGTAATACAAATACCGCCTTCACCGGATGACATGGTCTTACTCTGCTGGAAGCTGAACGAACCGACCTTTCCCCAACTGCCCGCGCCGCGGCCGTTCCAGAATCCGCCGTGCATGTGGGCGCAATCTTCGATGACCGGAATGCCGTGAGCATCGGCGATTTCCAGAATTTTCTCCATGTCAGCGGTAGAACCATAGGCATGAACCGGGATGATGGCTTTGGTCTTCGGAGTGATAGCGGCGCGCACCTGCTCCGGGTCCATGCACAATGTGTCAGGCTCAATATCCACGATCACCGGGATCGCTCCGAGATAAGATGCCGCCAGAGCCGTAGCCATCCAGGTCAACGCCGGAACAATAACTTCGTCACCGGGTTTCACGCCCAATGCCGACATCGCACACTCCAGCGTAGTGGTTCCGTTTGCCATAAAAATACCGTACCTGGCACCATGATACTCAGCAAATGCCTGTTCAAACTCCACTTCCGATGGGCTGTTGAACGACCAGGC
This sequence comes from Lentisphaeria bacterium, assembly GCA_017462015.1. Lineage (GTDB taxonomy): Bacteria > Verrucomicrobiota > Lentisphaeria > Victivallales > Victivallaceae > UBA1784. Next base: position 17,473 of record JAFTRX010000011.1, read on the forward strand.
ACCATCCATGTAGACCTTTTTCAACGCCTCGGCGGTCTCTTCGTCCCGCGGCGGCCACTGCGGAAAAAGAGTTGAAAACTCCTCTTTCACCAGCTTATCGCCGCCCAGAATTGCCAGATTTGCCATGATATTCTCCTTCGTGTTAAATATTGTTGAGAGATTTCATATAAGCCAGACTGTCCGCCGCATCTTGGAACGGGTCACTGCTGGAATCCTGTTCATAAATAATCCATTCGCAACAGCTCTTCCGGGCAGAAGCAAACGCAGATTTCAAATCGACGATACCGGTTCCGAGGGGGACGGTGGTCGAAGTTTTCATCTCTTTAACATTATCTTTGAAATGGATTTGCTTTATTCTGGAAGCGTAGCGTTCAATATAAACTGCCGCATCCATTCCGGCACACGTCAGCCAGCAGACATCCGGTTCCAGAAAGACCTTCGCCGCCTCCGGAGCATCGAGAATACGGTACATGGCAGGGATCCCGTCAACAAGAGCATACTCCGCCCAGTGGTTGTGATAAGAAAACGTAAGCCCCTTGCGTTCAGCATTCTTTTGAATAGCAATGCAAATATCCCGGATCTCCTGCCATTGTTCGGTAAAATCCACCGTTGCACTGATACTTATTGCCGGAGGATTCAGCGCCACAGCATAATCCCAGTCCCCGGAATTCAAATCCTGAAGATTCTCTTTCGAGAACATTGCGCCGCAGCACTCCAATCCCAGCTCCCGAGTGAACGCGGCGATCTCTTCCGGAGCCATCCCGCCGAAATTAAAGGCATACTCCACGCCGTCAAAACCGATTTTGGCGATCTCTTTCATCGCACCTTTAAAATCCTGCCGCAATGCTTTGCTGAAATTGTACAACTGCACACCGAATTTCATAATTAAAAATCCTTTCCAAGGATCCGTTCCGGATTCCTGCTTAAAATATTGAGTTTATCATCGTCGGAAATTTTTGCGGCAAGCACGCCGCCGACCGCCTGATATTCGTCGAACCACGGCATATCGGTTCCGAACAGTATCTTTTCACTGCCGACTCCTGCCACCAGTTTTTCGATAATGCCCCGGTCGCCGGGAATCGCGGTCAGCTCCAGATAGGCGTTGCCGCTGGACTCTTTGATACAGCGAATCGCGTGATCCCATGCTCCATAACAGCAATGTCCGATGAAAAATCTGACATCAGGATATTTCTGAATGGCTTCCAGCATTGCCATATCCCGCCCCCAGGTATGCACCAGCACCGGAAGTTTGCGTTCATTGGCAAACGCCAGAGCGTACTCATAACGCTTATCCATGACATCAGCTGAATGATAACCGGGCAGCAGTTTCAATCCGACAGCATACGGCGCCCAGCGGTCAAAGTTGGCAATGTCCTCTTTCATCTGATCCTGCCGCTGGGGAATGATACCGGCATACATCCGGAGCGTATTTGGATATTGTTTGCAAATCTCATAAACCTGAGCATTGCGCACACTGCCCCACAGCGCTTCATGGTGCGAAAAGACCAACCGCTTGACTCCGATACGTTTGACATGCGCCACCATCTCCGGTGCTTCACAGCGCTTGAAATAGATGGCGTAATGCGCCCCCATGTGACCGTGCATATCGTAAATGGGAAAATCACCTTTGCCTTCGCGCCAGAATTTTTCAGCAAGCGAACCGGGTTCATTCCAAATACAGCCGCTCATAATTGCGCTCCTTTCAGTATCCGTTCCAGATTTTCTCCGGCAATTTTTGCAATATCAGCATCGTTCAATCCGGAGTGCTTCAACTGAAGCATCCCGTTTCCCTGATTTCCAGCCGGGAACGCCGAACCGTACAATATCCGTTCAGCGCCATACTTCTCAGCCAGATCGCGGATACCTTCCGGGACCCAGTAACGGGCGATCTCAAAATAGAAGTTTTCATAAGTTTCCAACAGCGGCCGGATATTCCGGTCACTGCCCCACTTGCCGCCAAGTTCAGTGTAGATAAATGTATTTTCCGGGAAACGCTCAAGAAAATCGTACAGCTGCGCCCATTGTCCGGCAAATGCATCCAGCAGAACCGGGACCCTTCTTTCTGCGGCGGCATCCATGATCTTTCCGATCACGATACGGCGCAGCTGGTAACGGTGTTCAAAAGGAGACAACGTGATCGCGCCGATCCGGTTGGCTTTCATCTGCCGGAAAAACTCATCCGGCTCCGGAATCTCATCGCAGGAATCCGGAAGAATCGTCCAGACCCCGGTCAACCTCTGCTGTACATCATACTGTTTCAGCATCTCTGCGATTTCACGGTTGGAAGAAAGCGGCAATTTGGCGATCCCGTTGTGGCGCACCAACGCTTTGTCCACACCGTAATAATCCATATCCGCCAGCAACTCCGTCACTCCGGGATAGGCTTCAATGCAATCACCGATACGGCAATTGGCATCGAAGAACATCAACTCTTTCATCTTATAAAAACTCCCTGTGTTTGAAAAACAAAAACTTTTCAAGACTTGCTGTCATCATTTTTTTATCTAACAGTAAATATACACTGAATTATAGCATTTACAAATATATTTTCATCCCATAAAATACTTATTTCTTGCTTTTTCATGCTGTTTTTTTGCAAAACATACTCCTGGCAATAAAACTGCAGTTGTCCAGTAAAAAAACGATCTGCACGGGAATACAAAGTTGAAAAATCCCGCATATTATGCTATTTTAATACAATGCTCTGAACATTCGGAAGCATTTTGGTGTATCACTTTTTACAATATATTCAATGAAAGGACAAAATATGAAAAAATCTCTCCTGACACTTCTTTTACTGATTTTTGCGTTCATGCTCAGCGCCGGAACGCCCAAGTATGTTTTCCTGATGATCGGAGACGGCATGGGTCCGGGTACTGTCCAGATGTACAATAAACTTTTTCCGGACAACAATCTGAAAAAGTTTGCCGCTCCCGTGCTGACCGGAACCGACAATGTCTTCGGCAAAACCACCGACTCCGCCGCCAGCGGAACCGCCCTCGCCTGCGGCATAAAAACCTACAACAGATCCATCGCCATGGACAAAGACGGTAAACCGGTCACCAGTCTGGCAAAACTTTTGAAAAAACGTCAGTGGAAAATCGGTATCGTCTCCTCCGTCGGTATCAACGATGCCACCCCCTCCACCCACTATGCCAACCGCAAAACACGCAATGAGTATGCCGGTATCATCTCAGATATCGGTCGTCCGGGCTTTGACTTCTTCGGTGTCAGCCTGATCAAGGGCAATGCCAAAGCCGGCATGGCGCAGTTGAAAAAAGTTCTGAGCAGCAGCAAATACCAGATCGTTAACGGCAAAAACATGAACAAACTCAAACCGGAAAACAAAAATGCTGTCATCACCGGAACCAACGTTCCGCAGCTGAAACCCGGTTCCGTCCGGCTCTGCGATATCACCACCAAAGCTGCCGAACTGCTCTCCGCCGGGGACAATCGCTTCTTCCTGATGGTCGAAGGCGGTGCTGTCGACCATGGCAATCACGCCAATGATGCCAGCTGGGCAATGAAAGAGATGATTGAGTTTGATGCCGCCATCGGTGCTGCGCTCAGCTTTGCCGCCAAGCATCCGGAAGATACTCTGATCATCGTCACCGCCGACCACGACACCGGCGGTCTGACCCTGAAAGATCCCTCCAAGCTCGACAGCAAATTCTACCTCAAGCAGAAGGCTTTCCTCGCCGGTTTGACCTCTGTTGCCGTCAAACTCAAAGCTGCAAAACTTCCTGCAGACCAGATCATCAAACAGCTCACCCGGCAGGTCGGTATCGAAAATATAACTGCCGATGAGCAGAAAAAATTGAACTACGCCTGCAGTCTCTTTCTCGATGGAAAAACCACCAGCACTGACAAATTCACTGCCGGCATGGGCTACGGCCGTTACAATCCGCTGGTGATCGAAGTGTTGCGCACCCGTGACCGCCGCAACGGTTTCTACTACACCTCATTCGGTCATACCAGCGCCAAAGTCACGACCTTCGTCAAAGGCCCCGGCAGTGAACACTTCAAGTCTCCTCTGGAAAACAGCGACATTCCCCACCGCATCGCCGCGGCAGCAGGAATGCCGGAACTTCTGAAAAAAGAGGGTAAAGCCGCCGCCAAATCTGCCCGCTGAAAAAAGTCCATGATCCGACTGTACTCAATGCACTGTCAGCCTCCCCGGCTGACAGTGCATTAAGCATATAGGTATTGTCTCATTTTTTGTGAAAAATACAACCTGCGGTGGCGCATTGTGGGCAATCTCTTGGCAAATCAGCGGACCGGCAAGATACGGTTCAACTACGTAAAAATCGAAAAGCAGGATTGACCGGCAACCATCTCGCTGAACTGCGTCCAAGTAAATTCGATTTTGTTTTGCTGAAAGCAAAACGCGCGTGCGCTCTGCGCCGCGCCACCAGTGACACTGCGTTCAAAATACTTTGTCGCGACCGGCTTGTCCGGGCGTAGCTTTACGCGAAGACTGACGGATGCATCGTGGAGCATCCTCCTTCGCCTTGATGGCTACGGAGGACAGGAGCAAGATTGCCTCAAGAATAAAAAAAATCACATCCTTACGCCCGCAAGGGCGCACTTCACACCTTCACATCTTCACGCGCCGGAGGCGCTCTTCACGCAATCAGCGTTCCGCTGATTGCTACCCAAGGCGCCGCCGCAAAGGTTCAGAAAAAGAATGAACTCGACCGGCGGATGCATCGTGGCGCAAGGTTGCGGGTAAATCAAGGCGAAGCCGAGGGAGTGTACGACTGTACTCGACCGAGGATAAGTCCGAAGATTTGCCCGCAAGATTGCCCGCGAGGCGCCGTCGTTTGCACAAACCGGTCACATCACTTTTCCGGGAGCAGAACCACCGAACATCCGGATTTGGCACTCAATATTTCATTGACTTTCCGGATAAACTCCTCTTTTGAGAAGTTCCGGATATTCGCACTTTTTTCCAAAACCTTCGCGGCATCCAGCCCGTAATAGTGATCCAGCAGCGCCGTTCTCAACAGCGATTCAGGTTTACTCAAGCTCATTTCAGCATCAAAAGCCGCGCCGCGCCGTGCAGAACAAAACTCATCATCGCTGAAATTCCCCTGCGCCAACCGGCTGATCTCCTGTTCAAAAAGCTCCAACACCTTATCCTGCGCCCCCGGCGTGGTCATTGCGTAAAAGGTCACCGTTCCCGGATGAAAACCGCAGCTGTACGTCATTCCGACGGAATAACTCAACGCGTTCTTTTCCCGCACCTCTTTGAACAAATTGGAGCCAAGACCGTTCTCCATATTCGCCAGAATATCCAGCGCCGTCACCGCATCCGGATCATCCAGAGCCACACCGGGCAGCGTCCTCAGCACCACCGTCTGTTCCCGGGGGAGTGTCAACTCTTTGCGGCACACATCATCCGGAAACGCCGGACGTTCCGGCAGATTGCGGGCGTTGCCGGCGTTTGCGAAAAGTTTCTGCGCCAGCATCTCGGAGAGCATTTCAGCATCTTTGCGCGAACACGCTCCGCCAAAGGCAAACGCACACTTTGCCGGACACCACAGATCACGGTAAAAATCCTGCACATCTTTCAAGGTCATATTTTTGATTGCAGTAAGTTCTCCGGCAGTTCCATTGGCGTATGGATGCTCACCGTACATCGTCCGCTGAGCGCTGTCCAGTGCGGCTTTCACCGGATTTTCCCGCCGCACCTGAAGCCGGGAGAGCAGATAATTGCGTTCCCGTTCCAGTATAACCGGAGTAAACTCCGCATTGGCGAGCAGTTCGCCAACAAACTTCACCGCCGCCCGGAACTTCCGCTCCGGCACGCTGAAATCCAGCATAAGGGAATTGCTTCCACTGGAAATATCAATGTCGATGCACAATTCATCCAGCTTTTTCAATATGGTTTCTTCACTCATGCCGGGAACTTTCGCGCACATCATCGAAGCGCACAACTGGGACAATCCCCCCTGCCCGGCTTTTTCATAAATCGTCCCTCCGGGCACGATCAGCGAAAAACAGCTCAACGGCAACGAATAATCCGGCGCCCACAACATCGTCCCTCCGGACGGGATTTGCGCAGTTTCAATAACTGAACTTTGTTCGGTTCTCTCATACTGCGCAACTTTCGCACGCGGCAGCTGCCGGATTTTCACCCACTGGTCTGAACCGAGGATATTTTGCGCAACTTCGCGCACCTGGTCGAACTCCACCTTCTGCAGCTGTTCAATGAACCGGTCTCCGGCGCCCGGATCTCCGGCATGAATAACCCCTTCGGCGATCTCACCGGCAATGCTCAATATACTGCGCAATGTCCGCAGACGGTCAGCGCACTGCTGCTGCTGTTCCCGTGCCATTCTGGCGGCACTGAACTCGCCTTTGGCACAACGTTCCAGCAGTTTGTTCAACGCCTTTTCCATCGCCGGAAGTTTCCGGTTTTCCGCTTCGATACTGACTCCTGCCATCGCCTGATCAGCCAGCGCAAAACAGAAACTCCGCCCATTCAGCGCCAACGAAGAATTTATCACCAGTTCCGTATTGACAAAAGAGCTTTCTCCGGTACCGATCATTCCGAAAAGTATATCCGCCGCCGGCAGTACCGGACTGCCGTATTCCGGCAGCTGCACGCCCCACATCACCCGCGATACCGCATCGTTGAAAACAAACTCTTCCGAGCGTCCTCCGACTGGCACACTCTCCACGGGGAAAGTCATTTCTGCCAGATTTTTCCGTTTCCAATCCGACATTTTCCCGGAAAAATATTCCTTCAGCTCTTCCCATTCGCAATTTCCCACCACAACCGCAAATGACCGGTTGGGCGCGTAACGCGCTTCATGGTACTCCAATGCCATATCGCGCGTGACTGTGGCAATCATATCTTTGTAACCGATAATCGGATGGCGCAACGGATGGCGCTGGAACATCAGTTTCACCATCTTTTCATACATCCGGGAACCGACATTATCCATGCCGCGCTCACATTCCCGCAAAATCACATCCCGCTCAGCAATAAAACGTTCCTCCGGCAACTCCGGGAACTGCACCATGGAACTCAGCATATCGACACCGGTTTTCCAGTGGTCGCGCGGCAGTGTCATCCGGTAACAGGTGCGGTCGCACCATGTCGTAGCATTGAGATCACCGCCGAGTGCGGTCACGGTGTCGGAAACCGCGTGTCCGGGGAAGTTGCGGCATCCTTGAAACAGCATGTGTTCCAAAAAGTGCGACAACCCGCATCCCAGAAACTTTCCTTCATGCACACTGCCGGTGGCAACATATATCTGCATCTCCACCGCCGGTCCCGGCCGGTGAAAGAAATATATTTTAAAACCATTGTCAAGTTCACAACAGCGGGTGTTCTTAAGAAAATCCATTCTTCATTCCTGTCTGAATCAATCTATTATCGTATGAAACTCCGTTTCCGATGCCGCGACTTCCTGCTCGCACAACGCCGGTACCGGAGCAAAATCAATGTCAAAATCGGTCAAATCGTCATCCTCAGATGCCGAAAGCAAATTTATGGAAATAAGCAAATAAACAACTTTGCCCACATCCGATGCCGTATGCAGACCGAATTCACGCATCACTTCGCAGGCAACGGCACCATAATTTTTTATCGCCAGCTCCCGCGCACCTTTGAGCAATTCCAATGCCGTCACATGACGGTGTTCCGGCAAATTGCCAACCGTATAGGTCACCGCATCGGCGACAAAACGGTACGCATCGGCGGTATATGCCGTCTCCTGCTCCAACAACACAGCTATTTTGCTGTCAAACTCATCCATCCCCGTCACTCCTCTGTTCTCTGACTCTTTCTTGCACCACCGAAAATAAATCCGGGATCGCGGTTGATCTGTTCCGCCAGACGGCGTATTGACTCAAGCGTTTCGCCAAGTTTCTGCAATGTTACGGTCAACTCCTGACGGATTTCAATGGCGGCGGCGGTCATATCCCGGAAACCGGAGGCACTCTCCGGCAATTTCATATCCTGTGAAATCTTTTCCAACTGCTTGGCAAGCCGGTTATAATTGACCAGATTCTGCTCAAATACGCTCACCAGCTTTTCCATCCGTTCCTCGCTGAACACGCGGGAGACGTTTCCGGCAGATTTTTCCAATGTCGCCGTCAAGCGGCTGATATTCTTCAGCGAAGAGCCAAGCGCCGGATCGGCAAGGCGGCTGTTGAGCTCTTTCAGTACGCTTTCGACCTCGCCAAATAACGTTTCAAACTTCATCTTCGACAGCCGGTCGACCGCATTGGTCAACGCGACCAGAATATCCTTGAACGTCGAACTTACCGCCGGGATATAAAAAGCGCCTTCTTCGCGCACTTCCACCGGCGCGACCGGTATATCTCCGGATTTGGAAAAATAGTCCAGACTTACATATTTCATTCCGGTTATCCCCTGAAATTCCAACCGGCAGCGCAAACCTTCTTTCATCTCCTTTTCCATAAAATCCCGGAAACTCATATCCCGAACATCGGCGTCACCGGATTCATCAACACCTTTGAAGTGCTTCAATTCTATCGCCATATCGACTTTTATCAGCTTTTCCCGGGACAAAATCGAAATGTCAGTGACCTCACCGACCCGCACTCCGCAAAACTTGACTTCACTGCCGACACTCAATCCCTGCACTGATTCGGCAAAGCAAGTCACCGCCTTCGCGCGGCGCACAAACATCTCCGACAATCCGAAGTAAAACAGCATCAATACCAGCAATACCAGCGACAAGGTGACAAATATCCCTGTCCGCAGTTGATTTTTACGCTCATCCATATCCATTCTCCTGTTATCAGCGGTTCGCTGTTCCATTGCGGCTCAAAAAATCACCGACCCAGCTTCCGGCATACTCCTTTATAAGTTCCGCAGGTTTACCGTCAGCGACCAGTGTCCGGCGTTCTCTGTCCAGCATCAACGCCCGGTCTCCGATGGTGAACACGCTGTCCAACTCATGCGTAACCACCACGATCGTAGCTCCGGTACGTTCCCGCAAATCTAAAATCAACTTATCCAATCCGGCTGAACTCAGCGGATCCAATCCGGCTGACGGTTCATCAAAAAAGAGCAAATCCGGCTCCAGTGCCAACGCCCGGGCAAGTCCGGCACGTTTGCACATACCGCCGGAAAGTTCCGCCGGCATAAACGAACCGAATTTTTCCAACCCGACCAGAGCGAGCTTTTCCTGAACTCTCTCCCGCCGCTCCGCCGCCGTAAGCTCCGTATATTCACGCAACGGGAACTCCACATTCTCTGCAACGCTCATCCAGCCGAACAGCGCCCCGCCCTGATAAGTGACTCCCAGAGAACGCATCAACGCTTTTTTCCGCTCGCCGGCGGCATTCACCATGCTTTCTCCGCGGATGAAAATATCACCTTTCAACGGTTGGTAAAGTCCGATTATATGTTTTAAAAGCGTACTTTTGCCACATCCGGAACCTCCCATAATGCAGACCACTTCACCGGGATCGATGGTAAAATTCAACTTTTCCAGCACAATACGGTCACCGTATCCGATGGCAAGATCACGAACTTCCACTGCCGGGATGATATTTTTTTGCGGCACATCCATCTTCTTTACCACCCGATAAATGAGAAAAGCAGTGTCATTACCGCATCGGATATGACCACCAGAAAAATCGACATCACCACCGCGCGCGTCGCTCCGCGGCCGACACCTTGCGCATCACCGCTTGAAGTAAAGCCGCAATAACATCCGGCAAGCGTAATCAATATCGCGTACACGGCACTTTTTACCAGTCCGCCGGTCAAAGCGGCAATATTCAACACATCCACCGTCCGCAGCCAATACGCCGCGACCGGGATTTCCAGTACCGACACGCCGACACACATCCCGCCGAGAATACCGGCCGCATCCCCGCACACACTCAGCAACGGCAAAGAAATTACCATCGCACACAGTTTGGGCAACACCAGAAATCCGGCAGGATCACTGCCCATCGTCCGCAAGGCACTCAACTCTTCGTTGACCTTCATCGTACCGATTTCGGCAGCAAATGCCGACCCCGCACGTCCGGTGGCGATGATGGCAACCATCAGCGGTCCCAGCTCTTTCAGCACGGAAAATCCAATCAAATCGACCATAAAGATCTCCGTACCGACCTTGCGCATCTGAATCGCGCCCTGTATGCCCAATACCACGCCCATCAGAAAACAAAGCATGATGACGATCGGCAGCGATTGAAAACCGCACAACTCCGCATAATAAAAAAACTCCCGCCAACGCCGGGTACGGCGGCGGAAGAGTTCCGGCACTGCTCCGGCAACCGCACCGAGAAAAATCATAAACTCCCCACATTGGGAAAAGATTTTTTTCATACTGCTGCCGACGTGCCTTTTCCTTTGCAAAGTTAAATCAATACATGCGGCCGGAACGGCGCTGCTGCTTGCTGACCTTGGGTTCTTCCAGCATCAGCGCATACCACATCTCGTTAAAACCGGAGTTGCTGAAGTGTTTTACTTTGCCATTCTGCAAATTTTCGATATTGTCCAGCAACACCTGATGGTCGCTGAGTTTTTTCGCCTGAAGCAACGCATCCAGCGCTTTGGGAAGTTCATCTTTTTTCAACTTTATCCACGCATAAACGCACGCGATAAACGCCCGGGTATCGCCCCGGAACCGACCGATAGTACGCTTGAAAAAGGTGTCGATCTTCTCATCATCCGTGCGGTACATGCGCACGAGTTTGATCGCAACTGTCTGCGGATCAAGCATCATCGCCTGCGGCAGAAGCGTATCGACCATCTTGTTGTCCCGCAACTGGAAATAAAGCTGCACCTTCATGGAATTGACCTGCTTTTTCAGCATCGGATTCCATTTGAACAGCGATTTGAAATCGTCAGTAGCATTCAGCGCTTCCAAAGTAGCATCGCGCTGGATTTTTTCAATCACCGGACGGATCCCGTTCATACTGGACTGCGGACGGCGGCTGAACATCTCGATCTGACGGTTGGCTTTGATTTGCCCGGCTTCGATGATCTGCTGTATCTTCATCTGCTTTCCCATGATCGCACGGCGCAACAGCAAACCCAGAACCACCCAGCCGATGACCACTGCCAGTACACCGCAGATGATACCCCAAACTTCACCCCACAGCTGCGAAGTTCCGGCAGCAGTGAAGAATCCCAGCAAAACAATTAATACTGCACCCAACATATAACTCTGTCTCCTGTACTTGCTTCAACGTTTTTTCTTGCGCTGCTTGGCACGCTCTTTTTTTGCAAGTTTCGCCAATTTTTTCCGTTTTTCCTGCTCTTTTTTGCTCAATGCCGCAGGTGCACACTGCAAGCCGCCGCCGGGAACAAACTCCGGCATGGCGCCGCCTGCCATCATCTTGCCCAGCATGCCGCCGGGACGCATCATCTTGCGCATCATCTCAAACTGTTTGATAAAAGAGCTGACCGCCTCCGTCGGCATACCGCAACCTTTAGCGATACGTTTGCGCCGGGAAAAGTCCATCAGATCCGGATTTTCCCGCTCTGCCGGGGTCATGGACAACACCATCGCTTCCATACGTTTCAATGCACCGGTATCGACACCCGCCATTGCATCGCTCAACTGTCTGCCGCCGGGGAGAAACTTCAAAATGCTCTCCATGCCGCCCAGACGGGAGATCTGCTTGAGCTGGGTAAGGAAGTCGTTATAGTCAAAACGATTCTTTTTAAGCTTGTCGTAAAGTTTTTTCGACTCTTCTTCGTCGATTTCGGCAGCCGCTTTTTCCACAAGAGAAACCACGTCACCCATGCCGAGGATACGGCTTGCCATACGGTCAGGATGGAACACCTCCAACGCATCGAGTTTTTCACCCATACCGGCAAATTTAATGGGAACTCCGGTCACCTGACGGATGCTGAGTGCGGCACCGCCGCGGGCATCACCATCCAACTTGGTCAAAATAAAACCGGTCAGAGTCAACGCTTCGTGGAAGTGCTGACCGACGGAAACCGCTTCCTGACCCAACGCGGCATCGGCAACCAGAAGAATATCATCCGGCAACACCGCCTGACGGATACGGATAAGCTCCTGCACCATCATATCATCGATCTGCAAGCGACCGGCGGTGTCGATAATAACACAATCCATTCCCTGAGCTTTCGCCTCAGCCACCGCATCCGATGCGATAGCGGCGACATTGACACTGGTGCGTTCCACATGCACCGGAACGCCGATCTCCCGGCCGAGAGTTTCCAACTGGTCGATAGCCGCCGGACGGTAAACGTCACCGGCAACCAGCATAACGCGCTTTCCATCGCGTTTCAGCTTCAAAGCCAGCTTACCGGCAGTGGTGGTTTTACCGCTGCCGTGGAGACCGACCAGCATGATGACCGACGGTTTGCTCTTGAATTCAAGCTCCCGGACACCGCCGCCGAGCAGTTCAATAATAGCATCGTTGACCACGCGGACAACCTGCTGTCCGGGCGTAACACTGCGCAAAACCTCCTGTCCGAGACATTCGCTTTTGACCTTTTCGATAAATGCAGATGCAACGTCGATATTGACATCAGCTTCCAACAGAGCCAGACGGATCTCCCGCATCGCTTCAGCGATATTGGATTCCGAAAGGCGGCTCTCTCCGCGCAGCTTTTTAAATACTGCGTGGAGTTTGTCACTCAGTGAATCAAACATATTTAATTGTTTTTCCTATGATTATTTTTACATAAAAACACATTCATTATTTAATATAACGTGTATCTACCGCTTCGTCAAGTTGTAAATGCATTTTATATTGGAAAAAACGCGTTTGCGGCGGCGCCTCGCGGGCAATCTTACGGGCAAATCGGCGGACGCCCACTCAGTCATGGACAGTAGTCCACTCCTTCGTTGTCGCCTTGATTTACCCGCAACCTTGCTCCGCGATCCATCCGCCGGTCGCGAACAGACCATTTTGAACGCATTCCCACTGGTGGCGGCGCGAAATGTCGGTGTAAAAATGTTTTTCTATGAGATAACTGTGTTTTTTTGCAAAATTTTCAAAAATTTGCTTGACATACCTGGCAAATGTGCTATATTAAGTAACTGTCACGAGGCGTGATAGCCAAGAGGTTAGGCAGCGGTCTGCAAAATCGCTTAGATCGGTTCGATTCCGATTCACGCCTCCATTTTTTGTGCCTGAATTCCTGATTTTCCATAAAAAATTCTTTCGCAACAGCATCTCGCGCATGCTCCTTTTGCATTACGAAAAATGCGCGCGACGAGATTCCCGCCGCAGGTTGTTCTTATAAAAAAAAGGAGCTGTTGCAAAACCTCGTCTTGGAATAGTGATGCGAGGCGGTTGCCGCCGAGCGCGCAGGCTGGACGAAGCGAACCGCCGGTCAACAGCCGGCGGACGCGCTGAAGAAATTCAGCGCGGGCGGAGGAAGCCGAGCAGTAAGC
>JAFTRX010000062.1 GCA_017462015.1 Lentisphaeria bacterium
GTTCCGGCTTTCTCCCCGCCGGACTCCCCTCTTTTCCAGTTCCCCGTCGCGCGCAACGTTTGTTGGTATTTTCCTTCGATTACAGCGCCTGCGTTCAGCCGATTACATCGGCTGAACTCGCGGCTTACTGCTCGGCTTCCTCCGCCCGCGCTGAATTTCTTCAGCGCGTCCGCCGGCTGTTGACCGGCGGTTCGCTTCGTCCAGGTGAGCGCGCGAAGGCTCCAACCGCCTCGCATCACTGTTTCAAGACGAGGTTTTGCGATAGACCTCTTTTATAAATTACTCTGCGGAAACTTTTTCTGCATCGGAAGCAGCCGTCTCTTCGACAGCTTCCGGAGCAGTTTCGTCACCGAACTCGTAGGAGAGCAATCCTTCGGCGATCTCCAGAAGCGCGATGTCCAAGAGATTTTCAGAATCACATTTGATCATCGGACGTCCGCCGGCAGCGAGCTGTTTGGCACGCTTAGACGCAACGACCGAAAGGATCTGCGGATCAGAAATTTTCTGCCGCGCCCGTGCAAGATAAGTGTTATTCATAAACGTTATCTCCCAATATACCTTTATCAGTAATCAATAATGTCGCGGTGATTGGCAATCAACAGATCATCACCGGAGGTGACAACCATGTAACGACGTTCAAACTCACTGACCGCATCCAAAACGAAGCGTTCCGCAATCGGCGCACGTTCAGCACAAACCGCACCGTCACGCAACAGCAGCAAACCGACCAGAATCATCGTCTCCATCTCCACGAGGGAACGGGCGACCAGATCGTGATAGGCAATATCTTTGCTGCCGTCGGCAGTACGTTTTTCAGAAACGAACTTGACCGCTTCCAACTGTTTTTCGTGCAGAGCTTTGAGTTTGTCGCGCAACGCAGCCAATTCAGCAGGGAGTTCCAGCGCGAACAATTCGCCCATGCGCTGATCGGCATCACGCTGCATCACACCACCGATGGCGGCGACCACCTGAAGCTGGGTCGTACCTTCGTAGATGTTGGTGATACGCGCATCGCGGTAGTAACGTTCCGCGTTGAAGTCACGCATGTAACCGGTACCGCCGTGAATCTGGATGGTGTCGTAGGCAATGCTGTTGGCACCTTCGGTACACAGCGCTTTACACATCGGAGTCATCTGCGCGGCAAGTTTGGTATAATACTTCTGCAACGCACGGTCTTCCGCCGTGGGAGCTCCGGTTTCCACCAGCTCGGTGTACGCGTTGCGCAAATCGACCACCCGGGTGGTTTCATAAAGCATGGCACGCATGGCGGTAAGTTTCACCTTCATGGAGCTGAGCATGCTGAAAATAGCCGGGAATTTATCAATGCTCTTTTTGAACTGTTCACGTTCGGAAGCATACTTTCTCGCTTCGCGGTACGCGGCTTCCGCGATACCCAGCGCCTGCGCACTGATGGCAACACGGGCTCCGTTCATCAAACTCATCACATAACGGATAAGTCCCATGCGGCGCTTACCGCAGAGCTGAGCCGGAACGTCATTGAACTGAAGTTCGCAAGTGGCAACGCCATGGATACCCATCTTGTCTTCGATACGGCGCACCACCAGCTGCGGACACGCTTCACAAATAAACATGGAAAGTCCGCGGCCGTCGGTCGTACCCTCTTCGGAACGCGCCAGCACCAGGTGCACTTTCGCACAACCGTTGGTGATGAAACGCTTCATACCGTTAAGATACCACTGACCGTTTTCGTCCTGATAGGCGCGCAGACGGACGGACTGCAAGTCAGAACCGTATTCCGGTTCGGTCAAGTCCATGGCACCGTCATATTCGCCGGAGGCAAATCCGGGAAGATACTGTTTCTTCTGCTCTTCGTTACCGAAGAAGTTGATGGTCTCAGCAATATCCTGCAAACCGAAGATGTTCTGCAAAGATGCATCGGCGCGGGAAACGATTTCAGTCATCATGGTATAGACAGAAGCGGGGAAGTTCAAACCACCGTATTCGTGTCCAAGCATAACGCCCATGATACCGGCTTTGGCAAGTTCGTCCAGGTTCTTGACGGTCAGCGGATCATAGATGACCTTGCCGTCAACGAACTGCGCACCGTTCTGATCGACTTCGCGGGCACGGGGGGCGATACGGTCACCGGCGATTTCGCCGACGATCTTCAACGCTCTGGTAAAGTTATCCAGCGCATCGGCATAATCGACCGGAGCGGTATCAAACTTGGCGGCGTTCTCATAATTTTTCTCGCGCATACGGGTAACTTCGGCAAGATCGAGGTTACGCAGCGTAAATTCGAGGTCTTTATTGTCGAGGAAAAAGTTCATTGCAATACTCTCCCTATGGTTACTGCTGCTTTGCCTTGAAAGCCTTAATCATCTGCGGAATGACCTGATTGAGATCACCGACGATCTTGTAATGCGCCAGACTGAAAATCGGAGCATCCGGATCAGTGTTGATCGCAATGATCTTCTTGGACTCGCTCATACCGGCGCAATGCTGAATGGAACCTGAGATACCGCAGGCGATGTAGAGACGCGGACGGACGGTAACACCGGTCTGTCCGACCTGATAATCGTGATCGATCCAACCGGCATCGACCGCGGCACGGGAAGCACCGACTTCACCGCCGATAGCTTCGGCAAGATCATAAATCAGCTTGAAGTTCTCTTTGGAACCGACACCGTAACCACCGGCGACGATGATCTGAGCGCCCTGAAGGTCAACCTTCTTTTCTGCGCGCACACGTTCGATAACCTTGACGACCGTATCAGTTTCGTCCAGCTCCACGGGAACCTTGACCACTTCGCCCTTGCGGGAGAGATCGGGTTCACCCAGCTTCATCACGCCTTCACGCACCGTGACCATCTGGGGATCATCCCAGGTGTTGACGATGGTAGCGATGATATTTCCGCCGAACGCAGGACGGATCTGCATGAGTTTGTCCGTATAACTCTTTTTATTCTTGACATCTTCAAAGTCATCGATCTGCAAATCAGTGCAGTCCGCCGTCAATCCGGCGAGTTTTTCCGAGGCGATACGCGGGGCAAGCTCTCTGCCCTTGAGCGTCGCGCCGAAAAGCAGAATATTCGGACGATGTTCCAGAATAAGTTTCATGATCACCTTGGCGTAGGGCAGCACGGTGAAAGGTTCCAAACGGGAATCTTCCGCCAGCAGCACCCGGTCGCAGCCGTAGTGATAAAGCGTATCAATGCAGTTGGAAAGATTATCTCCCAACAACACACCTTCGAGCTTGACACCGAGACGGTCGGCAAGCTCACGTCCTTTGGAAACCAGCTGCAAGCTGACTCCGGCGATCTTCCCCTGCTCCTGCTCGATGAAGACCCAAACATTACCAATATTAGCCATTCGTCTCACCCTAAAGTATGATCGCTGATAAGTTCATGCATCAATTCCCCGATTCCTTCAGCCGTGGCGGGGACCTCTTTGGCATCTCCGGCAGTCAGAACCACGCTCTGAACCTGCTTGACCTTGGTCGGAGAACCGGTAAAACCGATACGCGCCGGATCAGCACCGATAGCGGCAGCGTTATACTCTTCGATGAGCAGTCCTTTGGCAGCGAGCTCCGCTTTGACAGCTTCTGCGGCAGCGGCATCATTCTTGTACGCCATGGCGATCTCACCGGCGCTGCGGGCGCGCTTGAACTTCATCATAAGTTTGACACTTTCCGGACGGGGTTCGTTGCAGTCGATGACCGTCAACAGAGCCGGAAGCGGAGATTCGAGGATCTCATAGCCGCCTTCGATGGAACGGCGGGCAGTGATCTTTCCTTTTTCCAGAGAGATGACCTCTTCAACGTAGCAGATCTGCGGGATGTTCAATTTTTCCGCAATCTGGGGACCGACCTGAGCCGTATCTCCGTCGATAGCCTGACGGCCGCAGAGAACAAGGTCGATGTTTCCGAGCATCTTCGCTACACAACTCAACGTGTAGCTGGTCGCCAGCGTATCCGCACCGGCGAGAGCGCGGTCAGTAACCAGCAGCGCCCGGTCAGCGCCGCGGCACAACGCCTGACGCAAAACTTCGGCAGCAGCGGGCATACCCATGGTGGCAACTGTCACATTGACACCGTAACGATCCTTCAACTGAAGCGCCATTTCCAGAGCATTCAAGTCTTCGGGATTGAAAATTGCCGGCAGAGCAGCACGGTTCACCGTACCCTCCGGCGTCATCGCATCGCCGGAAATATTTTGGGTATCCGGCACCTGTTTGATGAAAACCAGCAGATTAAAACTCACGGTTTTACCTCTCTTTCACTGTTTTCGATTAAAAAAACGACAATAGTTGTTCTTAATAATATATCACTCCCATCGTCTGTTTTCAAGCAGCATGTCAAAAAAAATTCACGGCCGTTTCACAAAAAAATCTTTTGCGGCACTGCGAAAGCGCCACAGGAGTGAAGCGCTCGCCCCCCCAAAAAACACCGACAGGCAACTTTTATGGTTTTTCTGAGGATTTTTTTGCACTGCTATCCAATAAAATCAGCGAAATGATTGTTTTTCAATTTTTTTCAGTGGAAGAAAATTGGATTTTAAAAAAGTGATTTTGTCATATTTTGTTTTGCGCAAACAAAATGCGCGTGCGCTCTGCGCCGCGCCAC
Source organism: Lentisphaeria bacterium (assembly GCA_017462015.1). Taxonomy (GTDB): domain Bacteria; phylum Verrucomicrobiota; class Lentisphaeria; order Victivallales; family Victivallaceae; genus UBA1784. The sequence goes on from JAFTRX010000062.1 coordinate 4,586, forward strand.
CAGTGGAGCTGCGTTCAAAATGGTTTGTTCGCGACCGGCGGATGAATCGCGCGGCATCCTCCTTCGCCTCGATGGCTACGGAGGACAGGAGCAAGATTGCCCGCTCTTCTCCGCTGTGGCAAGGTACTATAATAAAATTCAACAACAACCATTCTCAAGGCATGAGCAAAGCGCAAGCTGCGGAATGCCGCAGAGCGAGGTCTCCGGAAAATCGACTGCAACCGCCGAGTGCGAAGCACGAGCGGCGAGGCGGCTCTCCCGCCGCCGCAGGGAGATTTTTTGGAGAAA
>JAFTRX010000063.1 GCA_017462015.1 Lentisphaeria bacterium
CTGACCTCGCGGCTTACTGCTCGGCTTCCTCCGCCCGCGCTGAATTTCTTCAGCGCGTCCGCCGGCTGTTGACCGGCGGTTCGCTTCGTCCAGGTGCGCGCGCTCGGCGGCAACCGCCTCGCATCACTATTCCAAGACGAGCTTATGTTCTCAAAACTGCCATGAACTCGACCGGCGGATGCATCGTGCGGCATCCTCCTTCGCCTTGATGGCTACGGAGGACAGGAGCAAGATTGCCCGCGAGGCGCCGCCGTTAATTGTTTTTTTATAATACAATACTTGATTTTTCTCGTTTTGTGATTATATTCTTCAGAGAGGAAAAACGGAGAGTTTATAATGAAATATGCTGAAATCTACATTCTGTTGCTGATACCGGCACTTCTGATTGCCGGAATCTTCCTCTACGCCGGTGCCGCCCAGCGTAAAAAACGTTTGCTGTTCAAACTTCTGGGCAATCGTGCCAATGATCCGGAAGCTCTTCACCTCTCCCGGAGGCGCCGCCATTGGAAATTCTTTTTCCTGATGGCGGGGATGACCGCCATCATTTGCGGAGCTGCCCGTCCCTACTGGAAGGAAAAAGCGCTTCCGTTCAAACAGACCGGAAGAGATATTATGGTGATCTTTGATGTCTCCAAAAGTATGCGCGCGACAGACCTTCCTCCGTCCCGTCTGGAACATGCCAAATATCTCTTGCGCGAAGTGATTGACTCCTCTCCGGGCGACCGGTTCGGGTTGATCGCTTTTGCCGGAAATGCATTTTTGAGTTGTCCGTTGACCGCCGACCCGGAAGCGTTGAAAGAGTATATCAACGAACTTGACACCTCTGCCGTTCCGGAAGGCGGAACCAATATTGAACGGGCACTGCGGACCGCAGACCGGGCGCTGACGGCGGCAGAAGGACACCATTGTGCAGTATTGATGCTGACCGACGGCGAAGCGCTCAGCGGTAATGCTGTGCGTTATCTGGAACGCTTCAAGGCGAAGAAGATACCGCTTATCATCGCCGGAATGGGCGACCCGGCAGTTGCCGCACCGGTTCCGGACGGCAAGGGCGGTTTTATCCGCGACCGCAACGGTACTCCGGCGGCGAGCCGTTTGGATGAGGAAAGTTTGAAAAAGTTCGCCTCATCCACAGATGGCATGTATATCCGCAGTACGGTCGGCAATACCGGAGCTGCGGCGATTGTACAGCAGTTGAAAAAACTGGACAGTGTGGAACGGAAATCTGCGGTTTCCCGGCAGATCGAAGATGAATTCACCTGGTTTTTTGCCGCAGGTTTTATTCTCCTGCTTTGCAGTGCCCTGCTTTCGGAAGTGCCGGGAAAAATCCGTGCAGGTCTGGTTTTGATTTCGGTGCTGACGTTGACGGCTTCTGCGGCGGAAAAAGTTCCGGAAACCCGCGAGGTGCTTCCCGGAGATCCTTTGCAGTTGTACAATCTGGCGCGTTCCCGTCAGGAAAAAGGAGATGCCTCAGCTTTGCCTCTCTACGAAGAGGTGATAAAAAAGTCTGCCGGGAATGTGGAATTGCAGAGCCGTGCTTTGCATAATCTGGCAGTCGCACACCATCTGGAGAGCCGAAAGGCTTTGACTGCGGCAACCCGGCAGTTCAGCGGTCAGCAGTTGGACTCGGCATTGAAAGAGCTTCAGCGCAGTCGCAGTGTGATGGATCAGGCGGCGGAACTTTACCGTCAGGCGTTGGCAAAAAATTCTTCCATTGCTTCGGGCGCCGCTGTCAATTTGCGCCAGTTGGAACTGGATATAAAGCAGCTGGAAAAATTGAAAAAACAGATCGAAGAGCTGAAAAAGAAACAGCAGGATGCTCAGAAGAAAGCTCAACAGGCAGCTCAGCAAAATCAGCAGAACCAGCAGCAACAGCAGAAAAATCAGCAGAACCAGCAGAATCAGCAGAACCAGCAGAATCAGCAGAATCAGCAGAATCAGCAGAATTCGATACGTCAGGCGGAGCAGGCGGCACAGGATTTGGAAAACTCCGCCCGGGAAAATAAGCAGGAAAAACTCCGTCAGCAAGCTTCCGCCGCCCGCGAAGAGTTGCGTTCTGCCGGAGAGAAACTTGCGCAGAATGCTGCCCCGCAAGAGATTCAGAAACATCTGGATAAGGCGGTGGAACATCTGGGAAAACCTGAGGAAAAAAAGGAGGGAAAATCGCAGGAGAAGAATCCTTCCGGTGTCGATTCCGGAAAGCCGCAGGAGAAAAAGCAGAAACAGACTGCTCCTGCCGCAGCGGAAGAAGCCAAAAAGAAGCAGGATGCCCGCAGCTCCAGAGAACAACAGCTTAAACTGCTCAATGATGAAGCCGCAAATATGCGTAAAAATTTACAGCGCCGCCACCGTTCCAACCAACCGGCGCGTCAGGTGGAAAAGGATTGGTGATGACGATGAAGAAGATGTTTTTTTCCGTGTTGTTGACAGTGGCGGCAATTATTTTGCCTGCCGGTGCCGGTGAAATCAAAGTGACACTGCGCCCGTCGTCTCCGGCAGTCGGAGATCAGGTTTCCGTGGTGATCTCAGCTTCCGGAAATGATTCCGGTTCGGCGGAGCTTATTCTGCCGCCGCTGGGAGAGCTTGCCCGGTGGAACCGCAACATGCGTTCAGAGCGTACCATGATGAGCATACGCAACGGTGTCCGGGAGATGACCATGGAATACATCCGGCAGTTTACCGCCTTGAAAGCTGGAAAACTGGTCATTCCCCCCATCCGGCTGCGCACTGCTTCCGGCGAGGCTGCATCCCGGGAGCTGACGGTGGAAATATCGCCGGAGCGCCAGTTGCACGGTGATGCCGCTCAGGCTCAACCTTACGGAGAATTTACCACTCTTCCCGACCGTCCGCTCCGCCCCGGAGAAAAAGTGGAACTGCACATGGATATCTTTGTTCCGGAAAACCTCAATGTCATGGGCATAAATGATTTCCGTCTGGAAGATTTTCCCGGTTCCGTGCTGTTGACCAACACCCGTACCCGGCAGCAGCTTCAATTACTTTCCCCCTACCGGACTGCGGTCAATTCCAAAGTGTACACCGTCTACCCCTTGCGGGGTACTGTCCGGGTCACTGCCAGTGGAAAATTTTATCCGCAATCAACATTGGTCTTGTCGGTACGGGAATTGCGGCAAATCGACAACGGCGGTTTTGATGACGATATCTTTGACTCGTTTTTCGGTTCCAGAATGAGCTTCGGTCAGCCCCGGCAGTTGAGTGTGCTGTTGAAAGATGCCAACGGAGTTGAAGTTGTTCCTCCTCCGCCGGTTCCGGCTGGATTTCAGGACTTGGGGATTGCCGGAAAATGGCAGGTCAACGCCAAACTCTCCTCACCGGGCTGCCGCAGTGGAGAGATCGTTGAACTGGAAATTACCCTCATTCCGCAAACTCCGGGCGCCGATATCAATGACCCGATGTTTAAAACTCCGGAAGTGAAGCTCTCCGGTTTCCGGGTTTATCCGCCGGAAGTGGTGCGCAAAAACGGACGTATCTCTCTCCGTTACGCTTTGATTCCGCTTTCGCCCGGAGAAAAAAGAATCGAACTGAAGTTTGCCGTGTTCGACCCGGAAACGGGCAAATATCAGACCTTCGGATTTTCTCCCGTGCTGGCAGTCACTCCCGGCAGTGTCGATGTGAAAACTCCGGAAGCTGCTCCGGCTCCGGTAAAGAAAACTACCGCTCCGGCGCCTGTAATGCCTGTAGATGATAGTTTGCGTTACTTGAAGAAAGTCACTCCCGGTACCATTGCAACACCGTTGCTTGCTAATCAGAAATACAGTATCATCGCCCTGATTTCAGCCGGGATCCTTCTGGTTGTGCTGGACTTGCTTTACCGCCGCTTCGGTAAAGGTTTCAATGCGGCACGCCGCCGCCGCCGCCGGGAAACCAGAGAGCGTGTCCGGGCTCTTGCGGAGGAGATAAAAACTTCTTCCGATCCGGTAATGTGTTTCCACTCCCACGGTTTGGCTGATCTGGCTGAATTGCTGGAACTTCCCCCCGGCGCCACGGCGCAGGATATTGCTGATGCTCTGGATGATAAGGATTTGAAGCAGTTTTTTGCCAATCTCGCTTCTGCCGGTTTTGCTCCGGGCGGGAGCATGGCAGAACTTTCTCCGGGAGTGCGGGGAAAGTTGGTGCATTTTCTCAAGCATCTGGCGGTGATAGTTGCGGGATTTGCCGCATTTACGCTTGTTGCAGTCTCGCTTCCGGATAAAGGAAGTGCCGCCTATGTTTCCGGAAATTATACTTTGGCATCCGAAGAGTTCCGCCGGGCGCTTGACGGAAACGGACTGTCTGTACCATTGCTTTATAATCTCGGTTGTGCGGAATACCGTCTGGGGAACTATCCGGAAGCTCTGCTCTGGTTCACCCGGGCGCAACTGCTTGCCCCCCGCGATCATGAATGCCGTGCCAATTTGCATTTGACCCGGGAAAAACTGCAGTTGCCGCTGGAACATGAGAACGATTTCACCTCCCGTCTGGTGGAGTTCCGGGACACTCTTTTCCGGCCGGATCAATATCTGCTGTGCGCGGCATGGGGATTCTTTCTGCTTTGCATACTGCTGATATTGCGGGGGCGTGGAGCGCGAATCTGGCGTTGGAGTATTGCCGCATTGGTACTTTTTCTTACGGTACTGTCGCTGTTGGCGGCATTGGAACAGAGGGATAGCAGTTATTCTCCGGAACTGCTGCTTGTGACCGGGAAAACCGTGGAATTGAGGTCGTTGCCGGCTGAAAACTCAGGTTCAGTCATCACGACAGTCAATGGCGGAACTTCACTTAAACTGCTGGATGAGCGCAATTCGTGGATGCGTGTGCGTTTGGATGAATATGACGGCTGGATAAAGAGTGGTCAGGTGCGGAGAATTTTTCCCTATGGAATACTTTGATTATCCGCTTCATGCCTGGTCGCGTTACCGCCACCGTATGCGGGAATTGTGTCCGCGCAAAGCAGTTTTGTTCTATCGGGATGCCCGTGCCGGAGCCGATCCGCTGGCAGAACCGGCGCTCCGGCAACTTCACGAATACCGCAACCGCATTACGCTGGATGAATATATTTTCCGGTTGCTTCACGATTTTGTCCGGCAGGCGTTTTATGGTTTTACCGAAGAGGGAGCTTTGCGTTATCCTTCGGCAGAAGCGCTGAAATGTGCCATGCAAGCGCGTTTTGACCGGGAGTTTGAACGGATGATTTACGGTGACAGTTCCCGCGATCACAAACTTTGCTTTCTCCGGGAACTGGAGGATAAAAACTGTCGGATCACCGGTTTGATGAAGCGCGGTGCTGAAAAGATTTCACTTCTCTGTGATGTTTTGAATAATGAACTCTGGCAGCTGATAGCTTCCACGCCCGGAGTTTCCCGGCGGCATATCGCTTCACCGCTTGCAGTTTACATCAATGATTTGTGCTGTTACTGCGCTCCGGTGATGGCACTGGAAAAGTCCGGTTCTTTCTGGATAGTTGAGTTCAACGGTGATGACACGACTGCGTTACTGCACAAATTTTACGGAATCAACATTCTGGGGCGGGAACCGGAACAACTGCGCTCATTTTCCTATGATGTGAACAGCGGAAACTTCTCTGAGATCGGCTTGACTCCCGGAATTTCAGAACAGTTGGAACGCATTTCTGCTGACGGAGCGGCATGGGAAGAGCTGCTGTCGCTTCCCGCAGAAGAGATTTCCGGCAATATGGCACACTGTAACGAGTGTCAGTTTTGCCGTTTATGTCAAAAAAAGGAGAAATAAAATGAAAAAGATCGGGTTTGTTTTGTTGTTGGCGGTAAGTGCTGTATTCACTCTTTTCGCCGCGCCGGAAAACTGGTTTACTGATTACGATATTGCGGCAAAGCGTGCCGCGCGGGAGAAGCTGCCCATGCTGGTGCTATTTACCGGTTCGGACTGGTGTCCCGGATGTATCGCACTGGGACAGCGCACTTTGGCAACTTTTGAGTTTAAAGAATTTGCCAAAAAGAATCTCATTGCGGTCTATCTCGATTCTCCGCGCAATCCGCCGTTGACTGCCGCTCAGCGCAGTCAACTTGCCGCCGCCGCAGAGAAGCTTCAACCCGGACCTTATGTTCCGACCACGGTGATCGTTTCTCCTGAAGGCAAGGTGCTGGCACGGATCGTCGGTTATAAAAGCGCAAGAGATTATATCGCTGCAATTAAGGAGGCAATAAAAAAATGATAAAGAAAATTTTACTTTTACTGGCAATATTTCCGTTTCTGGCAGCAGTTGCTTCTTCCGGGAATACGCCCTTCAAATGGGCGCGGCAGTTGACAAATGATGGTACACTGTTGACTTTGACGGTACAGCCGGGGAATTTTGTCTACTTGAACTCTGTGCGTTTTACTTTGAAAAACGGCGATGGAACTGCCGTCGTACCGCAGTTTCGCGGTCAGGCTCAGCTCAAGGATGGTGAACAGATCCTGCCCGGCGGCTCGTGGCAGTGGCATACTCCGGAAAAGAAGTTCAGCGGAACCGTAGAACATCAGGGATGTAATGATGCCGGAGTATGTTTTATGCCGGAACAGGTCGATTTTTCCAGTGTGACTTTGCCGGAGTTGCGCAGTGATGCTCCGGATGATGCCGGACGATACTCCGTTGCCCGCAAAGCTGAAGGTTACATGAATAAAAAAGATTTTATGGATTTTCTGCGCGGCACGACCGAAAGTTCCGGATTCGGTGACCTCGGAGTATTGGGAATTATTTTGCTGACGTTGCTTGGCGGGTTGAGCTTGAATCTCACGCCGTGTATATTGCCGATGATGCCGGTGACATTGCTCATTATCGGAGCCAAAGGAGGCGGCAAAAGCGGTCTGCTCCGGGGCAGTTGTTACGGAGCGGGAATGGCGGCAGCCTATGGAGTGCTGGGATTGGCGGCGGCGCTGCTGGGGATTGGATTTGGTACGTTGAACAGCATGCCGTGGTTCAACTTTGTCATCGCGGTGGTGTTTTTGCTTCTGGCACTCTGCATGGCTGGGGTGTTCAACTTCAACTTTCTTGCCTCGTTCCGGGTTTCACCGCAAAAACTGAAAGGTCCGATGTTGGTGGTGACCTTTGTCATGGGGGGGCTTGCCGCGCTGTTGGCGGGAGCTTGTGTGGCTCCGGTGGTGATAACCGTACTGCTTTTCGTTGCCCGGGAATACAATTCCGGAAACAACTGGGTGTTGATACTCCCCTTCATTCTCGGAATCGGTATGGCACTGCCGTGGCCGCTTGCCGGATGGGGATTGACCATCATGCCCAAACCGGGAAAATTTATGCTCTGGATCAAGTACATTCTGGCGGCGGTGGTCGCCGCGATGGGGGTATATTACTTTACTGTCGGGGTGCGGCTTATGAAGTACAGTGGCGGCGAAACTTCTCCCGGAAGTGACGGTTTTGCCGCATTGGAACGGGCGGCGGTCATCTCCCGGCAAGAGAATAAGCCGATGCTGGTAAAATTCGGAGCATCATGGTGCAAAAACTGTCATGCTATGGAGCGAGAAACCTTGAGCGACCCGGAAGTTGCCGAATTCATCCGGCAAAACTTTGTATTGGTGGACTTCCCGGCGGAAGATCCCAATGCTCCCCGGATAAAAGCATTGCTTCAAGCGTGGAACATCCCCGGATTTCCGGCATTCGTCATTGCCGTAAACAAGTAAAAACGATTTTTAAAGCTGTCTTGGAATAGTGATGCGAGGCGGTTGCCGCCGAGCGCGCAGGCTGGACGAAGCGAACCGCCGGTCAACAGCCGGCGGACGCGCTGAAGAAATTCAGCGCGGGCGAAGGAAGCCGAGCAGTAAGCCGCGAGTGAAGCCGATGCAATCGGCTGAACGCAGGCGCTGTAATCGAAGGAAAATACCAGCAAACGTTGCGCGCGACGGGGAACTGGAAAAGAGGGGAGTCCGGCGGGGAGAAAGCCGGAAC
>JAFTRX010000064.1 GCA_017462015.1 Lentisphaeria bacterium
AGCAAGCAAGCAAGCAAGCAAGCAAGCCTTTATTTTAAATAAAGGCTTGCTTCTATCCGACCGAAGTTTCCCTGGTCGCAAACTCCACTCTTTTTATAATTCTCAGCATGTAGAATCATTGTGCCTCGAAAAACTGTATCAACTCTATTTTACAGCCGCGAAGTCCCGTAATGGATTATCGCGGCTATTTCTATGTTGGAGAAAGAATAATGGATTTTTGTGAAGAATGTGGTTCAAGAATATCTGTTGATTGCCGATTTTGTGAAAATTGCGGTACAGCAATTGACATGGTTAATGACAAAATGAATACAGACGTTGTAACAGCAATTGATTTGTTTAAAAGTTTCAATTGGCAAACAACTTGGCTGGAAGCTGCCGAGTTGTGTAATTGCTCTGATCACGATTTGGGAATTATCATAACTGATGAGCGCAAGCTTTTAGATATGATCCCTGTAGACAAAAATTCTTTCAATGAGTTAATCTTGTCTTATATAAATAATGCAAAAACACGCCGTGTTGATTATTATTATTTAGATTTATCGAATAACTGCATCAATAATTTGGATAGCGAAACAGCACTTGCAGATATCATAAGAACATTGAAGCAATTGGTCAATGTCGCACGTCCGAAATATTGTTTCATATTGGGAAATGAGAATATTGTTGATTTCATGGTGTGGGAAAACAAATCTCCTGATGATGACGTAAATGTTTTTTCAGATTTACCATATGCCAGCTTGAATTGCAATTCTCCATGGGAGGGACAACGGTATGATTTTACTGAAATCATGCGGGTTGGAAGATTAACAACATACGAAGGTGAAACTTTTGCACAATTTGAACGATATTTTTATAATGTGATGAATACTGCAGAAAAAGTTTCATCAATTATCCCGTACTGCTTGAGTGCTTATGAGTGGAAAGAAGAATCTCAACATGAATTTTCTACAATTTCAGAATCGCTCATAGACACATCGCCGGAAACAACCGACAATATCGTACAACAAAAATTTGAAAATAATACAAATCTGTTCTTCTTTAACTTACATGGAAGCGATAAAACCAAATTCTGGTACGGGCAAAAAAACAACAAATATCCGGAAGCGTTGTCTCCAAGTGCTTTGAAGAATCATTCTGCTGCATATTTTTTGGGAGTAGAGGCTTGTTATGGCGCAAATTATGCAAACAATATTTCTGCGGAAAATTCCATTTTGCAAATGGCATTACAAACAAAATGTCTCGCATTTTTAGGTTCCAGCAAAATCGCGTATGGAACATCGGAACCTGAAGGGAGTTGTGCTGATATCGTCGTCGGAGAATTCATTCGACATATTTCAAAAGGAGAATCTGCAGGGGATGCATATGTTTACGGATTGGAAAAATTATTTTCAGACGATGACATAAGTGATGCCGAAATAAAAACATTTGCAGAATTTGCTTTATATGGAGATCCGTCGGTAAGAGCTTTCCCCGATATCAAGAACAAGTGCAAATTTAATAAGAAAACCGTCAAAAAAAGCTTGTTTGTTCCGATGCCGGATGTTCTCAACGCAACGCGATTATCTTTAACCCAAATAAATGAAAAATTGGAAAAGCAAATTGATGCGTTTGTCAGTAAAATAATACCGGAAAGTATTTTAATGAATTCCACCCAAAAAGTTTATCATATGGAAAATAAAAGATACTACCAAAAAGTTTATATATCAAAAAAAGATGATATTACAAACATTGCAAAGGTTTACTTCAATGGAAACGGGAACGTGTTAAAACTGTTGTTTTCAAAGTAAAAACGGAGGAAGTTTATGGAACAAAAAACATATACAGGGACGATTGTCTTCTTGAGTAAAAACGAAGGTTCAAAAAGTGAATCTTTCTATCCGTTTCTTTATCAGAATAAAAACAATTATATCAAATTGTTTTTTAGAGATGACAATCCTTTTGAAAACAATATATTTGATCAACTCGACGGCTGTGTGGCAACAGTATCTGGCGAAATAAACGCCAATGGCGAATTGATTGTTTCAAAAATAGAAAAATAAATCGTTGATAACATTATTCAGGGGTATTTATTATGAAAAAATGTCATTTTTGTGGAAAAGAACTCAAAGATACTGCTAAATTTTGTGGTGGATGCGGAAAACAACAGGTGAGCGAAAACGCATCCCAAAACATTTGCCCGGCGTGTAAAAATCCTCTTCGGCTTGGAGCTAAATTTTGTGGAAAATGTGGAACCTCTCTTCAAACTGCATACGCAAATGAGGTAACTGCACAAAACAATCAAGAGGTCTCATCAAATTCAAAAGATGTTGCGTTAAGCGAGTACACTGGCAATGTCGGAGGATATCTCTATTGGAATATTCAGCAAGGTCAGCTCGCCGTAAAAATAGATGCAGATCTTCTCGCATCTTATGGCGGAAAAGTACGTGGAATTGACATTCAGGAGGGAGTTAAAGCCCTGCTCTTTATTCATGGGAAACTCATTGGGCAACTTGATAGTGGACATTATCCATTTAAGGATTTGCAAGATGAACTTCCTGCAGATGAAACCCCGGGAGTTGTAAGACGTTTCATCGATCGAATCGGAGCATTTTGTGTCAGTCTTGTCGATAAAGAAAAAGCTGAGGAAATGCGGAGGAATGCTTCAAGAATTCCGTTTTGCTTTGTTTTAATCCGTACACATGAATTTCCGCTTGTTTTTAATTTTAACAATGCGACGACTGCAAATATAAGGTCGGATGTTGGTCTGCATCTGCTGTGTAAAATATCTGATATCAATGCATTTTACAACAATTTGCTTGTCGACAGTAAATTTGTGGCATTTGAAACTTTTGCTAAACGCTTGTCGCCATTGTTTTTTACGAAAGTGAATCAAGCATTGTCAGCAGTGTCTCCCAATGCTGTAAGTAATAACATTGAATTGCAAAAGTCCCTGCTTCCAGTTCTTCGTGAAACCGTTGCCCAGATTTATCCTTTCTGTACGGTAAGCAATATAATTCAACTGACAGCCGATCATGCAGAGTTGGAAAATATCCGCGTCATGCAGGAAGAATTGTATATTGCCGAACAACAGCTTATTGAATTGTCCAAACGCAATGATTTTTTTAATCGCCGGCAAATTGTTGTGAATGAACAAGAGTTGATGGAACTTAGGACTTCCGGTGATCAGGATTTGGCCAAATCCCGTTTGACCGCGTACTATGCGGCAAAAAATGAAAAAATCTATGAGGAAATGGCTCTTACGGAAGATGAAAAAGAAAAATTTGACTTGATGCTTTCTGCGCAGAAGAAATTGCGTGAAGCCAAATCCGCAGAAGAAATTGCCGTTGCAATGCATGAGTTTCGCAAGAGCGGCTTGTTGCGTGATCAGGAAATTGAGACATTACAGCACAAAATTGCTCAAGATGCCAAGCTCCGTGACCTTGACGATGCACAAGTTTTGGCAATGGCAACTGTGCAGAATCAGATGGCATTGGATCAACAAAAATTGGAATGGGAAATTCAAATCGGCAACAAGAGAATCCAGAACCAATTTGATCGTCAGCGTATTGAAGATGCATATCACGATGAAAAACGCGATAAGGAATATGCGTTTACCGATCAGCGCAGAGAAAAAGATGCTGATTTTTCTGATAGCCGCCGCAATGCGGATGCGGCATTTGAAGATGACCGCCGCCGCAGTACGATTGATCTTGATGATCTGGAAATGCAAAAGCAACTTGATCGATTGGCTCGGGCACAGTCTATTCGCCAACAACGGGAAGATGCAGAACATCAACGGGAAATGGAAGTTGCCGATGCTGCACGCAGACATGAACTTGATACGCAACGTCTGGCTCAAGAAGCTGAAAAGGCAAAGTTGGATGCCGCTAATGAGGAAAAGCGCATCTATGCAGGAATGACTTTTGAGCAAATTATGGCTGCCAATCCGAATATTTCTCCTGAGGCAGCACAAGCTTTGGCTAAAAAATTCGAAGCTGAGGCTGCTGCGTCAATGGCGCAAGCGAATATTGCTCAAAACGATAAAACCGCCCAAATGGCAATAGATCAGCGTGATCAAATGATGGCTTTTATGCAACAACAAATGGCAATGATGAAGGATATCTCCATGGCTGGAATCAATGCTGGTGGTGGTCATCAGCAAGCAATGCTTGATGCAAAACAAGCGGAATTGGATAGAACGCGGGCTGATGCGTCTGCTAACAGCGATCGTTTTGTTGACGGCATGAAAACAACGATCGACGCCGTCAGTAACATGAATCGTCCTGTTATATCTCAACCGCAATCAGTTTTGCAATCCTCCCCCCAAGTGCAATATGCCGCAGTCCTGACCTCTGGGCAAGCGAAGAAGTGTCATAAATGTGGTGCTCCGGTTGAATTAGGAGACAAATGTTGTTGCGAATGTGGAACTGAACTTTGAAAAAGGATCCTTAAAATGGTTAAATGTATCTCTTGCGGAGCGGAAAACGAGGATTCTGCTAAATTTTGTGAATCTTGCGGCAGTGAAATGCCGCAAGATAAAGAATGTCCTTCTTGCCATAGCCGAGTTAAGTTGACTGCTAAATTTTGTGCAGAATGTGGATTCAATTTCAATAAACAGCAATTTGCAGACAAATCGGGATCCATGCTTTCTATGGGCGATAAAAATGTTATCGCCGGAGATGTTTTTGGGGGAGATAATATCAAAATATCCGGCAATGCAACCATTGTAAAAAATGAGGACGAAACCAAAAAAGTCGTACAATGCCATGTTTGTGGACGCAGAGTAACAATAGTTGAATCCTTTGTTTGTACTTGTTGCAACAAAATTACCTGTTTAAGTTGTTTTAATGGAGCTGACAAGGTTTGTGATGATTGTTCCAAACAAAATATTACAAATGACGAAACCATCTATATTAACGCGTTGCATGAATTCTATTCAGCAGATAATGCATCTCCTGAAGCAAGTTACAAACTCTATAAATTAAAAGAAAAAATTGATTTACCCTCTGACAAAATAACTGAATTGGAAGCATCTGTAAAAAATGATACGTTAATGAAAAAATATTCATTGACATTACCTCTGTTTAATATTCCACATGACATCGATGATGAATTTGCCAAGGACTGCTATCAACAAATGCAAAAACTTCTTGAAGTTCCTGATCTTTATTTGGAAGCTCTTGAAAATTTAGCTGAAGCAGGTCATATGCAATCCCAATATGATCTTGGAAAACATTATCTTTCTGCAAATGATATAAAAGACAATGAAGAATTGGCAAAGACATGGTTGGAGAAAGCTGCCAAGCAGGGGAATGTCGAGGCGATGTATTCATTATTCCAAATAAATCATGCCAAAAGACATTATGGTGAGGCTGAAATTTGGTTAGAAAAAGCCGCAACAAATGGACATATAGATGCCCAGTACGCCTGGGGAATTGAGATCAAAGGTTATCGTAAAGATAAAGGTATTGAATTTCTCAAAATGGCGGCAGAGCAAGGACATGTTGATGCGTCATACCAATTAGCGGAAATATGTTATGGGGAAGATGCTGTAAAATGGTATCGCAAAGCGGCGGAGCAGGAGCATGTTGAAGCGGCACTCAGCTTGGCAAGTGCGTATTTTTATGGGAGCTTCGGAGTCGATCAGGATTGGAAAGAAGCTGTAAAGTGGTATCGAAAATCCGCTGAGCAGGGAAATCCCGATGCGCAATATCATCTCGGAGAATGTTTTTGTTATGGTCATGGCGTTGATGAGGATAAGGAAGAAGCCGTAAAATGGTATCGCAAAGCAGCGGAACAAGGATATGACCACGCACAATATGAACTCGGAAAGTGTTATTTTTACGGGAGAGGAATCGCTAACGATAATACACAGGCTGAATACTGGTTTAATAAAGTTTTAAAACAGAACCCTGAAATCAGTGTGAAAGAATATCTTGATCAAATAAACGAATTAAGAGAGATTACTGTACGTGCCGAACAAGGAAATATTCAAGCACAATTGCAACTCGCGAAGCATTATTGTACTGTGGATTTTAGGAATGAATCAGAAGCACTTGTTTGGCTGAAAAAAGCAATTGATCAGGGATATTTGCTACAAGATGATGACTTGAACCATTTGGGGATTGAGCAAGTAATTGTTTTAGCTGAACAGGGGTGCGCAGAAGCATCATATTTTTTAGGCAAATGTTATCAAAATGGCAGAAGAGTAAACGAAAATGTTGTTGAAGCAATTAAATGGTTCTGTAAAACACCCCAAGGAATAGAACAATTAAATGATTTTTCTGTTGATGAGCTTATTTTAGCAGAACAAAAGTTCGGATATCCGGAAATCTCTGCAACGATCGGTTTTAAATACAGAATTAATGCAGAGAACAATGAAGCGCTTCAGTGGTATAGTAAAGCTGCCGAGCAATATAATGCTTATGCGTTATTGAGCATTTGTGATCGTTTTGATTGCCGTTACAATGAAGCAACAATAAGTATTCTTCATGAATATGAAAAGAAATCCGACATAATAGCATTATATTGTTTGGCGCATTATTATTTATTTCAAGACAATGCTGACGAAGCCGAGCGATTGTGGAATATGATTGACAAGGATGAATTAGAAGAAATCAGCAATCATATATATGAAATGTATGGCGATTGGGCACCCGTATTTCTTCTTTTTTTTGAGCGCAAAATAAAAGAATGCAAAAATAGAATCAATAATTGCACAATTTGAATAATTTGATTTGTTACGACAATGATTATAATATTTTATATGCAATCTATTATGAAACAATTAACGGACATTTCTGATATAAAACAATTACTTGAAGATTGTTTGAAAGAATTTGCAAACAAAGATTTTGATCTTATTGGACTTGGACGGGAACGGGCAATTTCTTGCAAACTTGCTATGATTATGCATGATATAGTTGTGCATAGCTATGATATTGGCAAAATGTCTGTTGATGCAGAGTATGACAGATATTTGAATCAGGATAAAGAGATAAAAGTTAGGGCGGAACAATGTTTAAAGTGTACGAATGAAAAATTATGTTGTAAACGCTATATTGATACTCTGGGACAAAATATAACTCGTTTGAGGATTCGTCCGGATATAATATTTCATGGGCGGAAAGAAGAAAACAATAATTGTTTTGTTATTGAGGTGAAACTTTTGCGGACAGAGCAATTACGCAAGAGAGTGTATCGCGCATATAAATATGATTATGCAAAACTTGCTTTCATGACTTGTGGCCGCCATTTGAATACAAAAAATAATATGTGGTTTCGATATAAACTTGGAATACATTTGACATTCCATCAATCAGGCGTGCTTGTCCTATATTTTAAGAATGCAAAAATTGTGGAAACAAAAAAATATACTTGGGATAAGTTGAAGGAATACGATAATGAAATGTAAAAATTGCGGAACAGAAAACGATGCCGATGCCGTTTTTTGCGAATTATGCGGTACGAAACTTGGTTCACAGGGATATAATATTTCTGAATTAGATAAATATAACAGAGTATCAAGTGTCTTTTCTCCTCCGCTGGACAATCTTGCAGAAAAAGATATTGATTCCAAGTTGTTCTATGAAATCTATGGAGGTGATCTGCAATTCATTACATTCAAATTGAATAAGAAACAATGTCTCATTGCTCAACCGGGGGCAATGACATATATGGATGAAAACGTTGAGATGACGACATCCTGTGATGATGGTTCAAATCCTGATGCCGGATTTTGGGAGCTGCTTGGAAGCGCCGCAGCACGTTTTTTAGCTGGTGAATCATTTTTTCTCACTCACTTTTCTGGAAAAAACTCTGACTCTTACGGAGAGGTTTCTTTTTCTTCACCATATCCGGGTAAAATTGTTCCTGTGAATCTGAAAGAACACAATTCTGCGATTTTATGTCAGCGCAGTGCTTTTTTAGCAGCATCAGCAGGAACCAAAATTAAAATCGCTTTTGCAACAAATTTTGGTTCAGGACTGTTTGGCGGCACAGGATTTATTTTGCAACATCTCGTCGGTAATGGAATGGCTTTTATTCATTCTTGTGGAGAAATCAAAGAACTGAAACTTGAAAATCAAACCATCAGAGTAAATCCAGGATGTATTGTAGCATTTGATGAATCTATCAAGTACAACATCACTCCTGCCGGTGATTTGACTACTATGTTTTACGGAACAAGAAGTGTTTTCCTGGCGACGCTTTCCGGTACCGGCAGTGTCTGGATCCAATCAATGCCTTTTAATTTATTAGCAAATAGAATTTGTTGCGAAGGTATTAGACAGGGATTGTTTGAAAATAAAAATGAAGAAAAAACACCAAGAGCATCTGATTTTATGATTAATTTAGGCTTGGATCATCCGAAATTTTGTGCCGCATGTGAATATTTTACCGGCAGACGGGAAATTTCAACGAACAGCCATGATGAAGTCATTGTATGGGCAACTCGCGATCAATGTCTTTGCTCTAAAAACAGAAAAAACACATATGCAACATCCGGTGATGGTTGTTGGGATTACAAGGAAGTAACTGATTAAGTATAAATATGGATGAATTACACACACTGATCAAAAATTCCTCTGTCGCTGTTTTTAAGCAACATATAACTAATATCAAACAAGACGATCTTGATAAATTTTTAGATAGTTGCTTGTTAATATCTGCTGCTCTCGGACGACTTGATATAATAAAAGTGATTTATGAGGAGTTCAATCATTATTACAGCGGTGATGAGGAGTGTTATCCTAATTGTACTGGAAAAACTCCATTATTACGGGCTGCTGAAAATGGATTTACTGACATTGTAAAGTATCTGTTGGAACATGATGCAAATCCTTTTGCGGTTGATTCTCACGGCTGCAATGCAGCAATGAATGCCATTATGAGCGGCAATGTAGAGTTAGCACAATTTTTGATAAAGGATTGTAAAGTTGCCTGGCAGGGGTACACTTGGGAAGGTACTTCTGCATTGCAATTTGCGTTGCTCAGCGGTTCGCCACGGATGTTCGGCTTCGTTTTATCTCTTGGAGGACTTGAATATAACAACTCTCAATATTCGTTTGATGATGAGCATCTGTTGCAATCGGTGAACGGCGAATATCAAATATCTCCTAAACAGCGAAAAATGCTTCATGGCAAATTTACGCAAATTTTAGATAACCATCAAAAGAATGATTGCTCTGCAATTTGTGTTGCTGCAGAGTACGGAGATTTGCATAAAGTAAAACAGTTGATATCGTCGTTTGAATACCCCATTATTCCGGAATCGTTGGTGTGTGCGGCCTGTAAAGGCGGCAGTTATGAAATATTCCATTATTTTGTTGATGAAATGCAATTGGCTGTTCCGGAACAGGCTCTCGCATATGCGGTAACTGGAGCCAATGAAAAATTGGTCGCTGAATTGATATATGAACATAAGCAGAATATATATCAAACTTCTGCCAACGCTAAAACATTACTGCATATCGCTGTAAAAAATGGACATTCCCAGACAAAAGCTGGACGCTATGAAACCAGAAGAATAATCCGCGAGCATTTGTTGGAATGGGGGCAATTGGATGTCAATGCTGTAAGTTGTAATGGGTCTGTTTTAGATTTGGCTTGTCAAAATGGAGACATCGATATTATAAAACTTCTGGTTGATTTAGGGGCATTTGTAGATATTGATGCTTTTTGCAGTGCGGCGTCATGTAATAATGTTGAAGTAATGAAATTTTTATTGCAGAGCAATTCATCTCTTTCTGTTGATATGCAAAAAAATGATGGAACAACTGCATTACATGAAGCTGTAAAAGCTGGAGCAACAGATTCTGTAAGTTTTTTATTGGAACAAAATGCCAGTACCGATCTCATGGATAATGATGGAGTTACTGCAACTGATTTAGGAAAAATGTTCAGTATAACATTGTCTGCTGTAAAATAAGGGATCAGAGAAAAATGAAATCAATATCAATTATTTGTTTATGTCTTTTCAGTTCTTTCGCATTTACTGCTGAACGTGAAAATTTACTGACAGATTTTCACAAAGAAAATATTGCCGTCCAAAAAGAATGGGACAACGCAATGACCCAAAATGCACTTACAGGAGCTGCCGGGAACAATTGGCGTGTCGCTCAACATCAACTTTTCAGGGCATTGGATTATAAACTCAGAAATACTTCAGAACTTCAAAAACGTTTAGATATTTTGAATAAATTTCATGTTTTAAGCAGAAAAGTCCAGAAAATTTATGATACGCCAAGAAAAGATCGCGGTAGCATTATTGGAATGCAGATATATAGTCACATTGCCTATTTGATGCAACAACAAATTGACATATTGTTATTGGATAACAAAACTGAACTTCAATGGAATCGTTTGGCAAATGCAGAATTGGTTATTGATGGCAAAGAAGTTGAACTTAAGGATGGAATTGCAGAATACTGTACTGTCATGTACAAAGAGAATGTCACCCTGGAAATAATTCTTTTTCCGAAAGATACTTTTTTATGCCGGAATCGAAATTTTGCTGTAATAAAAACCGATATCAGATTTGCGGGTAATGATGATTATTCATCTGTATATCTCTATGAATTAAAAAATAACAAATTGACTCTTAAGGCAAAATGCGAGTTTCCGTCTATTACCAAATGGGAATTAAGTGAAGATATATTTACTTTTTTCAGCGGTGACAAAAAGCAAAAGATAAAACTTTGAGTAAAAGCGCATGTAGAATTGTCTAATGGGAATCAAAGTACAGCCGTTTTTTAAGTTGACTTTTCGACCAGTAAAATAAAATTAATTACTTGTTATTTGATGTACTCTGGTTTTACTGATGCCGCATTGCTTGGCGATTGCCGCAAGGGATAACCCTTGATCCCGTAATTCTTTTATGCGTTTCACATCGGCAGTTTGAGGTCTGCCAAGAGTTTTGCCCGAACGGCGAACTCTTTCCAGTCCAGCGCGAGTACGTTCAGAAATACGGATGCGTTCCTGTTTGGCAAGAGCTGCCATAATTGAAATAATTGCATCGGTAAATATTCCCAATGAAGAAATATATTCTTCTGTATATGAATGCCATTTTACTTTGTAATCATCCAAGTGGGTTAAATATTCAAGCGTCTTTCGAGAACCTTCCCGACTGAAACGGTCAAGACTCCAAAATAAAATAACATCTACTTTTTTCTGCCGTGCCATTGTGAAAACTTTTTTCAGACCGTCGCGCTCATTGGCAGATTTTCCGCCAGAACAAATGTCGGTAATTACTTCAATAATTTCCCATCCCTGGCGTTTTGCGTACTCCTGAAGTTGGATGACCTGATTTTTTACTTCCTGTTTGTCAGAGGACACTCTGCTGTAAATCACGCATCTCATTATTTTTTCTCCTTTCGAAACCGTTCAGAAAAGGGTATCTGGTTTTAATCAATTTTTACGCTGAAAATTTTTTTCAAAAAGCTCGTTCACAAAACGGTCGTTTTTTGAACATTATTAATATGCCATCATTAATAGATTAATCAAGTCGACTGGTTCAAAATTTTTCAAAAATGTGTCGACTATAAGAAAAAACGGAGAAGTTTTTCCTCCGCAGCCAATATCAAGTGGAAAAATTTTTTAAAAATTTAGCTAAATCAGATTTTATCTTTTCGTAAATTTTCCGTAATCGATGGGGCATTGACAATTTTTTTGAAAAAAAGTGCAAGTTACCACATTTTGTGCTAATAGGTTAAAAATAAAAATGTTGCAGTCAAAATGCATTAGGGCGTATAAAAGAGGGAACAGCTCCGGAGGCAGACGCTCTATCCAGCTGAGCTACGGGTGCAACGCATATTGTATTGCTTCTTAATATACTCCGGCAAATATTTTTTTCAAGTCGTTTCCTGAATTTTTTTTTATCCCGGTTGAAAAATTCTCTGCCATCATGTATATTATGCCGTTCAAAATATAAATTTCAGGATGCTTTTATGTGTAACGACAGAACCGATATTTTTCTTGCCGGCGATTCTACCATGTGTTTTTATACTGCCGATCGTGCTCCCTTGACCGGATGGGGGATGATGCTCCCCCGGTTTTGCCGGGAGAATGTCCGCGTTCACAACCATGCGCAAGGCGGTTATTCCACTAAAAGTTTTCAGCGTTCCGGTTGGTTTGATCGGCTGCTTAACGAACTCCGCCCCGGCGATCATGTCGTCATTCAATTCGGTCACAATGACAAACATCCGGCTGATTACCGTCCGCTCGCTCATACTGAAATTGATGAATTTTCTGAAAATCTGCGCCGCTGGATCTCCTTGGTCCGCGAGCTTGGCGCCGTCCCCACTTTGAGCACCACCACCATCGAATGGGCTGAAAATGGTCTGGATAAGACTGCTCCGCTTCTGGCAAAGTACAACGCCGCTCTGCTGGATGTTGCCCGCGAGTGTGGTGCTGATGCTGTTGATTTGAATTCATACGCTTACTCTGAATTGAGCAAGCTGCCGATGGCTGAGATCCATCAATATCACATGGCGACCAGCGGTCTGGAGGATAAAGCGGATGACTTCTGCCATCTCAAGAATAATGGCGCGGAACTTTATGCTTCTTATTTTGTAGAATTGTGCCGCCGTCAGAATATTGCAATTTCAACGTGTTTTAAATAAAAGGTCAAAGATTATGTGGATAAAAGGTGATTTGCACGTCCATTCCCACTGCTGTGGCGATGGAACGATCTCCGTGGAAGAAACGGTTGAACGCGCCAGAGAGTTTTGTGATTTTATGGCGATTTCCGGGCATTGCCGGACTCCGGAATTCTGGCGTACCGAAAATCAGTATGCTGAAGTTGTTGCCGCACGCAAAAAGTTTGACATTCCCATCTTCTGTACTGCTGAAGTGGAGTTCCCTATTCCCCGGCACGTCATGTTTGTCACCACTCCTGATGACCGGGAGCTGGAATTGCAGCGTGTTCTGGTTGAAAAATTTGACCGCTATACCGGTGTCGAAGGATTGGATGCTGCTTTGGCGGAACTGCGTTATGTTGAAGAAAACTGGAAAGACAACTGTTTTATGATCTTCAACCACCCCAGTTCTCCCGATGTTGCTCTGGAAAATCTGCTCAAGCTGGCGGAATCTCCGGTTTTCCGCGTTCTCGCCTGCGTTGACCGTGGTGAGCGGCGCGCTCCGCAGACTTGGGATATCGGTGCGGAATGGGATGAACTGCTCTGCCGCGGTTTCCGCATTTCCACCCGGTGCGGATCGGATTTTCACAAACACTTTACTGACGGAGGTCATGACTATTATCCCGGAGAATTTGTACAGGATTGTCTCAATGTGGAGAGTGTTGATTACGCTTCCATTCTCAAAGCCTACCGCAATGGAAACTTTTACACCACCTGCGGCAATCTGATTTCCAACCCGGAATTTTCCGTGACTTGCGGTGATGGTGCGCGCCGGATGCACCTTGCCTTTGACCTTAACGGTGAAATGGAGAAAGTTGAAGTTGTTTCCGAAGGTAAAGTCGTCGCTGAATTTACGGAGTTTGCCGATCGTTTTGATCAGACTTTTGCGGTTCCAGAGGGTAAGTATTACCGGGTGCGCGGTACTGGAAAGATGCAGAAACGCAAATATTCCGAAGGGGAATTTGAACCGGTTTTTCTTCTCAATCCGCTCTATTTCTGAGGTGAAAAATGCTTTTAGTCCGTCCTATTCATGATCCGGAGTTTCTCAGTAAGTATTCACTTGGTGTCGAAACCCATATCACCCGCGATGATGTTCTTGAAGGGTATGAAAAATATATTCCTTTTGTCCATGGAGTCCATCTGCCCTACAAAGGGGTGAACTTTGCTTCGGTCGATGAAAATGAACGCCGTCAGGGGCTGGAATTTGTCAAACGTGCCGCTGATAAAGCGGTTCTTTATCCGGTAGACCGGGTGGTTATGCATCCCTGCGGTATCATGAGCATCGAGGGAAATGGTGTTGGAGAGTATGGTTATCTGGTGGACAGTTTGCGGGAGATCGCTGATTATCTTGCGGAAAAAGGGTTGATCGTGTGTTTGGAAAACCAGCTTTACAAGCCGGCGGAATTGCGTGAAGTTTTTGCCTGCCGCAGTGAAGAGTGGTTCCAGCTCTATCACGACATTGCCCGCCCCAACGTGAAGCTCACCTTTGACAGCAGTCATGCTGCCAGCTGTGCCGCTGAAGAACCCACAGATGAAAAGCGGCTTGCCGCACTGTGGAAATATCTGGAACATCCTGATTATATCGGACGTTTCCATTGGTCCGACTCCCGGATCACCGGAGGAGAATCGCTCTTTTGCGATATGCATCTGGTGCCGGGGCAGGGGGATTTGCCCCGGGAGTTCCATCAGGAGATACTGCGTCATCCGGCGCGGAAACTTTTGGAACAGCGCTGCCCGTCGGAAGCGGTGGTCGAAGGTCTGGAATTTATCAAGACATTGTAAATGTTGTCAGCACCCCTGTGGAGGGTATTTCGATGGAAAGTAAGAAATTTTCGTTGACTGCAGCAACCATTTCAACGGCTGATTTTCTACGGAAACCGTTTCGGAAGTTTCAAGGTATTCCCGGCGTGGAAACGCTGGACGGGAAAAATTTATTTGTCGTCTGGTATGCCAATGATGAACCGGGGGAAGGGCCGGGAAATTATGTGATTCTTGCCCGCAGCAGTGATAATGCGTTATCATGGCGTGAAGTTTTGCATATTGTTCCTCCGGACGGCGAAAGCCGGGTTTATGACCCTGTCATTTGGTTTGATCCGTTGGGACGGTTGTGGTTGTTCTGGGCGCAGTGTCACAGTACATATTTGTGGGATAGTTTTGACGGAAAAGCCGGGGTGTGGGCGGCAGTTTGCAATGATCCCTCCGGGGAGGAGTTGAAATGGAGCGTGCCGCGCCGCATCGCTGACGGAATTATGATGAACAAGCCGACGGTGTTGAAAGATCAGTCGTGGGCATTGCCGGTATCGGTGTGGGCGTTGCGCCCGGATTTGCTGGTTCCGGAAACGGTGCCGCAGGCATTTCCTAACGTGTTGTTTTCCCGGGATAATGGAGAGACCTTCGCCTGGCGCCGGGGACCGGATGTTCCGGAGCGCACCTTTGATGAACATATGATTATTGAGCAGTCAGACGGACGTTTGCGTTTGTTTGTCCGTACCGGGTATGGCATTGGCAGTGCGGTGTCGACTCCGGATGGCGGAGAATGGCAGGATATCGGAGATTCCGGTTTAGGCGGTCCCAATTCCCGTTTCGCTGTGCGCAGATTGAGATCCGGGCGGTTGTGTCTGATAAATCATCAAATGCCGCACCGTTTACCGCAGGAAAAATTGACCTCATGCCGCGAAAATCTGACGGCATGGCTGTCGGATGATGACGGAGCATCCTGGTACGGAAGAATGTTGATCGATGGCAGAAAAGATGTTTCGTACCCGGATTTTGCCGAAGCCGGAGACGGATTCATCTATCTGGTGCATGATCATGATCGTACCGGATGTGGAGAAATACTTCTGTCGCGCTTCAAAGAGGACGATATCGCCGCCGGAAGAATTGTATCTCCGGGAGCGTACTGCCGGATGGTCGTGAGTGCGCTTGCGGATAGATAGTGTTATATGCTCAAGTTACCGTCAACGTGATTTTTCCGTTGCCGAGTTCCTGAATGATTTTTTCCAGCTCCGGGAGAAGTTCACTTTTCAAGGAGGCGCGCAGGGTAATGTCTGTGGCGAACTCTTCGCTGTTTATCTGCAAACCGAGGATGGCAGTTTTGCTGATGAAGGTGTTGTAGGTGTTGTAGGGAAGGGTCACACATATTTCCGTCATCGGGACAAGCTCAATAAAAGAGGCGTTGGCAAGAGCTGCTTTGGCAGCATCGCCGTAGGCGTGGACCAGACCGCCGGTGCCGAGTTTGGTTCCGCCAAACCAGCGGGCAACTGTTATCATGGCGTTGGTAAGTCCGCTTCCAGTCAGCACCGCCAGTACTGGTCTGCCGGCAGTGCCGGAGGGTTCTCCGTCATCGGAGCATCCGGAAATATTCTGCTGATCGCCAACGGTGAACGCGTAGACTATATGTCCGCCGTTGTCATAAGTATCCTTGCGGAAGCGCCAGGCATCTTTGGCTTCTTCCGGAGTTTTTACCGGGAACACTTCTGCCAGAAAGCGGGAATTTTTTACTTTAGTTTCCGCCGAAGCGGGTTTCTCGATAATATACATTTTACATCCTTGTGTTTCGGAGTGTAAAATAGCATTGATTTGCGGCGGTTTCAAGCGTGACAGTAAAAAAATCAGCAGTTGTATTGAGGGGAACGCGGAAACAAAATGAAACAACACCATGAAATTTGACAAAATCAGTAAAAAGATGTATACTATGTCGTAGACCGTTTTTTTTGCAGATGATCGGAATATGGAGTGTTTTATGAAACGATTTGCATGTATGTATCTGGTGATTGGAGCGATATTGTTTGCGTCTCCGCTTTACGGTGCTGTAAAGTTCAGCCGTGGAGAGAAAAATATCATCGTTGTGACCGGAAAGAACCCCGCAGGTTCGGTTAAGTTTGCTGCTTCGGAGCTTGCCCGTTTTCTCGGTGCGGCATTGAAAAGCAAGGTCGTTGTGCAGGAACAGATGGCAGAAGGTAAGTGCATCGTTCTCGGTTCGTCCGGAAAGGCGGATGCCGCAGAAAATGTTATTGAGGAAAAGGATGGCAAACTCTGGATTTACGGAAAAGATACCCCGGGGGGGACCGGTGATGTCAGCAATTTGTATTTCAATGTTGAAAACAAGGGTACGCTTGAGGCAGTTTATCAATTCCTGGAAGATTATGTCGGGGTCCGCTTTTTGGAGCCGGGCAGGAACGGTACCTTTGTTACCGGTTTGAAAGCGGTGACTTTTTCCGGTATACGCAAATTCAAACCGTCATTTGATGAACGGCGATGCTTTTATTTCCGCAGCGTGTGGTATCGGGCGGAAACGGATGAGTTGAAAAAAGAGTTCGGCGGAAAGAAGGAGTTGATGTTGTGGGCGCTGCGGCTGCGGTTCACCAGTGAACGGGCGAAGGTCTACGGTTGCCACACGCCCGGGTATCTCTATCTGGAAAAGATTCTCTTCCCGAAGAAACCTGAGCTTTTTGCGGTACAGAGCAATGGGATGCGCTCCGGAAAAGATTTGTGCTGGAGCAATCCTGATGTTGAAGATTTCTGGTACACCCTGGTCGACTGTTACTTCCGCGGAGATCCGGATCCAAAGGCTGCCGGATTGGATTTGAAAGAGTGGAACCGGCATCTTTTCAAGCGAAAAGATGAGTTTATGCTGGACCCGCATGATTATCAGGAGTATTTCTGTCAATGTAAGCGATGTGTGGATTTCCGCCGTCCGCATGGCGAACGCGGTCAGGGAGAACTTGTCTGGAAAGTTATAATCAATGTGTGCCGCCGGATCGCAAAAAAGCATCCGGGCAAATATATTTCAACTTTGCTCTATCCGCCCAAACGGTTTTATCCTGTGAAACTGCAGATACCCGGAAATCTCCGTGTCCGCACCACTATCCCCTGGCAGGCGATCGATGTCAAGTCGTCATATTTTGCCGAATCGACCCGATTGCTGAAAGAGACTCAGGATAAACTTGCCCGGAAGGGCGCGATCTGGTTTTATTTCCGGGCGGCGTTTGCGGCATCTCCGACGTTATACGGGGTGCCGGAGGTGGCGGCGGCAGATTTCCAGAAGTATTTGCAGTCGGTCAAACCGTATGTGAGCGATGTATTTTATGAACACATCGAACCGTCACACACGATCCGCAATATAGATGCATACCTGATCGCCCATACACTCTATGATGCCGATTTGGATATGAATGCGGTTGCGGACGAATATTTCCGGCTCTACTTCGGGAAAGCTGCGCCAGAGATGATGGAGTTTTACCGGGGCATGGAGACGAACTGGCGCAAGGTCACAGCTCACATGGGCGGGGTGGCAAAGAAGTACCCGGGAAAACGTCCGCCCTGTCAGCTCAACTATATCTTTACCAATATATACACCTATAAAGAGATCATGCGTTTGAGCCATTTGCTGGACAAGGCGGAAAAAGCGGTTCCGGCAAAATCGGTGTATGCCGCCCGCATCCGGCGTTACCGGACTTATGTGATGGATCTGGTAAAGCAGGAATTTTCCGTTCACACCTCTGATCGTGCGCACAGTTTCAAACCGGAATATCCGTTGATGGTACGGCAGGTGTCCGACATGCCTGATGCTGCGATGTGGAAAACATTACCGCGTCTGGCATTGGTCAATGCCAACAATAAAGGGGGAAAGTATACGCAAAAAGGTTCGTTTAAGGTCGCAATTTCCGCAAAAGCGATCTATGTGAAAGCTGACTTTGATGACGTTGAGATCGCCAAATCCGGAAGCAAAGCCCGGAAAAACTGCGATCATACCGATATCTCGTTCGACAACTGTTCGGAAATATTCACCGCAGATGCCAAAGGAAAAGTTACCCAGATATTTGTTACTGATCTGGGGGCATTTGTCGTCCGGCAGGATAAACAATGGTTGAAGAGTGCTGACGGAATAAAGGTTTCCGCGTATAAGAGCAAACAGGGATGGGGGTACATCGCGGAAATACGGCACACTCTTACCGGGATAGTACTTGAAAGCGGAAAGAGCCGTTTTAATCTGACTCGGACACGGAATTTGAATGATAAGAGTTTGCTGGAACACTCCACGTTCAATCCCGATGCGGTTCTTGGCAAATGGACCTCGCCCGCCCGCATGTCTGCCATTGTACCGGTCAAAGGCGGAATCGGGCAGGGGACGGTTTACCAAAATGCTGCCAAAGCTCCGACTGCCGGAAAAAGCGTTATCTTTCTTGACAGCAAAAAACGCAATCCAAATACCCTCTGGGTGAGGTGGAATCCCCCCAAAGGCCGGTCAAAGCTGGGCAGCAGCAGCAAGGATTGCCGTACAAGCGGAGCTGCCTACTTTATCGACTGCACCCATGTCCCGCTTCAGGGGAAAGAGTTGACCGCATCATGGCGCTATATGGGACCGGTTCCCCGTGCCGGAACTGTTTTGCGGGTCAGCGTATGGACAAGAGTCGAGAGCAGTAATCCGGAGGCCGTGGTCTCGGTCCGGGTGGCGTGGAATGATAAGAATAAGCGCTGGCTGCGGCTGAAAAGTGATGATATCACCGGAACCGCTTGTAAGCGTGTCGTTCCCGGAAAATGGGAGAAGATAATGCTGGAAATAGAAGTTCCGGAACATAAAGATATCGCTTTTGTTTCGGTCACGGTATCCGGCAGTGAGATCCGCCCGGGAAAACTTTTCATTGATGATTTGAAAATTGAAAAAGTTGAGATATAATATGTAAGTGTAGTTTATGATCCAAAAAAAGATAAGGAATAAGCAAAATGAAAAAAATGTCAGAAAAGCAGTTTTTCCCCTCTCCCATAAAGCCCTTCACTTTGATAGAATTGCTGGTGAAAAGATCCCATCTCTGCTGTGATCGTGTTTATGGCAAAGAAAAAGGTTTTTCACCTGCCCATGGGCAGGTGAAGCTGTACAGCTTCACCTTAATAGAGCTTCTTGTTGTTATTGCAATAATTGCCATCCTTGCGGCGATACTGCTCCCGGCATTGCAATCTGCCCGTGAACGCGGAAGATCAGCCAGCTGTGTTTCCAATTTAAAGCAGATCGCCACTGCTGTCACCCAGTATGCCAGTGACAATGAGAACTGGGGACCGGTCAACAATCCCAATGGCGGTGTGTATGCGCCTTCCAGTTTCCCGGGAACTCTCGGATCTTATCTTGGTGTGCGTAATGAAAGTTATGCCAATGTATTTTGCTGTCCGTCGTTGAACTTGAGTGA
Organism: Lentisphaeria bacterium; assembly: GCA_017462015.1. Classification (GTDB taxonomy): domain Bacteria; phylum Verrucomicrobiota; class Lentisphaeria; order Victivallales; family Victivallaceae; genus UBA1784. Next base: position 19,799 of record JAFTRX010000064.1, read on the forward strand.
CTATGACCGCTTCTGGAAGACCACCGGCAGCCGTCCCGATGGCGTAGGTGATTGGGTTTACAATGCTGCCAAATTTTTCTATCGTCCGAATCGCCATCTCGGTTACATTCACGGTGGAGATCCTGCCGGCAGCTGGAGTTTTCTGCAGAAGCTGGACAAGGTGCGTAAACCGTCGATGTTTGTTACCGCATCCGAAGTTCAGATCGGTAAACCCAGCGCCTGGTCTTTTCTCTGGCGTGATGAAGCAACTGCCAGCAATCAGCGCATGGGATTGCGCAATCACGGTCAGAGAGCGAATTTCCCGTTTCTGGATGGTCACGTCGATGCATTGCAGATCCCCGAAGGTGCGCGCGGAAGTGCAGAGTATAACAAATACTTTTATGCTGACGGGAAAAACTTTTTCCTGGCAGATCAGGGAAAAAATCTTTAACATGAAGAAAAAGGATTGTTGATCATGAAAAAAATTTTTACATTTGTTGCGGTGTTGACCGCGTGTGTGTTGTGCGGCAGTGATTTTGCCGCATTGAGCAAGGATGGTGCCGCCGCCAATAGAAAGAAAGATTTTGCGTCTGCGCTGAACAAGTATGAAGCTGCGCTTAAAGTTTCCGCAGATTCCCGGCAGCGCGCGGAGGCTCTGGTCGGGAAGTATCTGGCTCTGCGCGGATTGAAGCGGACGCAGGAAGGTGAAACTATGCTCCTGAATGCCGTGGAAAACGATCAAATGCTCAAGCCGCTGCAGCTGCGGCAGATATTGAATACGCTTGCCGGATACAATTTGTGGAACGGACGGCATGATTTTGCGATCTCGCTGCTCAAGCAGGCGCATAATCTGGAAGCTCCGCGTGCCGGAAACGACTATTTCCGTACCTGTTATTATCTTGCCACGCTGTATGTCAACCGGAAGAAGCAGCCGCAGATGGCGCTGGAGGTGATCACTCCGATCGCGGGGATCAAAGGGATGCATCCGGCAAATTCATTCAATGCGTTTATGCTCATTGGCGAAGTCCATGAAAAGGCCGGACGCAAAGCTGAAGCGCTCAAAGCGTACAAGCTCGCTCTCGGTCACGGCAGCCGGATCCAGTATAAATATGATTTGACACCGGCGAAAAAGGCGATAGAGAGGCTTTCCCGATGAGATGGTGTTTCCTGTGCTTCCTCCTTGTTTTTTCCATTGTTCTCGGTGCCAAGGAGATAGTTTTATTTCAAAACGGCAAAGCTGAAGCCGCGATAGTCATTTCTGCCGATGCTGTTCCCACGGTGAAATTTGCCGCAACGGAATTGGCACACTATCTTAAAAAGATGACCGGAGCTGATTTTCCGGTAGTCAATGCGGTTCCTGAACATAAAAATGTTATTTGCCTCGGAATGAAAGATGGTTCCGGTTTTGCCGAAGATGAGTTTGTCATTTCCGGCAGTGGAAACCGTATCGATATTTACGGACGGGACGGCAGACAGCGGGTCGATTTTTTCAATCTCTTTTATGATAATCCGGATAAAGGTACGCTTCGGGGAGTTTACAATTTTCTGGACATGCTTGGTGTGCGCTGGGTGGCACCGGGGGATCGCTTTGATCATGTCCCGAAGAAGACGCGGTTGGCTTTTCCCCGGAAAAATATCCGGATCAAACCGCATTTCGCTGATCGGCAGATCGCGGATGTGTGGAGCTTTATAAGGATTTATCCGGATGCGAAAGAGTATGTTTCCTCTAGCCGGGAAGTTTTTCTCTGGGGTATCCGCAACAACGCCTCCACCCGGCGGATCGTTGCCGGATGTCATACTGAACGGGTGTTGAAGTTGTGGGAAAATCCGCAGTGGCTGGCGCAGACGGATGCGCATCAGTTGATGAAAAACGGCAAGCGCAACCCGAAATACAGCTGTTGGACCAGTCCTGTTACCCGGGAAATCTGGTTCAAGGCGGCGGACGGATATTTTTCCGGCAAGAGCCCGGAAGAGTGCGGTTTTGCGCTCAAGGGTTTCGGTGCGTCGAAGTGGCCGGTACCGTATTTGAATCCGGACGAGTTCATGATCGATCCCATGGATCACGGACAGAGCAATGACGGCAGATGCTATTGCCGCCGTTGTCAGGATTTCCGGAAGAAACACCACTGTTCTGATGACAGCGAGATACTCTGGGCGGCATTGGCGGATATCGCCGGAAGGATAGGGAAAAAATATCCCGGGAAATATATTTCAACTCTGGTCTATCCGCCCAAGTCGAATTTTCCCCGCAGTGTGAAACTTCCCCGCAATATCCGGGTGCGTATTTGTATGGACGGAGCAAAAGAGTTGAATTTTCCCAACCGTTACAAATTGAATGCAGACAAGCTCAAACAGTGGAGCCGTACGCTTGATGCCCGGATACCGTTGTGGACTTATCAATGTGTGACCCATGGACGTTTTCTCCCCGGTGTACCGGAGTTTTATCCCGGATTGACGGCACGTTTTATCCGGGAGATCAAGCCGTGGAGCATGGGAGTCAGCTGCGAGAATCACAGTTTGACCCATACGTTCCGTAACATGGATGTTTACATTTTTATGCGGATGATGTGGGATCCGGAGCGGGATGTTGCCAAAGAACTGGATGAATACTGCCGGATATTCTTTGGTCCGGCGGCTGTTCCGGCACGGAAATTGTTTGCCGCGTTTGAGCAGAATTGGAACAAGCTGGATAAACTTATCCGGAATGATGATCTTTCCATGGAGCGTATCGGATTGGCTCCGGACAACAAGGAGGAGCTGCAGAAAATCGTCTGGAGCCGGGTGTATACCCGGGCTGAAGTCGAGCGGCTGAAAAAGCTGCTTGCCGAAATGCGGCAGCTTGCGGCACCGCATGCAGAATATGCGCGCCGGGTCGGAATGGTGCAGAAATATCTCTTCGATATATTGGAGGCCGAGCGTCGGGAGCTTATGGAAAAAGAGGAGATGCGGCAGGGGATCAATGTTTCTGCTGCGTATACAGACTCCGGAAAATTTCCGGCGGCAGCCCAGTGGAAGAAGGTTCCGGTGAATCGCCTCATCAGCGCTGACCGTATCAATAAAAACATGAATGCATCTGCGGAGTTCCAGCTTCTGCATAACCGGAAGATGCTTTTTATCCGGGTCCGGGTAAAGGATGCTGCTATCGCGCAGAGCCGCACGCTCCGGAGCCGCAAGTCCGGTAATGAAGAGATGTGGAAAGATAATTGTCTGGAACTGTTTTTATACAGTGTCAAGAGCAAAAAGTTCTGGCAGCTGGCAGTCAATGACAATAATGCCTGGAGCGGTTTTGTCAAGGGCAGGGTGCTGATCCGGCAGCAGCAGATGCCCGGGGCGGTGATCACCTCCCGGCGCAGCAGGAAAGGATATGACGTAGAGTTTTCCATCCCGCTCAAAGAGCTTGCCGCAGGCGATGGAGAATTGCGTTTCAACTTGTGCATGGAACGCAATGTCGGCAGTGACAAAACTCAATATGCGACATTCTCTCCGCTTTCCATGCTGGGGAACTGGCATGATGTCGATACTTATGCAACATTGAATTTGGAAAAGTGAGATAATATGAACCGGCAGGATTTTCCGTCTGATTTTATCTGGGGCAGTGCTACTGCCAGTTATCAGGTTGAGGGTGCCGCTTTTGAAGACGGCAAGGGAGCATCGATCTGGAATGAATTTGAAAAGCTCCCCGGTGCAATAGCCGATAACGCATCCGGTGATGTGAGTTGCGATCAATACCATCGCTACAAGGAAGATGTTGCTCTGATGCGGGATATGGGATTGAAGGTTTACCGTTTCAGCATGGCGTGGAGCCGGATCTTTCCGGAGGGCGGCGGCAAACTCAATCCCAAAGGGATGGATTACTACAAGCGTTTGTGTGATGAACTGCACGACAACGGTCTTGAGCCGTGGATAACATTTTATCATTGGGATCTGCCGCAGGCATTACAGGAACGTTTCGGAGGATGGAGATCTCGTGAGTGTGCAAAGTATTTCGCTGATTATGTCGCCGCAGCTGCCGGTGAATTGAAGGGGAGGTGCGACCATTATTTCACCTTTAATGAGTTTCTGGGCAGTACCGATCAGGGATATTTCAACGGTGTGTGTGCGCCCGGGCTGCGTTTGAGCAGAAAAGAGCGCAATCAGGTTCGGCACAATGCGTTGTATGCGCATGGTCTCGGATTGCAGGTGTTGCGTGATGTGCTGCCGGGAGCGAAGGTCGGAATCGCTGAAAATCCGGTCTTTTTCACTCCGGTGATCGACACCCCGGAACATGTTGCGGCAGCGAAGAAGGCTTTCCGGGAAGTGAACGGACACTTTATTACCGCGATCATGGAAGGCGGCTATCCGGAAAGTTATCTTGCCGCAGAGGGAGCGGATGCTCCGGTCGTCGGCGATGGCGATTTCAAACTTATCGGAGCGCCGATGGATTTTCTCGGATTGAATATATATTATGGCAGATTGATCCGGAGTGCGCCGGAGCTGCCGGAGCAATATGAGATATTCTATGATGATGCATCGACCGTTTGGAGTGATTGCAATGGTATGTTCCAGCCGGCGGCGGTCTACTGGGGTAGCCGTATCGCCAGTGAGTTGTGGAAGCCGGAAGCTATAATTATTTCTGAAAACGGGACATCATGTGAGGATCGTCCTGCCCGGGATGGAGAAGTATACGATCTTTTCCGGGTGAAATATTTGCGTGCATATATGGAGTCGATGAGCCGTGCCATCCGCGATGGAGTTCCGGTGAAAGGATATTTTCACTGGAGTTTTCTGGATAATTTGGAATGGGGCAGCGGATATCGCCGCCGTTTCGGATTGTATTTTGTCAATTACCGTACCGGCGAGCGCATACCGAAGCTCAGCGCGAAGTGGTTTAAAGAGTTGATACAAACCTGCAAAATAGTGTAAGAGGCAAGTGATAACGGCAGGATTTATGTATAATACTGCTGTTTTTGATGTCAAAAATTGTAAAAATTTGTATAATGATGCAGCCGGTGATTGAAGTTTCTTCACACCGGCATTATATTTGGGAGCAAAATAAATTTGTGTTGCAATAAGCATTGAAAGAAAGGATTGCTTTTATGTTGGATTATGATTCAATGGTCGTGCCGCCGTTTCCGAGCGGAGAACCCCGTTTCATGGATATGCTGCGCAATGCGCCGGATTTCCGTCCGCATTGGGATATGAGCGTGGTGCCGGGAGCGGACGATGCTGACTTCCGGGGCGGATTTGATGTGAAATTCAACTTCCCCGATCCGGAGAAACTGTTGGAGACTGCGGTGGATGACCTCTGCGGCATTTTGCAGGAAGCCGGAGTGAAAAAGAGCGGAGCCAACGCCATCGAGATCCGCAAGTGCGACGATTTGAGCGGTGAAAGTTACCGTATTATCGTTGAAAAAGCAGCCATCATCATCGAAGCCGGGGGGACCGAGGGTATCCGGCGCGGAATTTATTATGTTGAAGAACTGTTGGTGAACTCCCGTGCGCCGATTTTTAAAGTTGGTGTCACTGAGCGCAAGCCGTGGCTTAAGAACCGCATCTCCCGCTGCTTTTTCGGTCCGATCAAACGTCCGCCATTCAACCGCGATGAGCTTATGGACGACATCGACTACTATCCGGAAGCATATTTGAACCGTCTGGCGCGTGAAGGAGTCAACGGTTTGTGGTTGACCATCGTCTTCCGGGAAATTTGCAACAACAGTTTTTATCCGCGCTGTCCGGATGCTGAAAAGCGTATCGCCAAACTGCGTAAGACGGTTGAGCGCTGCCGCCGTTACGGTATCAAGATCTGGACGTTTGCCATCGAACCCAGGGCGTGGATTCACGTCAACCCTCTGCCGGAAGGTTTCCCTGAACTTGCCGGACCGGAGACTTATGCCGGAAACACCTTCTGTCCCAAGAGTGATGCGGCGAAAAAATATCTTTATGAGTGTACCAACAGCCTCTTTTCCAGTGTTCCGCACCTGGGGGGATTGATGTTGATTTCTCACGGCGAGCGTCCGACCAGCTGCTTGAGTTCGGTTTCATATTTCAGCGATGATTCCCGTCCGTGCAAAGATAAGTGCGACTTGTCGGTCAGTGATATTCTCAGTTCGGTTCTGACTCCGATGGAGCAGGGAATGCACGATGCCAACCCGGATGCCGAACTTATCAGCTGGCTTTATATGCCTTATGTGCCGCAGGGCGGAAGCTGGATCTATGAGCTTCCGGAAAAGCTGACGGAAAAGGTCATTCTTGCGTTCAACTTTGAATCCGGATGTAACAAAATGCAGTTGGGCAAAGTCCGTTCCGGCGGCGATTACTGGTTGAGTTGTGTGGGACCATCTGACCGGTTCGGACGCATTGCCGCCGCTGCCCGCGGCAAATGCGAAATGGCGGCAAAACTGCAGGTTTGCTGTTCGCATGAAATGGCAACCATTCCCTTTGTTCCGGTTCCGGGATTGCTCTACCGGAAGTACAGAGAGATGTACAAGCTCGGAGTCAAACATGCCGTACAATGCTGGTACTTCGGCAATTATCCCGGCTTGATGAACCGGGCGGCGGCGCGTTTGGCGTTTGAAGATTTCAGCCGCAGTGAAGATGAATTCCTCAAAGAGCTGGCGTTCAGCGAATGGGGAGAGAAGAATGCGGAAACGATTGCCAATGTGTGGAAACACTTTGCCGAAAGTTACAGCAACTATCCGCTGGATATCCAGTTCCAGTATTACGGTCCCATGCATGACGGAGCGGTTTGGCCGCTGCACCTCCAGCTCAGCCGCAAGGCGATGACCCGGAGCTGGAAGCCGGATGCATTCCCCGCCGGTGATGCCATCGGTGAATCGATGTTCAACCACACGCTGGCGGAAAATACCATCCTTACCCGCTTGATGGCGAAAGAGTGGGCAAAGGGAATGGAGCTTTACCGCACCGTGAAAGACGAGTATCTGGATCAGCCGGAACGTTGCCTCGACGGAACGCTTTACGAAGCGCTCAATATCCACATGACCAGCGGTGCCAACGTGATGGAGTTTTACAGTCTGCGTAACGCGCTGCTGGATTCTCCTGCCAATCCGACGCCGACACTGGATCGTATTGAAGAGATTTTCCACGAAGAAATCGCCAATTCCCGGAAGTTGGCAGAAATTTGTGAACAGGATGCCCGATTGGGATACCACTCTGAAGCGGAAGTGTACAAATATTTCCCGGAAAAATTGCGGTGGCGTGCCGATGTTCTGGAGAAACTTCTCAGTGGAACTTTTGCTGAGTGCCGGAAATATGCTGCTGAAGGCCGTCCGCTGGGCGAGCTTCTCGGAGAGCAGGGCGAGTGGCATAAGTGCGGAGTTACCTATGATAACGGTGATGTGAAATGGAAAGCGGAAAAAGTTGGAGCTATGCTTGAATTTGAAGTTCAGTGCAAGCGGCAGCCCGGAGCTAAAGAGGAGCGTTTCTGCTTCTATCTTGCCGATTCCAAAGGCGAGATCGCCCCGTGGAACTTTACCGTTGGCGGCTTGCACAGCTTCGACATGAGAAAAGCGGCTATCATCGATTCGGTCAAAGAAGACGGCGTGTGGAAGATCAAGGCTTCCATGGCGCACGGACTTATCGGCGGCGGAGATACCTTCTGCTTCGGTTGTCAGTACGTCTGGGAAGATGACGAACACACGAACCACATGACAGGTTATCCTGCCGGAAACTTTGTGCATGAACAGCGACTCAACATCGGAATTTATACTCCGGATCGTACCGTCCCGGTAAAGATTTGAAGATTTTTCAGGAGTAACAAATGCGGCTGTGGCAAAACTTGTTTTGCCACAGCCGCGTTAAAAAAAAGAACCGTTGCAAAACCATTGGTTTTGCAACAGCTCCTTGCTTTTTCGTAACAGAATGTTACTTACGCGGTTCGCGGGGACGCGCTTCGTTCACGACAGCTTTGCGGCCGCCGATATCATTGCCGTTGAGAGCTTCGATTGCGTTGCGAGCTTCGTCATCATTGGGCATGTCGACAAAACCAAAACCTTTGGGACGGCCGGTTTCGCGGTCGCTGACGATACGGGCTGCGGAGACTTCGCCGAAAGCGGCAAAGACACTGCGCAGTTCTTCCTGACTGGTGCTGAACGGCAGATTGCCTACATAGATGTTCATTCCCCTGATCAATCCTTTCTTGTGGTTGTAGTGCCGGGCTGTCCCGGCGTTTTCCTGTAAAATCACATCTCTGGGCTGTATCCGGCAGAATATCAATATGTTGAAGATTAAGCTTAAAACGATCCCACTTTCAGTGACTTATAATAAAGTATACTACGTAAAAGCACAAATGTCAATAGCTTTTGCAAAAAAAACCGAAATTTTTTTTACAGAGTTGTTTTTTTGTTGATCACGGTTCAAAAATTTCTGTTTTTTTTATTTTTTGCATTGGGAAAAAATCATTTTCAGTATTATATTTAGTAAAAAACAGGTAATGTCCCGAATTTTGTTAAGCGCGTATGACAGAACTTGCAGCAATAAATATTGCGGTACAAGCTGATTTTGTGAAATGATAAAGCAGCTTGTTCGCGACCGGTGACGTTTGTATATTGTTGAAACAAAATGAAAATAAGGAATTTTGATTATGAATAAGAAACTGCTTACCATCCAAGACATCTCCTGCTTCGGTCAGTGTTCTCTTACCGTTGCTCTTCCTGTTATCTCTGCTTGCGGGATCGAAACCGTGATCCTGCCCTCAGCGGTGCTTTCCACTCACACCTGCGGATTCAAAAACTACACCTTCCGCGACTTAACCTCCGATATCTCTGCCATCGAAAAAAGCTGGCTTGAAAACGATCTTAAATTCGATGCATTTTATACCGGTTATGTTTGCGAAAACCAGATACCGCCCATTCTCAGCATCATGCAGAACTGCGCCGCTCCCGATGCGGTGCGCATCGTTGACCCGGTTATGGCGGATGCCGGAAAGCTTTACCCCGGATTCAGTGACGATTTCCCGCAGAAAATGGCGAAACTTTGCAACGGTGCTGATTATCTGCTTCCCAATCTTACGGAAGCGGCGTTTCTTCTGGGCGAAGAGTGCCGCCTTGAAAATTACGATCAGAACTACATCGAAAACACCATCCGAAATCTCCACTCTCTCGGTGCAAAAAATGTTATTTTGACCGGTGTCAGCTTTGAACCTGACCAGATCGGATGTGCCGTCAGTGACGGAAATTCCATCCAGTACGACTTCAATCCCCGCCTTAAACGCTGTTCCCACGGCACCGGAGACGTGTTTGCCAGTGTCTTTGCCGGAGCGTTGATGCGCGGCAAGTCGCCGCTGCAGGCGGCTGCCATCGCCGCCGACGTGGTCTGTCTTTCCATCAACGCCACCCCCGATGACCACTGGTACGGCGTTTGCTTTGAACAGGTCATACCGCAACTGGTCGAACTTTTGAAATGAGGAGGGCTCTTGCGATGAAATACTCTGATCTTGACGTACTGTTTCAGCAGCTTCAAAATGTTCCGCCAACCTTTGCCGTCTCCCCGGAACGCCGGAAACTTCTGCTTCAAGTGGACTCGCTTCTTTGCGAAGCGGATTCGGAACTAAACCCCGATCTTGGCAAGTTTTACCGGGAGAAAGTGGACAATATCATCCGTGAGGTAAAAGATTACTCCGGAGACACCCCGCGCCTCTGGAAACTTTACAGTTCCGGTTTTCTGCTCAAGGACAAATCCCGGGTTATCGCCATTGACATCAATGGCGGTTGTACCTCCGGCATCGGACGGACACGTTTGGTTTTGCACAATGAGCAGTTTGAGGCTCTTGCGGAGATCATTGACGAATACTACAACACCCACTCCCACATCGACCACATCAACGAAACTTTGTGCGACCTGCTCGCCGCCAAAGGCAAACTTATGGTGATGCCGCAGGAAGCTGTCCGCCGCTGGCTGTTTGACGGCGCCACCCCGGTGGAAGAGTTTTCTGCTCCCCACGTCAAAACCTTCCTCAACTATCAGGGCGTAGACGGAAAAAAGGGCTTGGATTGTGCCATGTATTTGTTCACTTTGAGCAACGGCAAAACGATATTGTGGCGCGGTGACATCTATCATCGTGACGGCTTCAACGCCTGTATGGAACACATTGACTCCTGGCAAAAGAGAGTTGATTACGCACCGCTTACCCCCTATTACACCAGCGGAGATGCTCCGATTGCCATTCTCGACAAAAAGTTTGCCTGCCGTTTTCTGAATTGTCACGAATGGGAGTTCACGCACCGCAAACCCGGGGTAAAAGGTCCTGCGACCCAATGTTTTGAAGAACTCTACGGCGCCTTTGCCATTCCTTATCAGGACAACCGCACCGCCTTCTTATTCTGGGGAGAGAGCATCGAACTGGACTGACACCGCAGACCCCTTGAAAACAACAAACGTGCGGAACCCTTGGAAAAAGAGTTCCGCACGTTTTATTGTGTACGGCGTTTACGGGTTACTCAAAAATAACCAGAACCACCGCTGATGTACCGTCAAAGTTGACTGTAAGTTCATTACCTTTCAACTCTGCCGGAATGACTTCCAGATCACGTTTGCTGTCCAGAAGCTGTACTTCAACATTTTTGACTTCCTGGTCAAAGTTGATCTTCAACTCCTTATCTTCACTCTGGAAACATGAGACGAGCAGCATCTTTTTGCCGTTGTTCGCGATACCGCCCAGCGCATAAGCTTTTCCGTCAACGGCGACTTTGAAACGCTTCTTGCACTCATACGCCAACTCTCCGAATGCCTTCAGGCCGTAGTAGCTCTTGGTCGGAATTGCGCACGGTCCATAGATACCGTAACTGGTGGCGGTCGTGGTATAATAGTTACCCATATCCAGCGGCGTATCCTGCCAGCCGATAAGCACACTGCTCAAAAACGCCGCCGAATCCAATCCTTTGAACCCCTCCGGAGAGTAGAAGTACTGGCTGTACTGCGGATCACGACTGCGCGACCAGTCCATCGGGAAGTAGTGCCACTCGTTCAAGTGCAGTTCAGCGTGGGCAAAACCGCACTTGTCGACCATTTTCCGAATGGGTTCGACCTGATTGATATAGTGTTCGATATTGTCATGGTAACAGTGCCAGGAGTAGAAGTCCACCGGAGCTCCTTCAGCGGCGCATTTCTGCAAAAACACCTCAGTCGGTCCACCGGGTTCACCGTTGCCCAGACCGTGAGAAGGTCCGCCGATCATGAGATGGGGAAAGCGCTTTTTGATGATCTTGGAAGTAACGCAGTAAAACTCGTTGAACTCATCTTCCGTTCCGCCCCACATCTTGGGCAGACCATCGGGATCGTTGTTGCCCGGTTCATTCCAGATTTCCCAGTAGCGGATCTTCCAATAGTGACCATGCCAAAGACCTTCGTTGTAATGGGAGATGATACGGCAGCAGATCTTTGCCCACTTTTCATAATCTTCCGGCGGCGCCACATGGTAACGTTTTTTTCCGTGTTCGATGGAAACACCCAGACGGTAGATGATCTGCGTGCCGCAATCGAGGCAGTTTTTGATATAATCATCGGTCTGCTCAAAGCGGTAGTTGCGCGGATCATCGGGATCGGCGTGGAAAAGCGGGAAAATATTGTCCACATCGACCAGAGCCATATTGGCGTTCTCCAACGGAGCATCGTGCAGCCGGGTATTGGGCAGATGCAGTGCGGCGAAGGTATCGGTAATGTCCCGGAACGGGCGGCGGTTGGCGTACAATGCCGGAGCAAGGTTGCCGCCGTTGAGACGTTTGATCATGCCATTTTCGGATTGGGTAAAGAGATCGATCTTCATTTTTTCTTATTCCACTTTCTGTTATCTTTCCACGGCCATCCACAGCCGAAGTATTCTCTGAACGCGGCATTGCCGACGTTGACAGCACCATCATGTTGATGCGCCATCCGGAAATCTTTCAGTTCCTTGAACGCTTTAAGGAAGTTCGCCTTGTTTTCCGGAGTATTGTTTTTCTGCATGGCGATCTGGGCGAGCCGGGTTTTGACCGTAAGCTCCGCATCCAGAAGACCGAGTTCGATAAAGTTGAGATATTTGAGAACTGCCGCTTCATCTTTGGCGGCGGTTCTGCCTTCGGAAATAAGAGCCTTGAGCGCCGCGATATTAGCAAGCGGAGTCACCTCATGAGAGATCAGTGCGTAGTTCATAAAAGTACCACCGGCACGATTCTTGTAGCGGTTTTCTTTTTTCGCCTTTTCATTTTTGGCAGCGGTGTACTCTTCACCGTATTTCTCCAGCAGTGCGACATACTTGCGCATAACGGGGGCTGCCTTACCGAAACACTTGACATATTCATCAATGATCTCATCGCAGGAGAGATCCGGATTTTCATGCATCCGGCAGATCACATACAAATTGGCATTCTGCGCGCCCCACGAACCGAAGAGAGAATCCATTTCAGAACCCATCATACCGTGCTGATAAGCCCAGCGGAAATCTTCCGCAAATCCTCTGCCGTAGAAAATCGGCACATTGGCACCGGCATGGAGCAGATTGGGACGATAGATCTGACGGACACCGGCTTTGCTCCAGCCTTCCCAGTTCGCCCGGAATCTCTGACTCTGAACCTTGGTGTAGGGATACCACAAGCCGAAAACGTTCTGGATAATGATCTCTTTATTGAGTTTCACCTCTTTCGGCGGACGGACATAGTTGGTATAAGCATATCCCATCAGGATAACTTCGGGATCGTACTTGCGGGCCTTTTCCTGGATCGCGAGGCAGAAGCGGGCATAACGGTCACTGAGTGAAGGCTGACCTCTGCCGTCAGCACCATCTTCCCCCCAGGCGGCCGTGGACAACTGCCAACGCTGATTGTAAGCCAGCACCTTGCCCTTTGCCCAGTATTCAGAAGTTTTGAAGTGCGGATCAGGATAGTCCCAGGCGCGGCAATCTTTACAGGTACACATTTCCGGGGTGTCGTTGAGCATCACCGAAAGGAAAGGACGGGCATCGAAAGCCTTTTTCGCCCGGCTGATCCAATCTTTGACCACCTGATCGTGGAATCCGGTATTGGATATACACATGGGAGTCTGGAAACCGGTCTTGTCCCCATTGAGCAGCTTGCGGTTGCCGGGGTTGACCAAAGCGAAATATTCCGGATGGGTTTTGTTGAAACGCTTCCAATAGTTTCCGAAGTTGTGGGAGTAGTTGATATTTTCAACCGACTGGAAACCGTGGCGCATCAGGAACTGCCGCTGATTGTCAACAAATTTTTTGCGCGCAGCAGGGTCCTCCCAGCCGATCCACTCCCATGAGCCGTTGAGCAGACGGCTGGACATGAGCTTGGGAGAACCGGTATAAACTTTACCGGAATAGGTGATATTTTTCGTCTGCGGAGCCACAACGCCGTCTTCGCCGGGATAGAGCCAGCGAACGCCCAGTTCATTTTTCAAAAAGGCGTAGACACCGTAAAGTGTGCCCTGCCAGTCCGCATGCCAGTTGCTGGCAACAGTGCCATACAAGCTGCGGTCACGTCCGGCGATGTAGATGTCGCCGCCGATACTGCACACCGCCCAGCCGGAGGGTTTGAAACCTTCACAGTCGATGCCTTTGTCAGCAGTCTGTTTGCAAGGTCCGAGCCAGATACGGGTCTTGAGATCTTTGGGCATTTCGCTTTCTCTGTAAACGGGAAGCGTCACGCCGGAAACTTTATTGATGTGGTAAGCAAGTTCCTTTGCCGCCAGCGGGTAAACCGGAAAAATCGAATCCGGAATGATGATAGCCGCACCGCTTTTGCCATCAATGACCACTTTGACCGGATCACACTTTTCCGGCATTTTGAACTGTTTTGCCAGCGGAATACGCACCGGTTCAAAGGAGAAATCGTCAAAGTAAACTTTGCCGTCGGCGGCACCGCTGACGGTGAGGCAGCAAAGCAGCCATGCGGTATTTTTCCATTTACCGTCAGCAGGAACTTTCAGCGTATATTCCAGTTTGTGCCACTTGCCGTCAGCAAAATCGCTGCCGGGTTTCCCCACACCGGGAGAATTGGTACCGAGGAAGTTTTCCTTATAACCCTTACCCTGAAAACTCATACTGATTCTGGCATTGGGGGAAAGTCCGACCGTTTTGACCATGACCGATGCCCGGTACTCTTTTCCGGCATATCCGGGAAAGTGTTTGGTGAAACTCAATCCGCCCCGCGCCTTATTTTGAGGACCGGCGGTAATTTCCACACTGCCGGGAGATGCCGCACCTTCGGAATCGTTCCAAGCAAATTTTCCTGTGACTTTAGGAGTTTTCCACGTTCCCCACCGATGATAGGGGTGACTGAAATTGCTTTTTTCAGCAAAGAGTGCCAGCGGCAGAAACAATGCTGCAACAAGAGATGGTTTTACAAAATTTTTCATTATTCCTTATAATACTCCATATAATATTGGTGAATTTCACTTATATTCCGCGCCAGAAATCCTTGCTCTTTTTGGAAATGTGATAGTCGTAAACAGAACGCTGGGTAGCTTCGGCATGACCGTCAAAAAAGAGGTTGGGGATGACCTTTTTATGAGCCGCAATATTTTTGGTCAGAATGCACTGCCGGAGTGCGCTGGTCCACACACTGTTCTTTTCAAGTGTAGACAGATTGTTTCCCCAGGGCATGATAAGGTAATGCACACCGCAGGTGTAGAACATCATCTTGGAAAAGTGTTTGATTTTCACCACATTCTTGCTTACCCAAGTTATGTCTTTTTCCGCACCGCTGCCGGGCAGAGCCACATCGTACTTGATATGCACATTGCCGCCATGGTTGGCGTTCAAACCGTAGTGATTGGAGGAAGATGCAATATTATCCATTTCCGGGCAACGCCAGAAGCGGGTTTTACTGTGATTCGGCAGCCAGCGTTTAGGGTTGGCATCTGAATCATTCATTCCGCCGAGCTGCCGATAATGATAGCCATAGCGGGTATTGGAAATTTCGTTCCAGATGGCACACACCTTGTACTGGTCGCTGTCATCCTGATACTGATGAGCGCCGGAACCGATCTGCTTCAACGTATTGAGACAGTTGGATGTACGCCCCCGAGCCCGGGCCTGGGTCAACGCCGGAAGCAATATCGCTGCCAATATCGCGATAATGGCGATAACAACGAGAAGCTCTATCAGGGTGAAACTGAACAGCTTCACCTGCCTGCGGGCAGATCGGTCATTTTCTTTTCGGGAACAGCTCAAATCTTCGATCATTTTCTTCAAATCAAGCATAATCCACCTCCATGAATGTTTTTCACTTGTTTTCCGGGTTGTTATGTGATATATTATAGTCAAAACGGGGCATTGTACAATAGGCGGTTGAAAAAAGGTTTGATGAAATCGTGCCAATTTTTGTCGTTTCTCTGCCAGTGCTGTTTTTTGATTGATTTGGGGAGTATTTTCAGGCTTTGTACTGATTAATGAATGTTTGCACCTGCCGTGGCGGCAGGATTTTATTTTAGAATTTCAGCCGACACAAGGAAATTTATGTCAGAACAGATTTTTTATCTTCAGGATCTTCCCCGGCAGCTTCAGTTGCCGTTTCGGCTCCGGAATGTATCCTTTATGAAGGATCATATTTATATCAACCGGAACCGGACTCTTCATGTCGATCTGATAACTATATCCATGAATCACGGAGAGAAGACTTCGCGAGGACTCCGGAACGGTCAGTTGTATGAAAGTAATTCTCCGCTTCCGCATCTGGGGGTCATCCCCAAGGGAACCAGACTGCACACTTTGCAGGCTCGGAAACATGATGAACTCATCTTCACTTTCACGCCGGAAAGTTTCGATGCTGTAACGCAGATGCTCCATCCGACTCCCGGCTATTTCCACCTCAACTCAACAATACAGGAGCTCATAGATGAGGTCAGCAGAACCATGGAGTCCATTTTTGTTCCGGGTTCGGCGGACCGGATGGATCTGCTTTTCATTCAGCTCATAAGTGAGATCATGCTGGAAAAGAGCCTGCACAACTCTGCCGGGCTCAAAGAGCCGAAGATATATGAAATCATCTCCTATATGAACGTTCATTTCACTGAATGTATAACATTGGAAGATATCTGCCGGAAATACGCCATCAGCGCACGCACCCTTTATCGCCACTGGCGGGAAAATTTCCCGGACACTCCGGCGGATTTTCTGTTGAAAAAACGGCTGGAATATGCCGAACATCTGTTGCTTACCACCGATAAGGGCGTGCAGGAGACTGCGGTCAGCTGCGGTTTCAGCAATCCGGTATACTTCACCCAATGCTTCAGGAGAAAGTACGGAATGAGTCCTTCCGCGTTCCGCAAAAAACATTTCAATACAGAACAAACAACAGCGCAAGAAAGGTAATATTATGGCAGAAATCACGATCAAATGTCCACATTGTCTCAACGATTTGAGTATTCAGCAGGAGTGGCTCGGAATGGAGTTGGAGTGTCCATTGTGTCATCAGAATTTTACCGCTCAACTGCCGCCGCAAGCTCCGGCAGCTCCGGTAAGACCGTTCATTCCGCAAAACAACGATATCGACGAAGCGGAAGCAGCTTATAAAAAACAACGGATGATAAAGCTCGGAATAAAATGCGTTCTGGGGGTGATTGCTGTTATCATCGGTATCGTCATCTACGTGAAAGTGACCGCAGTGACTCCGGAATCCGTCGGCGGCAACTGGTTGTACGCCATGACTCAAAAACGTGCCAACCGCGACAGAGCATTCGGCATGCAGGAGATCGTAAAAGCCGACTTCTTTCCGGTGGCAAGCGGCAAAGAGAACTTCTTCTACCGGAATGCCAATTTCAACAGAGTTTCACTGCGGGAAAGCGGACATGAGGAGTATACCGGCACTATCTCTTTCTACTGCAACGGCAAACAGGTTTCCCGGGAAGTGTACATCGACCGCCGGAAAACTTTTACCAATTACTACTTCAAAGTCGATTATAATAACAATACACAACATCTGGACGAAGACAGCGGTCTGCTCTTTGAACTGGCACAGCGCATCGACAAAAGTTTGACCGGCTGGACGGTCGTTTCTGCGAAATCTTTTGCCGGCGGACTGCTGATCTGCACCATCACCAAAGATGGGAAAAACCGTACTGTCCGCTTGAATGTCAAATTGGTAAAAGGCGAAGACAACATTGACCGCATCTGGATCGATGTGACTGAGAGTAAATAATCATTTTTTGTGAAAAATACAACCTGCGGCGGCGCCTATTCTCCAAAAAATCTCCCTGCGGCGGCGGGAGAGCCGCCTCGCCGCTCGTGCTTCGCACTCGGCGGTTGCAGTCGATTTTCCGGAGACCTCGCTCTGCGGCATTCCGCGCAGGCTTACGCCTTGCTCATGCCTTGAGAATGGTAGTTGTTGAGTTTTATTATAGTACCTTGCCACGGCGGAGCTTCAGCGGGGACGGGTCCTTCGTGTCACCTTGATTTACCCGCAACCTTGCTCCACGATGCATC
>JAFTRX010000065.1 GCA_017462015.1 Lentisphaeria bacterium
CAGCCGATACAATCGGCTGACCGCAGGCGCTGTAATCGAAGGAAATTACCAGCAAACGTTGCGCGCGACGGGGAACTGGAAAAGAGGGGAGTCCGGCGGGGAGAAAGCCGGAACGGCTGTCTCCCTCCGGCGGGCAAGTTTGTGCGCGGTGAAAAGCGTCGCATTGCCTATCGGGTACACCAGCGATTCTGCATGCCAATAGACACACTTCATACCCGAGGTATCGCACTCCTCAAAGATATTTATTGAGGAATGCAGAGAATCATGATTGAATAAGTATTTTGGGTATAACAACGGGGCTGTCGCTAAATCTTATGTTTTGCAACAGCCCCTTGCAAAGTTGGCACGCGCAATGGCGTGCCGTACTTTCAGCTGCAATCAGATTTCACTTATTGTTACCGGGCAGACCGGGAACCAGGTGGGTGTAATCGAGCTGGTGTTCAAATTTGACGTAGTGCAATGTCGTCATCACCGCAGTACCGATGAGGACGATCAATGTCAACACTGCCAGAGCCAGATAGAAGCCGGAAGGTTTGTTTTTGCCGGAAAGTTTCAGCGCATTGTCTTTCGCATCCTTGGCATCTTTGGCTTTGGGGGCGGGGGCGCCGGGAACGTTGACTTTCGGGTCATCGGAACCGGGTTTTTTAACGCCGATATCACCGGCCGCTTTGGGCGGTTCCGGTTTGGCAACTGCCGGAGCAGGTTTCGGGGGCGTCGGTTTTGCTGCACCTGCGGCAGGAGCCGGAGCAGGGGCGGCAGGCGCCGCCGGAGCCGCAGGTTTACTGGCGGGCAGTTTCATATTGGGAGCCGCCGCAGGAACGCCGGGGCGCTGGGGCGGACGGTTGGGGCGCTGAATACGCACCGTGCGGCTGTTTCCGTCATCGGCGGTTTGATTTGCATCAGAGATGGCGGGAGTGGGCGTTGCCGCCGGACGGACGACAGTAGCCTTGCGGGTACTGGTATCATCAGCGGCAGGAGCAGGTGCGGCAGGCGCCGCCGGAGCGGGAGCAGGTGCGGCAGGCGCCGCCGGAGCGGGAGCAGGTGCCGGGGCAGCCGGAGCGGGAGCAGGAGCAGGGCGCAGCGGTTCAAGTTTGAGCGTGCTGGACTGCGGAGTTGCGGCGGCGCCGGGAACTGCCGGAGTCGGCATCGGTGCCGGACGGACGACGGTCGCCTTGCGGGTGCTGGTATCGTCAACTGCCGGAGCCGGAGCGGCGGCCGGAGCCGCCGGGGCGGGCGCAGGCGCAACCGGAGCCACAGAGACCGGAGCGGCGCCGGGGGCGGTCAACGGTTTCAGTTTGACGGTCCGGCGGGTCTGGGTGTCCGTAAACATTTCCAGGTTGCCGGTGCTGGTATTATTGATAGAATTTGCGACCTGCGCACTTGCGGTGGGGTCAATGGGAACCATGGGTGCATTTGCCGCCGGAGTCAGGCGTACAGTCTTTCTTGTTCTGGTGTCTTCCACTCCGGAAATCCCCGGACGGATCGTGTTGTCCTGTTCAGCCATATTGATTATCCTTTCAAGTGGTGATTAATTTGTCGTTTCAGCATTACCGGCATCTTCTGCGGTCAGTGCCGCGAGACGTTGCGGAACATCACGGTAATTGTCCATATTGGCATGGATCTTGCGATAACATTCAAGAGCCTTCTCTTTTTCTCCGAGAAGCTCACGGGAGTTGCCTAAATAATAGAGGGCTTCGCGTTTCTGAATATCCATGCGGAACATCTCTTTGAGGGCATCTTCAAAGAAGTTTGCCGCTTCTGCCGGATTATTTTTCTCCAGAGAACAACGTCCGAGATAAACCAGACTGGCGCGGCGTTTCTGCGGGTTGTCAGATACCCGGGTGAAGGTGGCAACGGCATCGTCGATCATGCCGCGTTCAAACTGAAGCACGCCGAGATCAAACTGCAGCTGCATGTCGCCGGAGAATTTTTCAGCACGCTGAACGGTGTGCCGCCAGCGGTAATTCTGACATTCAGCTTCAAACTCTGCAATCTGCCCTTCGGCATTTTCGTATGCTGATGGGTTTGCTTTGAGAATTGCGATGTTCTGCTTGAGCTGGGAGATATAAGCTTTTTCGATGTGCTTGTCCAAAACCGGGTCCATCACGCCGATTTTGTCCGCTACGGTGCGGTACTCCTGCAGTGCTTCATCAAACCGTTCAGCAACCATATATGCATCGGCAAGTTTGCGGCGCATATCGATGGAGTCGTTCTTTTTCAGTTCCGCCGTAAAGCGGTTGATAAGCAGCTGAGCCTGTTCGGCATCGTGGATGGTTCCTTCAAGAAGCTGAGAGATAACAGCATCTTCGGCATCGGCGGTGTTGGCTTTGTTGCTGTTGCGGTCGTTGAAGTTACCGCGTTCGATACTCGCCAGCGCCATGGCAGAACGGAGTTCTGCCTGTTTGGCAAGGGAGTCGACGCTGGTGTTTTTCATCAGTTCCTGATGTATTTTCAATGCATCAAGAGCCTGATTGTTCATCTGCATGGCATCGGCAAGGCGGCGCATTCTGTTTTCATTGCCGGGGTGGAGTTTGCACATCACTTTCAGCGCGCTGACGACACCCCAGGGGGCATCGGCACGGTCGGAAGCTGAAGCAAGTACGTTGAGTACAGCGGTGTTATCGACATATTCAGCCAGACTTTCTTCGCACATCGCCATCGCTTTAAGCGGGTCAAAAGTGGCGATGATGGCGATGATGGGGACTTTGAAAATCGCAGTGAGGACAGCGCCGAATTTACCGGAAGACCCCTGGGTTTTAAGTTTGTTCAACTCATATTCCCGGATTTTTTCAAAGAGCAGAGGGATATCCGGGTTGCGCTTGATTGCAGGCAAAAGAGTCTTGACTGCTCCGGCAAAATCTCTTCCGGCGGCCTGTTGTGCCGCCCGGTTTACGGCATCCCGAACAAAAATCGGTGCCTGACTTACTGTTTTGCGTTCCATAAGTTACCGTTGTATTACTTTTTTATCATTCTCAACTTCAAACCGGCGCTTTATCCAGTGCGCCCAAGCCTATAAAAGATATTCGTCTATATAAACTACATGCTCAAAGTAATTTTTGCAAGCTGTTTTACAAAATAACTGCTATTTTTTTTTACAGCTGCTTTGTAAAAGACGGCGCCCGGGTACTTTGAGGAATGCGGTACTGTTGGCGTAAAGTGTGTTTATTGGTATGCTGAATCGCTGGAGTACCCGATAGGCAATACAACGCGTTTCACCGCGTGCAAGCGTGCCAGCCGGAGGGAGACAGCCGTTCCGGCTTTCTCCCCGCCGGACTCCCCTCTTTTCCAGTTCCCCGTCGCGCGCAACGTTTGCTGGTATTTTCCTTCGATTACAGCGCCTGCGGTCAGCCGATTGCATCGTCTGACC
>JAFTRX010000001.1 GCA_017462015.1 Lentisphaeria bacterium
ATGAAATGGAATATTGTATTGCTGGCGACAACAGAGAATTTGTTGAAGCAGTTTTAGATTCCAAAGTAAATCAGACTCGTGATAAATCAATCCGGGAAATGCTGTTGGAACTTCCTCCGGAAAAATTACTGGTATAATTAAAGATGCAGTAGTAACGACTTTTGAGACAGGTCCAATGCGACCTCTTTCAAAAGTCTTTTTTTTCTGCACTATTTATCAACAGTTACTTGCAAGGCTTATCAGGTAATTTTCTTCAAATTGGTCGGGCGTTTGCAATTTCAGTTTCCTGTGCGGACGTTTCCGATTAAAAAAATCTATATATTCTTGAACTTGAAAAGTTGAAAAGTTGTGCTATTGTAATACACAGTTTAGGATTTCGGGAGTAAATATTAAAGAATTCAGGCGTTTTTAGTATATAACCGATCCCGATAATTTCAATTAAAATCCGGTGATTTTTTACCGGACAGCAGTAACCAAAATTATGGAAGGAGAAATGTTATGAAAATGAAACAAATCGCCTCGCTCCTGTTGTGCGTAATCAGTTTGTGTCTGCCCCTGAGTGCCAAAGACATCTTTGTTTCTTTAAGTACAGGTAAAAACAAAAATGCAGGTACCAAAGAAGCCCCGTACAAAAATCTGTGGAAGGCTCTCAATGTTGCCAAAGATGGAGATGTTATCCACGTCGCAGAGGGCAATTATCCCGGCAGAATGAAATGCGGCTGGTTCAAAATGGAAAAACCGGTATCCATTTTTGGAGGTTATTCTGCGGATTTCTCCAAACGCGATCCGCTGAAATACAAAACCATGTTTCAGCCTGCCAATGAAAATAATGATAAAAAAGTCGGTACGCAGGGGCTGCTTCATCTCGAATTTGACAAAAATCCGATGAAAGCCCCGAAAGGCTTCAATATCGTTATTGACGGTCTGATTTTTGATGACGGTTTTGCCTCCAGTTACCATGCGGTAAAAGGCAAACCTGCCGGATTCGATACCGGTATGTGGCTGGAAGGTCCGGCAAAAAACAAGGCTGACAAATTCCCCAGTGCCAACCGTTACTGTATTTCTTCTGCGACAGCTTCCCGCGGCGACGGCAATCTTACCATTCGCAACTGCACCTTTGTCAATGGTTCCAACTATGCGGTCAACCTGAACTGGTATAAAGGCAGTATTGCCATTGTCAACAATGTATTCTGCAATAACCGTATGCTTGCCGTCAATGTCAGTTGTTCCAACGGCAGCGGCAAGATCAACTGGGAATGTGCAAACAATACCATTCTTTTCACTTGGAGCCGTCTCAACGACCTCGCTGACATGGGCTTTGCAATCCGCAACAATGAAAACTGCAATGCCAACATCCACAACAACATTATCGGTCTCAACGTGCTGACCGGTTTTGATAACACCAAGGGCAATCCCAAAAAGAAAACGACAAAACTTGACAACAATATTTTCTTCCTGAACCGGGAGTCCGATGTGCAGATGACCATGTCCCCCTCGGTTGTCAAAGTGCGTGTTGATTCTTTTGAAGATCTTGAAGAAGTTGACGGTATAGAATCCATTGATGGCAACATCGATCTCAAAGATCCCAAAATTTTCGCCGGCCGTATCAACGCCAGGTACCTCAACGCATTCCTTTCCATGAAGTACTCGGAAAAGACCAAACTTGATCCCAACAAATGCAATGCTCTGCGCAGTGTCCTCGGTCTGCCGCTTCAGGGAACTATTACCACCACCTGTGATATGTACGCCAACCGCTATCCGCAGGAAGATGCGTTGAAACTGTTTGGTGCAGTTGCGAACTACGGTGCCCAGATGCCAAAATAAATTTCAACAATATTGCCAAACAGATCAAAGAAACAGATTATAATCAGATCACGGCGGCTTGGGAGCCGATTTCAAATCGGTTATAGAACACGTTAAAGCCGTGATCACGACCAAATATTACTGCTTCGACGGCAGAACCGCTTCCGGAGATTTCTGGCGTTATATCCTGCCGGTTATCGTATTGTGCTGTATCCCGCTGATCTGCACTTGCTGCTATTCTGCCGACAACAGGCATCACCTGCCGCCGTCTGCATGATGTCGGCAAATCCGGCTGGAAGCGGTAAATCCAATCAGTACGGAGCGGCAAATGAATAATTAAAGCAAAGCAGTTTTGGCTGTTTTAGCAGGGTGCATCCTTTCCGGATGCACCTGCTGCAATACCCATGTTCCGGGACGCCGTGTCGATCATGGACCTGATCCCGGTGGGATCGATATGTTTTTCTGCAATCTGGATTATGTTCTGTTCCCGCCGGAGCAGGGCTATGTGGTAACTCCGGCTCAGATAGTGGTTGCAGCTCCGGCGTACAGAGTCCGGTTTCCAGACTGGTGCGGAAGGAGAAGGTTTCTGTTTCATAATCCTCTCCAAATTAAAATAGCATATCGTCTTATTTTAAGATAATACAATATCGTAAAATATGCAAGTCGTTTATTTCAACTTTTTCAGAAAAAATCCCTGTTGTTTCTGCTGTTTCTACTGTATCTGCTGTTTTTTTCAAAAATTTTTCAAAAGCGGCATAAGATTTTGTTAATGTCTAAATTTTTGTGAAACTTTTATGCTATAACTTGCAATATCCTCTTTTACTGTATTGGAATATACCTCAAAAGGGGTAATTTGTCAAATAATAAAACGGTTTGATTGCAGTCGGTGGATGCATCCGTCGAAGCTCCGCCGTGACATGGTGTGAAGATGCTTGTCGCGGCGAAGTGAAACGAAGCCGGAAGTCTGCAGATTTGCCCGCAAGAAGCGCCCGCGAGGCGCCGCCGCAGGTCGTATTTTTCACAAAAAATGAGACAATACCTAAATTTTCTTCCGCTTAAAAAAAATGAAAAACAAGCATTTCGCTGATTTTATAGGATAGCTGTGTGAAAAATCATAAAAATATCGGCTTCTCTCTTGTAATTGCCAACTTCGTGTGTTATAGTAGAAAAAGTGTTGTTTGAACGTTAAACGCTTTCCCGGAATTGTTGCCGGGAAGCAGTACATCGCGATATAATGAGCCGTTGTCCGGCATCCGCAACGAAGACCAGGAAGGCAAAAAAATGAATGCGATTCTCCCGTGGGAAGAAGATCTTGCCCCGTTTCAACTCTACGGGAAACTTTGGCATATCGGCGGTAAACATTCGCCATCTTATCTTTTTGATACCGGAGATGGTCTGCTTATGCTGGACTCCGGGCTGCCCTTGTGCGGTTACTTTATTTTCCGCAACATATATGAACTCGGCTTCAATCCGCGTGACATCCGCTGGATACTCCACTCACATGGGCATTATGACCACATCGGCATGACCCGGGCAATCGTCGAAATGACCGGCGCCAAAACCTATATCGGTACGCCTGATCGCGATTTTGTGAATGGCACGCGCGACCTCCCGCGGGCGAAGTTTATCAATTGCAGTTTCGATGAAACATTTGAACCGGATGTGCTGATAAATGATGGGGACGAGCTGACATTCGGTGCGTTGAAAATCCGGTGCCAGTCAGCTCCGGGGCATACTCCCGGCACAATGGCGTTCTTCTTCGACCTCGAAGAAAACGGTGTCATCCGGCACGCCGGAATGCACGGAGGAGTTGGCATCAACTCGATGCGCAGCACATTTTTGCAACGGTTCGGTCTGTCCACGGCGTGCCGTCAGGAGTTTCTTGATGCGGTGGATAAGTTGATTGATGAACCGGTAGAGGTCATGGTGGGCAACCACCTCGGCAACTATGATGCACTGGAAAAGGTGCGCCGCCGTGGAGAATCCCCGGACGGAGCCAATCCGTTTGTTGACCCGTCGGAGTGGAAACGTTTCTTGACCGGCAGGGCAGAAATGGTACGCAAACTTATGGTCGAAGATCCTGCAGAGTAACAATTTCAGCAGCGATACGGCGGCGGAGTTCGTTCCATTCTGTAACGGAGTCAATGACGAAAATAACACTGCCGTCACTTTTATTGAACGAAGGAAATTTGCCGGTCAACCATTCCGGCAGTTTTTTTCCATGTTTTTTCAGCTGTTCTGCGTAGATATTGATGTAGTCGAAGTCATCAAGACCATCGGTAACCAGAAGCTGCCGCCACGAATCATAGAGTTCTTTACCATCATTGGAAACGTACATCCACGCATGGGTGGGATAATTATTGTAGAAATAACCATCTTTGAACCCGACATGATTGAGGCAGTTGATGGCACTGTAAAGGTAGCCTTCGATATTATATTTCCACGCGAGCAGATAGTAACCACGCAAATCAGATGAGGGAAGCCGGAAGTCCCGCATGCCGCCTGAATTGTAGAGCCAAACCCGCTTTTCTTTCAGCTCAGGTGCAGTACGCATCCGGGCAATAGCCCCATGACTTACGAGCCAGATGTCGATATATGGCTCAAGTTCAACTTTGTATTTGTCGATAAAAATACCGATTGGAACACTGGGATCGTGCTTGCGGATGACCTTGGCGGCATTGATGATGTCATTCCATCTGGAATATGGTTCATCCCAGATGATAAAAAAGGTATTGCCGATAAAATTCTGTTCTTTATGATGGCGGATGGCTTCAATGACAAATTGTTCCCAGACCGCTTTGAATTCCGGATCATTGGTATCCCGGTATTTTTTCTTAAGAATGCTGTTCCAGCGGCTGAAAAAATCGTGGCTGCCAAGCTGAAACTGAGTAAGCTGACTGATATGGAAACGACGGTCATACTTCTTTTTAACTCTGTCATAATCTGACCAGTCGATCTTCAGTTTGCCATTGACTAACCGGATACTGGGCTCTGTTCCGAGCAGCCGGACACTGTAACGCAAACGGTGAGCCTGTTCATGCAATTCATCAAAAAGTTTCTGCACGGTTTCACGGTCACGGAATCTTTCGGCAATGCGGCTGCGTTTGATGGCAAATGCAGTGGGAAACGCGGCTTTTTCAGGAAGAGTAAAGTTGAAAACTTCCAACTCCACCGGAATAGCAGAATGTTTTTTTCCGTCAAGTTCAAAAGCGATAGAACCTTTGTAAATACCATCTTGAGCATCACGGGGAACTTGCACCGAAAGCACAGCAAACTGTCGTTTCCTCTTGCGGCCGGAAAATGCGGGTAAAAGCACGTCCGTAAAGCGTTCATTACGGTCATTTATGACAAAGTCTGCATACTTGAGAGAAACTGCTTCCCCGGAAATAGTTTCGCCGGAAGCATGGCGAAACTCTCCGGGAATAAGAGTCAATGCCGTGAACGGTTGTTTACATTCGACGGCGAAAAAAAGATTTTCTCTTTCACCCCGGGCGGCAGATATTTTGAACGCGGCCGTTGGCGGTGCCAATTTGGGAGTTGGTTCATCTTCCCGGAAGCGTTCCGCCTGACAATCCCAGACAACAACTCCCGGTACAGTACCCGCCAGAGGAATCGCAGGAGCTTTTTTGGCTCTGACCTGACGCAATGAACCAAAACGGACAAAATCAAGTCTTTCCGGCATGAATCCCGATCCAGGCGAGTCAAGATCAATTTTGACCTGTATCCTTTCACGCTGATTGCCATGACTGTAGACTATTTCCAGAGAACTGCTACGGACAAGTTTTACCTGCTGCATGGTTTCATTTTTGAATGTGACAAAAAGTACACCTCCTTTACTCTCAATCAGAAAATCATCATCATAAACCGAAAGTGTCTTTTTATCTTTCCCATTCTGATTTGGCGGATAGATCAGAACCTTTATATTCTGCTCAAAAAGCGTGGCGTTGAATTGCACATCCACGCCGCGGCGACCTGGAAAACGACCGGTATCCGCATCGCCGTCACTATTCCAGTAGATAAGCATGGAATCACCTTTTTTAACTTCAGGTGCAACTACAGCAAACACCACTTTCTGAGCATCACGGAAAACTCCGAACGCCCGGATAATACCGTCTCCGGAATAAAACACCGGAACAGCTATCCCCTTGCCTGCCGGCGCATTTTTCACTATGCATGAAGTAAATTCCGGCGGCGTGTATGAACAGATCAGCGGAGCAGAAGTGTTTTGTATATCAGCAATGAAATCAACATTGTCCATGCGTTTCTTACCGGCGTATGACACGATCCGGAACGCAGACGTGTCTGCCAACTTCACCTCATCAAGCAATGCTGACTGCAAAGTAACAATAATCATATTGCCATTAATCTGAAATCCATTCTTATTCTTGCTGACCAGATTGCTCCGGGAATCGCCATTCCAGTGAAAAAGATCATACACCTTTTTGCCGAGATTGATATTGAGCTGAAAATCAAAACCGGATTTTCCGGAGAAACGACCACTCATCAGGTTATTGTCCGCATTCCAGTAAAGCGTCACCACCTGCCCGGCGGCAGCAGATTCTTCAAGTCCGTCAATTTGAAAAGCAAAAATGGTCTTTTCTGCATCGTGGAAAAAACCTGCCGCTTTGATAACCTGATGGTGGTGGACATTTTTCTTTCTCTTCCATATCTGCCGGATTTGAACTGCATCTGCACCGGCAAGAACCGGACAAATCAGTAATACTGCAACTGAAAACAATAACTTTCTCATAAAAAATCAGCTTTCTTCAAATATCTTTGTTGGAAGTTTTGTCTGAAGCTTTGAGATTGGGAAACCACAAAGTCGCCGGATATATGATGTTTGCAGTGAATTTCTGGTAAGCATCCACGTAACATTTTTCACGCCATGTTTCCACCGAACCATCGAAAAATGCCAGATTTATATTTTTGTTGCCGTTATGCCGATAGTGCCAGCGGTATTTGCTGTTGGCAGGATAATAGTCGGAGTTGTTGCCCCCGGATGCCCGGTCAAGATCGAAAAATGTGATCGTATGCATCTGCTTGACACGCGCCGGAGAAACACCGGACATCCGGTTATTGATACCGTAACTGGTGGAAGAACCTTTTACATCACGATCTTCGTTACAATGCACCATCTTGGCATCATAGTTGGTAAAGTCTGTTGTCCTGCCAATCGCGTAGCGGATCAGACGGATATTCCACGATGTATTAGGCTCATCAACTTCATCAGAGGTAAGACCGGTCGGATACGCGGAATAATCAGCAGCATATTGACTGGCAGTCATATTGAGTTGACGCAGATTGCTGACACAATCCACAGTCCTCCCCCGGGCTCGAGCACTCTGCAAAGCAGGCAGCAGCATCGCCGCCAGAATAGCTATAATGGCAATAACAACAAGGAGTTCTATCAAGGTGAAGTACTTTTTCATAATCTTTTACCCTTTCTTATATGTTGAACTGAGGTAAATATTCTTTATTGGCCAGCAATAAATCTTTTGCCATGTCGACAACCACGCTTTTGTCATGAACCATCGGAGAATTATGCAAAGCCATGATCAGAGTGTCAAAATTGCCGGTCATGGCGGCTTCCACCGTGAGTTCCTCTTCCATAATTATCTGCTCCATCACCCCCTTTGCCCGTGACGGAATTTTGCCGCTGGCTACCGGATTGATCCCGCACCGGCTGGCAAGAGCCCAGGTTTCCACGGTGACTTCCGGCGGCAGATCAGCGACCTGACCACTGTTGCGCATAGCAACTATGATCCGGCGGGATTCACCGGTAAGCAGACCGACGACGGCATCGCAGAACATCTCATTGGAACGTGCAGCCATTTCAGGAACAGCTTCGCCGGAGTTCAGGATATTGGTGATCTTCTGCGCCCTTTCGGCTTTGCGCTGAGGGCGACCGGGCAGGACATCTTTACGGTAAATATTCAGACTGGCAAGATTCTCCGGTGAAATATTGCATCCAGGAATACTTTCACAAACGTGACAGGAACTTGCCATCGGAAAAAATCCCCATTTCTCTTTTACATAAAAATTGAAGTAATAGGGAATAGTCTTACCTGGATCTCCGGAAGCCCTGATCACCGCATCATCAATGGTCCCGGCAAGCAATTTACCGGAACGCCCCTGCTCATAGGCAAAGTAATTGTCCAGAGTAAGCTGCGATTCAGGATCCCGGATACCTTTGACTTTCAGATTTTTCAGCACGGTAAAGTGGTTGACTCCGATGCAGAGAGAATCTATGTCAGAGCGCTTTTCAAGGTTGAAAAAACTTTGAAGCATATTCATAATGCCGGTATATTCGTGACACATGCCGACCGTTTGGATCAAACCGCTTTTTTCTACCGCCCGGGTAAGCTGATTCAGCGGATTGGTAACATGAATAAGCCACGCATCTGGACAGAAACGATTCATCTTGCGGGCGATTTCAAGAAAAACCGGAACATTGCGCAAAGTCCGGGAAATACCGCCGGGACCGACTGTATCACCGACAGAATGGTAGATCCCGTACTTTTCAGGAATCGTCACGTCGTGGGACATTGCTTCAAAACCGCCGGTGGAAATGGAAACCAGTACCAGATCCGCATCTTTAAGCGCCCGATCGATGCCGGAAACAGTTATTTTCCAGCGGAGTTTATGCTGCCGGACAGCACGTTTCAAATAAGCGGCACAGAGAGCCGAGGCCTGAGGATCAATATCAACCAGACACATTTCCGAACCATCCAGAGATGGTTCCAACAGCAAATCGCAGCCGAGCCGGGGGGTCCAAAGGACACTGCCGCCGCCGATAATAACGATTTTCATTCCTTTTTCATTCCTTGAAATTTGCAACATTCGATGCTCACACCTATATTATACAAGATATCAGGCAAAAGTGCAAATCAAAAAATTGCACTTTCGGTTCAAAAGAGTTACAGATAGTTTTGATTATGGCAAAGAACAGTTTTTCATTACATCAACACAAGGTTGCCGGAAATTCCGGAAAGATCATTTGCAACGACAATTTTTACATCAATCAGGATGATACTCCGGGGATTTTTCACTGCTTCGCCTACGGAGACAGTCTGTGGCTCAAAGATTACAGCGTGAATAAAGTATGCGGAGCGTACATATCGTTCAACTTCTATCTGGAAGGCAACGCGATGATCGAATATCAGGGGCGAAAATATGAGGTCAATGCCGGAGATCTGGTTATGGCGATGTTCCGGAACAGTTTCCGAATCAGCACCGGGGATGCGGAAATCGTCAGAAAACGCTGTTTGCTATTGAGTTACACTCCGCTGCAGTCGATAATCTGCCGTCAACTGCTACCGGATGATCTGACCATTATCCACATCAAAAATCCAGAAGCTGTTTCCGGAATACTTGACCGGATCAGCAATGAGATAAAAGGAGAAGGCAACCGGGAGAAACTTGCACATTTGATACTTGATTTTTTCCATGAAATTCAGCGGCAGCAGGAAAGTTCAAGTTATCCGGATGTGCTGAAAGAGGCATTGCGTTTCATTGCCCGTCCGGACAGTGGAAAAATAGGCAGGCAGGAACTTGCCGATCATTGCCGGGTGAGTATCAGTACGCTCAATCGGCTGTTTCAGACTTTTCTGAAGTGTTCCCCCGGGCAATATATTCTCCGGCAGCAGCTTGCGCTGGCAGCCAGACTGCTGGTGCTGGGCAATATGAGCATCAAGCAGGTTGCTTATGATGCGGGATTTTCTTCACCGAATTTTTTCGATCGCATCTTTCGCAAATACTACAATATGACACCGAAAGAATTTCAGAAGCGGCAGGGAGAAACTTCAGAATTTCACTATGAAACAAAATTCTGAAAATCGCTTCACTTTTATTCAGAAAAACTCAGAATACACTGCAGTTGCCGGCAGTGTCAGTCGTCAATACTGACTTCCTCAGTCGAAACTTTGTCGTTTTTTTGACCAAGTTTCGACTATGCAGCTTGATTTTTTCCATATATGATGTATATTTGTTCTGAAGTAACTCAAGAAATCGACCAAGTTTCGACTATACGGAGCTCGAGGAATATGCAATTCAAACGGGAAAAATACTTAAAACAGCTGATAGAGCGTATGCACAATAGTGAGATCAAGGTTATTACCGGAATCCGCCGTTGCGGCAAAAGTTATCTGCTTTTCAATTTATTTACTGAATATCTGCGTTCAACTGGAGTTGATGATGAACATATCATTGCACTGCCCCTTGATGACGATATCAATGAGAAATATCGTGATCCGCAGGAGCTTTCCGCTTTTTTACGCTCAAAAGTGAAGAATACTTCTGAAACCTATTACATTCTTTTGGATGAAATTCAATTTGCCATCTCCAAAGAAGAGTTGCGGAATCCTGATAAGCCGGTCAGATTATACAGCGTTCTCAATGGATTGCTGCGCCTGCCCAATGTGGATATTTATGTCACCGGCAGCAATTCTAAGATGCTTTCCAAAGATATTATGACGGAATTCCGCGGGCGGGGGGATGCCGTTGAAATCCATCCGCTTTCATTCAAAGAATTTTTTGAAGCTTTTGGCGGAGACCGGAGCACTGCTTTTGAAGAATATGCCGTGTACGGCGGATTACCGCTGGTATGGGCAAAGAAAAGTGATGAAAGCAAATTCAATTATCTGCAAAATCTTTTCAGGGAAGTTTATTACAAGGATATTCAGGAACGGTATAACATTGAGTTCCCGGATATTCTGGATGAGCTTGTCGATGTGTTGTGTTCTGCAATAGGCTCTCTTACTAATGTATCAAAACTGACCAACACGTTGCGCAGTGTAAAAAACAGTAAAGTCAGCAACGATACCATCGCAGACTATCTGAATTTCCTGACCGAGTCATTTTTGTTTCATCAGGCGAAACGGTATGACATCAAAGGCAAAAAATATTTTGAATATCCCTCTAAATTCTACTGTGAAGACATCGGATTGCGAAATATCCACTTGAATTTGCGTCAGCAGGAAGAAACGCATATTATGGAAAATATTATCTATAATGATTTGCGTATAAAAGGATATGCCGTTGATGTGGGAGTTGTGAAGATCGTGGAAAATGGAGAGGATGGCAAGCTGCACCAAAAAAGTTGCGAAATTGATTTCATCGCCTCAAAAGGGATCAAAAAATATTATATTCAGTCAGCGTTGACTGTGAGCAACCGGGAAAAAGCGGCACAGGAAGCCCGTCCGCTTCTGGCTGTGAATGACTTTTTCCGGAAAATCATTGTTTCAAAAACTCCAATGAAACCGTGGTATGATGAAAATGGTGTGCTGCATATCGGATTGTATGATTTCCTGCTGAATGACGATATTTTTGAATAATGCAGAATGAGGAGTTCGGGATGTGGTTGATAATTATTTTCATACTTGGCACATTGTGTGTAATTTTCAATGAAAAGATAGGAGAATTTTTCTCTAAAATCATTGATTTGGATTTGATTTTTCTCTCAAAAAAAGAAAAAAGATCAAACAGCAACAGCTGGCGTTCTTAAAAAATTCTCCCGAAAAATTGTTTCCGGTATATGAATTTATTTTGCAAAGATATGCTCACACATCAATGAAACGATGTAGAAATGATTACATAAGCTTAAAACTTCAGAATTTCGCTGTGAAATGAATTTCTTAAAATCGCTTCACTTTCAGTAAGAAATAAAAAGCACAACCTTGCAAAATAAATTATTAATTAATGCAAGGTTGTGCATGTTGATTTTTTTATACAACGGCGATCACTTCCACTTCAACCAAAGCTCCTTTGGGAAGAGCTGATACAGCAACGCAACTGCGGGCTGGTTTGCCTGTAAAATATTTAGCATACACCTCGTTAAATTTGGCAAAGTCATTGATATCAGCAAGGAAACAGGTCGTTTTTACCACATTATCAAAAGTTGCTCCGGATGCCGCAAGAACTGCTGATATATTCAGCATAACTTGTTCCGTCTGTGCTTTTATATCGCTTCCAGTCAAGACTCCGCTGGCCGGATCAAGTGCGATCTGTCCGGAACAAAAAAGCAAGTTTCCTGATTTTACTGCCTGCGAGTATGCTCCGACTGCTGCCGGAGCATTTTTTGTTGTGATGATTTCTTTCATAAAAATCTCTCCTAATTCAATATCTGATATCCGGCATTGGATATTGCCTGACGAATCTGCATAAGCTGTTCCCGGTTCCTTGTCTCCATTTTGATGTGCAGGAAACAACCAATAATGTCCGCATGTTCACCACCCGGATCGTGCCGGACTTGGATGACATTTGCGCCGCAATCGGCGATGATTGCAGATACTTCCCGCAACTGACCGGGCTTATCCAGCATGGCGATTTTCAATTCTGCCACTCTTCCGCTTGAAAGCAATCCTCTGTTGATGACCCGCGAGAGAATATTGACATCAATATTTCCCCCGGACACAACAGCGCAGACTTTTTTCCCAGAGAGTTCAAGTTTCTTTGCCAGCACCGCCGCCACGCCGACTGCACCGGCTCCTTCAGCAACCAGTTTCTGTTTTTCCATCAGGGTCAATATGGCACT
Source organism: Lentisphaeria bacterium (assembly GCA_017462015.1). GTDB lineage: Bacteria > Verrucomicrobiota > Lentisphaeria > Victivallales > Victivallaceae > UBA1784. The sequence continues at coordinate 12,335 of JAFTRX010000001.1, forward strand.
TGCGATCTCATCATCACTGACCGTCAGCATGCCGTCAACATATTTACAGCACAACTCTCTGGTCAAATCTCCCGGTCGTTTCACGGCGATGCCGTCAGCAAAAGTGGAAACTCTATCCAGTGTAACGCTCTGCTTTTCTGAAAAAGCCTTGCACATTCCGGAAGCGCCTTCTGCCTGAACGCCGTAAACTTTTACATCCGGGTTCAACTGCTTCAAGGTGAACGCCACTCCGGAACACAAACCGCCTCCGCCGACTGGAACCAGTACGGTATCCACGTTGGGAAACTGTTCGAGTATTTCAAGGGCGATGGTTCCCTGCCCGGCAATGACATCCTCATCATCAAAAGGATGGACAAAGATGCCGCCTGTTTTTTTGCAATACTCGTCCGCTGCAAGATAAGCATCATCATAAACCCCGTCAATCAGATGAACTTCTGCTCCGAGTTTACGGGTTGCTTCCACTTTGGAAATAGGGGCGATACTGGGCATGAAAATCACTGCTTTGCGGTTGAGTTTCCCGGCAGCAAGAGAGACGCCCTGCGAGTGGTTTCCGGCTGAACAGGCAATGATTTCCCGGTCATCCTGGGGCAAAGAGGCTATTTTGAAAAAAGCACCACGCAGTTTGAAAGATCCGGTCAGTTGTAAATTTTCCGCTTTCAAACGGAAGTCGCAATCATCAGTTAAGCCATTGCTTTCTATCATATCGGTGTAACGTGCCACACTTTTAAGCAGATGGTGCGCCCGGTAAACCTTATCCAAAGTCAACATAATTTTGCCCCCTTGTCAGCGGATGATACCAATGCGGCATAACGCTTGAGATATCCGGACAACTGCCGCTTGGGAGCAAAATCTTTTCTGCGACGTCTTTCAGCAAGAAGATTTTCATCCACCAGAAGTTCCAGAGAATAGTTGGGGATATCTATTTTTATCAAATCGCCATCCTCAACCAGAGCGATGTTCCCACCGGAAACTGCTTCCGGAGAAACGTGTCCTATCGCAGCTCCCCTCGTTGCGCCGGAGAATCTTCCGTCGGTGATAAGAGCCACATCAGCATCCAATCCCATACCGGCAATGGCACTTGTAGGTGAAAGCATTTCCCTCATTCCCGGTCCACCGGCAGGACCTTCGTTGCGGATAACAACACAATCTCCCTTGACGATCAATCCTGTGAGGATTGCTTTTACAGCATCTTCTTCACACTCAAAAACCCGTGCCTTTCCGGTGAATTTCAGCATCTCCGGTCTGACGGCACAACGTTTCACGATTGCCCCGTCAGGAGCAAGGTTGCCATAAAGAACAGCAAGACCGCCCTCGGCAGAATATTGATGAATGACTTCCGGATCTTTGACTTCAGCGTCGGCAATGACTTCGCCAAGTGTTTTACCGCAAACCGTCATTGCGTCCAGATTCAGCAGGTGGGAAACCTGATTCATTACAGCGGTTACTCCTCCGGCACGGAGAAGATCCTGCATGTGGTGTTTCCCTGCCGGAGCCAGACGGCACATATTGGGGGTTCTGGAACTGATTTTGTTTACGGTATGCAGATCAAACTCAACACCGGCTTCCGCAGCAATGGCAGGCAGATGCAGAACTGTGTTCGTAGAGCATCCCAAAGCCATATCCACAGTTAAGGCATTGTGAAATGCTTGTGCGGTCATGATATCACGGGGACGCAGATCATTTTTCAAAAGTTCCAAGACACGCATTCCCGTCTGTTTGGCAAGGTGAGTTCTTTGCGAATACACGGCAGGGATCGTGCCATTTCCCGGCAAAGCCATGCCGATCGCTTCGCAGAGGCAATTCATACTGTTGGCGGTAAACATTCCGGAACACGAACCGCATCCGGGGCAAGCTGAACACTCGATTTCAGACAATTCATCTTCACTCATTTTTCCGGCATTAACCGCTCCTACTGCCTCAAATACGGTATTGAGATCTTTACCATCCAATGAGAGCATGGGACCACCGGAAACGAAAACCGATGGCAAATTGCATCTTGCCGCCGCCATCAGCATTCCGGGGACGACTTTATCGCAGTTGGGAATGAAGACCAGCGCATCAAAGCAATGGGCTTTCACCATACATTCGATACTGTCGGCGATCAATTCCCGTGAGGCAAGACTGTAATGCATACCGTCATGCCCCATGGCAAGACCATCGCATACGGCAACTGTATTAAACTCCATTGGGGTTCCGCCTGCAGCAAGAACGCCATCTTTGACCGCACGGGCGATC
>JAFTRX010000066.1 GCA_017462015.1 Lentisphaeria bacterium
ATCAGACGTTCAACTGGCAAAGTGAACCCGGAAATGGTAAGTACATCTCTATCGATATGCACAACGGACGCTTTTTTAACGGTATTTCCGCCGATGGTCATGCTGAACAGATGCATATTCCGCTTGCCGAACACCTGGACACAGCTACTGCAAGTTTGGAAAAATATAAATATGTCTTCTTCCCCACCGGGGATCCGGATTATCAGAAAAACGGTGTTCTTTAAACACAGAAAGGATAGAAATGAAAAAATTTGTATATTTGTTTTGCGCGTTGATTTGCTCAATGTCGCTCTCTGCGGCAACGGTGGTCAAGGGCGGAAAAATGCTTTTCCACGGTATCGTCACTCCGGACAAACCGGTTCCGACGGTCGCCTTTGCTGCCCGCGAACTTGCTTATCACTTCAAACGTGCTACCGGAGCAAAACTGCCCATCATCACTGAAGCACAGCGCAAAGCCGGTGAGCAATACTTTTTCCTCGGCAACTGCAAAACCAATGCCGTGTTGAATCCCGATAAAATGGCGTGGCAGCATGGTATCATCAAAATCAACAAGAACAGCATCCAGATCGCCGGACTTGACGGCGATAAAAGAATGTTTTACGATACCAACAGCAACGGTACTCTGTTTGCCGTGTACGAATTTTTGGAAAAGTACCTGCATGTCCGCTGGATCTGGCCGGGAAAGGATGGTGAAGTCATTCCCCGCTGCCGCACCCTTGTCATCAAAAACGGTTCATTTGTTGTCCGTCCGACACTTTTGTCCAGTGACTTCCGCAGTAATCCCGACTGCCGTCAGGGTATCAAAGGCTGGTCATCGCTCAAGGCTCAGACGCGTTATTTCAGCACGGAACGCATCTGGCTGTACCGTCACCGGTTCGTCCGTGACCGGCGGTTTATGGGCGGACACGCTTTTTCCAATTATTATAAGACTTACAGCAAGACCCATCCGGAGTTTTTCAGCTTGCTCCCCAATGGCAAACGCACCCTCAGTCCCTACAAAGGAACCAAGACCCACTATGCCAGTACTTGCGTTACCAACGAAAAGTTTATCAAAACTGTCATTGCCAACTGGGCGAAAGATCCCTCTCAGCTGCTCAATCTCAACGAAAACGATACCGCAGGTGAATGTGTCTGCGACAACTGTTTGACTGCTGACAGATCTCCCATTCCCAACGCAAAACGCCGCGCCGCCGCCAAAAAAGCCTTTGACAGCGGTAAGAATGTGAAACTCTGGGCGTATGCGCTCGGTTCACTTTCCAACCGGTACTGCCAGTTCATCATTACCGCTCAGAAAGAAGCGGACAAAATCAATCCCAATCACCTGATTTCCGGGTTGATCTATGCCAATTACAGCGAACCGCCCACCGGCAATGTCAAACTCAACCGCCGCATCCACCTCCGCTTCTGCCCGCCGGTGATGTATCCCTTTACCAAAGAAAAGATCGCCAACTACAAGCGCATCTGGGGCGGATGGGCGAAAACCGGAGCCAGTTTGCAGTTCCGTCCCAACTTCACCTGGAGCGGGCACTATTTCCCGGTACAGTATCATAAAGAGTTCTATGATATGTACACCTTCGCCTACAAAAACAATATGTCCTCAAGCGATATGGATCGCCTTACCGGACAGTATATGGTACAGGGTCTGGTCAACTATGTGATCGTTTCGCTCAACCACCGTCCCGATGCGCCGCTTGCCCAGTTGGAAGATGAGTTCTACTCCTTCTTCGGTGCGGCAAAAGAGCAGGTGAAAAAATATTTTGAGTATGTGACCGAAATCTCGATGGTCAAGGGATTCCCCGAAGGTACTCTTGCCGGAAATGATATCGAAGGCGGAATGAATCCTGCGCGTTACATGATTTACGCCGGAGACACCATGTTCACGCCCGAAGTTATGGCAAAGTGTTTCAAGCTGGTCGATGATGCCGCCAAAGCTCCCGGCTTGGATAAAATTTCCGCCCGCAGAGTGAAGATGCTTTATCTCGGTTTGAAGCAGATCGAACTTGCGATGAAGGTGCAGAAAGTCTACCGTAAATGTCAGGCTGGCGCGCCGTTGAGTGAGTTTTACAAGGCATACGCCGAACTTCAGGAGTTCCGCAAGGTCCTTGAGCCGACTTTCCTGACCGACATGGGCAGACTTTACTACTATGACAATCTGGCGTGGCTCAAGCCCATCCGGGAGCAGAAATACCTCTTGAAGAAGAAGTAATATCACTGCTGTCCCATAAGAAACGACCTGCGGCGGCGCCTCGCGGGCAATCTTTGGGGCAAATCTGCGGACTCAGCTTCAGTCGAGGACGGAAGTCCACTCCTTCAGCTTCGCCTTGATTTACCCCCAACCTTGCGCCACGATCCATCCGCCGGTCGCGACAAACCATTTTGAACGCAGCTCCACTGGTGGCGCGGCGCATAGCGCACGCGCGTTTTTGCTTGCGCAAAACAAAATTGGATATCTGTGAAATAATATATAAAAAAGTTCTTTGGAGAACAGGGCAACTTCGATTAAAAAAATAGTTGCCCTGTTCGCCGCCAGTGAATATATTTACCGTTCCTTGGAGACAAGGAACGGTTTTTTGTCAGCGGAGATGCCGCGGCAGTTGGTAAAGATATTCTCTTTGGTGCCGAGGATATTCATTATGCCAAACTCCGGACTCTTCCACTGTTTGCCGGAAGGGGCGGTGCCGCCGGGAAGGAGGGTGAAGGTGGAATCTTTGATGGAGATATTTTCAAACATTCCGTTTCTGATGGGGAAAACGATGATGCTTGCCTGACTGGAAATGGCATCAAAGTTGCAAAAAGAGATATTGGAAACCTTTTTGATCGCCGGGTCATCGATATCACTGCTCCATGCCGGAGACATCCGCAAAGCCTGAACGCCGTTGAAGGAGATATTTTCAAAAGCGACGTTGTCGATTTTGGTACAGTAGCCTTTGCTGTAACTCGGACAAATACCGATACCGATATTGGAGTTGACGATTTTCAAATTGGAAAGTTTACAGTTTCTGATCGTACCGTTTCCGACACCGACACGCACTCCGCAGGCGGCAGAACTCAAAATGCAGTTGTCAACAGTGACATTGGCACATTCCGCATCTTTATTCAACCGGCGGTTGGAACCGCGGATGGCGATGGCATCATCACCGCTGAAGATGGTGCAGTTGGTCACTTTCACGTTGCGGCAGCAGTCGATATCCAAACCGTCAGAGTTGTTGGTGAAACGGTCGGCGGAGATCATGACTTTGTCGATGGATACATTGTCGCAATCGTGGAAAAATGCGGTCCAGTAAGCCGGATCAGTGAGATTGACACCTTCAATTTTTATATTTTTTGAGCCGAGGAAATAGAGCATCGCACCGGTGCGCCAACGGGGCAGGACGTAGCGCGGACGGTTGCCGTTGGGGGCGTGGACGAGGTCTGTGTTGAAAATGCCGTTGCGGTTGCCGCAAATCGTTCCGGAACCGGAAATGGTGATGTCAGTACAATCGCGCGCGATGATCAAATGGGCGCCGGAAGCGCGTTCACTGACGGAAAATGAGTTGCGCTTGTCGAAGTTGGTGGCGTTGTAATCCTCGGGATATTTGCTGCCGAGAATAAGGGCATTGGGGGAAAGATGGAGTCCGCCGCCGCTGCGCAGATAGAGCGTTCCTGTGCGGTAGACTCCGGCAGGGAAATAGACCACTTTACCGGTGTTGAGCGCATTTTGAATACATCGTGTATCAAGAAACAGACCGTCACCGATAGCACCGAAATCTTTTACATTTACCATGTTATTTTTTTGCATTTTATCCGCCATTAAAGTGAAAGACAACAAACTTATGATGCTTAAAAACAATATTTTTTTCATTTACTGATCCTTTTGAGAACAATGTTGTCAATAAAACCGCCTGCCGGAGCGTTGCCGACCGAGACATACAAATTGATTTTATCAAGATTTTTGGGGATGGTGAGCGTTGCACGATTTTGTCCCCAGCTGTTCCCTTTTGTTGAAATTTTTATCCGTTTCATGGTTTTGCTTTTGTTGGCGACCCGAAGCGTGAAATCGCCGCCTTTGGGCGCTTTGGCATCAAAGGAAAGTTCATATTTCGCTCCCGGCGTGACCGCCACCTGGGGCAGGAACATCACAAATTCGCCTTTGCCCGGAACCGGTTTGGTTGCAATGCTGTAACGGTCGAAACTGGCTTCGGCATTGGTGATTTCTTTGAACGCCTTGCGCTGTCTCCATCCCTGCATCGAGGGGAGGTCGAAGCTGTGACGCCATCCGGCAGCCGGATCGACCAGTTTTATTGAAGAGTTGCTGGTGGCATCAATATAGGGCTGATAAAGCGCCCAGTATTTGCGTTCACTGCGATAGATGATGTTGCCGTAATTTTCCTGCAGCTCTGCAGCGTGCGCGGCGCGGAAATCCCACAGAGCTTTGGCGGCAGCATTGAAATTATTTTTCTTTCCGGCGATAGCCAGATCGCCCTGGGAAATAAAATCAGCGGTGAGCAAACTCTGCTTTACGGTCAGAATGAGCCGGTTCAAACGCCACTGTTCGACGGAAGAAAGTTTGCTTTTGGGGAAAGCTTCCAGTTTTTTCAAACCGCCGGAAAGGACATTGGCATACTCTTTGTCGATAACGCTTTCCAGCTCGGAGTCATCAAGCAGGAGTTTGCGGTTTTTACTTCTGCTGTGGAAATACATTTTTTCACCGGCCGGACGCGCGGCGGTGTAAAACTCTTTCACCACATCGGCAGCCGCTCCGAATGCGGAACAGTATTCGTCAATGAGTTCATCAAAACTCTTTTCCGGATCGCAGATCATCCGGACGATGATGTAGTGTTCCAGATCCCGGGAACGCACTCCCAGCGTGCCGTCATAATCCACGCCGTAGAGTTTGAAGTTGCGGCGGACAGACTGGAATTTTTCGTAGATGCGTTTTTCCATACCGCGCAGCAGTGTGGAGGCGGGATGGGTGTCGTTGGGACGCAGAAAGCAGTGGCGCATGCCGACTTTATGCCACGCCTTGAAGAGCGCTTCAGAATCCTCTGCCAGAATGGGGACCAGACCGCAGAGCATGGAGTCCGGATATTCGATCTTCTCCCGCCGGGGAGGGTGGCGGTAGTAGCTGTAAACGTAGGTGACGAGCATTACATCCGGATTGATCTCTTTGGCACGTTTGAGGACGCGGTTCCAGAAGTTGAGATAACGGTCAGTAAGGTGGGCATAGAAGTTTTCGCCTTCTTTGCGGGTATCGAGCGCCAGACACTTTGCGCAATGACAGTATCCGGCGGTGCCATCGTTGGGGGAAACGTTGAGATATTTCCGGGCGCCGGCGGCTTTCCAGTCAGCGATGATCTGGTCGATGACGGCAGGATTGGAGAGGCACAGTTTGGCATATTTGCGCATGGATGGAATGCCGGGTTTGCCATAGGGGGAGACACCGAAGTAGTCCATGCGGGTTTTTTCAAAGCGGTCGGGCCACTTGGTAAAGGCGTGGGCGTAACGGATGGCAAGCGTTCTGCCGTGGCGGTGACGGCGGGTGAATTTTGCCATCTCTTCAGTCAGGAGTTTGCCGTCAGCTTCAGAGAAGTGCCATGCTTTGGGATTTCTGGGGTCCCGATTGATATTATCGAAGTTGCTTTTGCGCAGCCATCCCCAGTAGAATTGAGAAACGCGGCTGTAGCTTTCGCCATCTTTGAAACTTATTCTGTCTTGTTTGGGAATGTGGATACCCTCTTTCCCGGCATATATCCAGCGCACACCGAGCTTGGTTTCCAGAAATCCATAAACGGCAAAAATCGTGCCGCGCAGCCCTTTTTTGGAATCGCGTCCCCAGATATAAAGTTTGCCGTCCTTATAGAGATAGCGGGACTCTGCCGGTTGGAGAGCCGCTTTGCTTCCGGGTTTGCCGACGATGATTTCCAGCGCATCTTTACCGGGGGCAAGTTTACCGACGGCAAGTTCGAGGTGATACTTCAACTCATCGTATGCACTCTGATATTTCTTGCTGGCAAGGGTGAGCTTGATGTTGGAAAGCTGATATTCAGCGCCCGAGAGCATTACAGCGGCTGCTGCCAGCATCAGTATAATTAATTTTTGTTTCATTTTTATCTACTTCTCCTTAATGTATCAATTCATCGTGTGTAAAATGTTCTATTCCTGCGGGTATATCGAGTTTGACCATTGTCAGCAATTCAACGTGTCCGTCTCCGAATAGCATGACACCGGCTTTTTTCTGATTATGCCACGGATAAAATCCGCGCTGACTGGTTGAAGACGGATTGATCAGACTGGAGATCCGATCCTGTCCCTTGCGTCCGAAATAAACTCCGAATGTGGAATCGGTGATTATATATTTTATTGCCGGACGCTTGATGACGGTGACTTTCTTTAAACTCATGTGCATATTGTATGCTATTGATGCCCCTGCAGTCCTTGGAATCGCATTTGTTATCAACTCCGAGGTCCCTGGATGCGGCATGGATGGACAGCCGAAGAATTGATCCAATCGTCTGTATTTTGTAATATTTCCTTCATACATATAATTGTACCATGCGTTTGCGGCGGCATCACCGCATTTCATCATCATTCCATCGAATGCTTCGGTGTAATTGAATATCCACATCCCGACCTGTTTTCGGGTGGACATGCACTGGGTCGCTTTTCCCCGCTCGCGGGCGCTCTGCAGAGCGGGCAGCAGTATTGCTGCCAAGATGGCAATGATTGCAATAACGACCAGAAGCTCGATCAGCGTGAAGCGGTACCGCTTTCCATTCTGAAGAATGGAATATCCCATTAATCGTTTCATAAAAACCTCACTTGTTGATTTTTTTTATTTTGGACACAAGATAAACATTTTTCCAGATACCGCCGTTGCCGGAGCGGTCAGTGACCCGAACACAAACACTATTCCAATGACCGGCATTCCAATATTTGATGCACTGGTCGATGCGGATGGCAAAGGGAGTACACCAATCATTGCTGTTGACGAAAAGGTGTTCGCCCGCCTTTTTGCCGTTGACGAAAACCTGACAGCTTTCATCGACCGCTTCAAAGAGGAGATAAACCTCCCGGTCTTTCCAGTCGGCAGGAACTTTGAACGATGTTCCATACCAGGCGACACCGTCGTAACTGCTCAACTTTTTGCACAACTCTTTGGACGCATATTTTCCCGGAGTCGTCTTTTCCCAATTCATATTGATCTTGATTTTGGCTCCCCAATCGCGGAAAGACTTCGCGGTGTACCATTTTTCCTTCAAGCCGGCATCAGCGGGGTCGAGTTTGAAGCTCCACCGTGCAGGCATCTTGCGGTACGGGGGGGCGTATTCTCCGAGCAGCCCTATATTTTTTATGCCGCATGGATCGCCCCACTTTTGCTCGCCATAAGGAATCATCGGGAGTTTGTTTGCCTTGCGGAAATCATACAGTTTGCGGGAATTTTCCGGAGTTTTATTGCGAAGTATCTGCAGAATCAGACGGGCTTCAGTATTGGCGATTTTCAATCTGGTGACAAATTTGCGGGTTTCCGGCGGCAGATTTTTGCTCAATGCGGTATCGAGCATTTTATCGGTGTGGTCAAAGTCGGCATCTTTGAAACAGTTGACCGCTTCGCCCCACATCAGACCGCGGGCGAAATTTTTGTAGCGGCCGACTTTAAGGACTTGCGGCAGCTGCGGGGTGATGCGTTCCTCCCAGTTTTTGCGCCAGTATTCATAGAATTGTTTGATCTCTCCCGATGCCGGGCCGAAGCCGGCGCAGTAGTGGTTGAGGATATCTTCGTAGCTTTCTTCCGGATCGGTCATGCCGCGCATCAGGACATAATCACTGAAGGCGAGTGCGAGGGGACCGGCTTCCGGATTGTCATATTTGAAGCCGACAGCACCGGCAGCTATCGCTATTTTCTGCAACTCCCAGAAGTGCTTTTCAAAGCCGCAGAAAAACGATCCGGTGTTGTAGCAATGATGCTGATTAGGGCGCCAGTAGAACTCTTTCATACCGACTTTTTTCCAGGAGTCGATCAGGTCTGTTATCTGCTTCGGGGTGATAAAGTCGACCGGAACGATACCGATGACAAAGTTTTCGGCAATCTTCTCCCGTTTGGGCGCGGTGAGATAGGGACCGTAAGCGTAAAAGGTGATTTTGACATCGGGATTTTTGGCAAGGGCGAGTTTATTCACGGCATTGGCAAAATAGACATAGCGGTCGGTGAGAATATCTCTGCCCTGATCGCCCAGTTTTGCCGGTACGACATCCAGTTTACGGCACTTTTCACAGCCGCAGTATTCATAGGGGTAGTAATCATTTTCGGCAACGCAGATGAATCTTCCGCCTTTTTTCTGCCAATCTTTGATGATTTGTTCATGCAGACCATGAGAACTGACACACATTTTTATTTTCCGCTCATTGACTCCGTATGAAGCGATTTGGTTGTTCGTCTTTTTCTGCACTTTTTCAAGCGGCGCGCGTTTACCTTTAGAGTTCAAGGCGAAAAATTCCGGATTGGTTTTTCCGAAGCGTTTCCAGTAGTTGGTAAAGGCATGAGTGCCGGGAATATCGGCATGGCTGCCCATGCGCATCCGTTTTTTCCACATCGCGGAGTCGGCACTTATCTTGGAAAAGCGGCGCAATACCCGCATCGCAATTTTCGGTGCCCAGCTGCCGGAATCATTTTTTACCTTGATCTCTTTTACCGGAGTTACCAGAATAACCCCTTCGGCGGGCCAGCGGATACCGAGTTCATCTTCGAGGAAGATGGAAATCGCGTTGCGGACGCCGTTTCTTTCGTGACCGAAGAAATAGAGTGCGTTACCAACTTTTTTCCATACGCCCTCTTCTGATTTGAAATTTGCCGGAACTCCGGCGGGAATTTTGCCTGCTTCAAAGACGAATTTCCCTTCCGGGACAGCCATTTTTTTCAATATCGGCAGCTTTTTGCCGGTGAGTTTGAATAAGTTGAGCTGCAGCTCTTTTGCTTCATCAACCAACTTCTTGTCAGTAACGCGGATGACCGCGTTTGACGGATCGATGGTGAATCCTGCGGCTCCGGACAGCAGCGGCAGGAGCAACGATGCAAATAAAACTTTTTTTAACATGATTTTTACCTTTTATCAATAAAAACGCGGTTTGAAGCAGTCCTGATTTTTGATCGGCTTGTCTGAATAATCCAGAGTTTTGACTGCACCGCCGAAGGTGGCAACATTGCCCTTTCTGCTGTGAAGCATATACAACCCGTGAGCCTGGCCATCGGTAAGACCGGCTTCATTGAAGATCATCCGTGCATCCCAGCTGGCGTCATTACGGATGCGGTAGCCTTCGATTTTTTTGTTGAATGAGAATGAGGCGTTTTCCGGGGTAGCGGTATCGACATTGGCAGTATCGCCGAGAAGTACCGTATTGGGTGCCCGTCTGTCTTTCAGAAGTTGAGTCTGCTTGATAGCCTTGTCATTGGTTGAGCCGAATGTGCCGATAGGGATACCGTAAGTTGCCGCACGATAAAACGCACCGCCGTCATCCGGATATCTTCCGTCACATTTGGAACGGTTCGACGGACAGGAGAATATGGATGATTTCGATTTCGGAGAGATGTAGCGCAATTCCTGAAGCATTCCCGACCATGGCAATCTGACACTTCTGCCGAAATATTGCTCATATCTGGCGGTCATACACCAGGAATCATAGTCATTTGAGTACTGGGTCGTATAAAGACCGAATTGCTTGAGATTGTTGATACAACTCGCACTGCGGCCGCGTTCACGGGCGCTCTGCAGAGCGGGCAGCAGTATTGCTGCCAATATCGCGATAATCGCAATTACAACCAGCAATTCTATTAAAGTGAAACGGGCGTGTGCGGGGGACAAAGGAAACTTTTTTTCACGGGAAAAAAAGTTTCCTCTTTCCCCCGCGCCCCCTTTCTCTTTCAAAAAAAGCGAAGTATTTTGCGGATTCCTGAAGTTTCTGTCTGCGATCATTTCTTCACCTCATTCTGTTTGTCGTTATTGTCCTCGTTTTCCGGTATGCGGCAGAATGGACGCACTTCCTTCAAGTTCCCGGTAACGACGGCATCCACTCCGATTTCGGCGGCAAATTTTGCCTCTTCCGCGTTTTGGGGATTCCACAGCGAAACCCAGACTCCGGCATCGCGCAAAGCTTTGACATCATCTGCGGTCAGCAATCCCTGTTTGAATGCTCTCAACGGCAGATTGAGACCGTAAAGTTTATATTCGTCACGAACTTTGAGCAGCAGTTTTACAATATCTTTCTGATTGCCGCCCGTCTCCGGATAGCCGAAAGTGTTGAAAACAGCACCTTTTTTCTTTGTACTGTAGCACAGTTGAATGTGTTTTACCCGGCGTACATTGGGATATTCACGCATCATGAAGCGCAGCACTTTATCGCTCCAGGAGGCTATCGTCACCCGGTCAAGACTGATACCGGCTTTCCCAAACTCTTCAAGGGTTTTCCTGAATCTTTCTTCCCGGAAGTAACCTTTGTGATCCAACTCGAATTCCGGAGCATCTTTGATTATTTCAAGGACTTCCGGCAAAGAAACGATTTTTTCATTATTATAGCCGAAACTCGGTTTGAGAGTTCTTTCTTTGAGTTCTGCGAGAGTCTTGCTTCCCAATGAAACATTCCAATTCATCGCACTTTTCAGATTATCGTTATGAGTCAATACCGGAATTTGATCCTTTGTATAACGGATATCAAGTTTGAACGCATCGGCTTTGCGCTCCATTGCCAGCCGGAATGCCGCCATCGAACGCGACGGTGCGTGTCTTGCCTCCCCGGAATCAGAAATACATTTTATCCGATGGGTATATTTGTATTTCGGAGTTTGTTTTTTTTCAGCCGCATTGATGCTGAAGAGAAGAGCTCCTGCGGCAACAGATGTTAAGATTTTTTTACCGTTTAACATAATACCCCCCTTTATTTTTTGTTGTTATCAAATCCCGGTATGCGGCAGAATGGACGCACTTCCTTCAAGTTTCCGGTAACGACGGCATCCACCCCCATTTCGGCTGCAAGTTTTGCATCTTCAGCAGTTCGGGGTATCCACATTGCACACCACACTCCGGCATCACGCAGAGTTTTGACATCATCTGCGGTCAGCAGTCCTTCCTGGAAGGCTTTCTTCGGCAGATTGAGACCGTAAAGTTTGTATTCGTCCCGCACTTTGAGCAGCAGTTTTACGATATCTTTCTGATTGCCGCCTGTCTCCGGAAAGCCGAAGTTACTGATAATAGTACCTTTTTTCTTTGTACTGTAGCACAGTTGAATGTGTCTCACCCGGCGTATTTGCGGAAAATCACGCATAACCTCTCGCAGTGCTCTGGTACTCCAGGTGGCAACCATTATCCGGTCGAGGCTGATTCCGGCTTTTTCAAATATCGTCAGAGAGGCTTTGAATCTTTCCGCATTGAAAGTACCTTTGGTATCGTACCAGAATTCCGGGCACTCTTTAACTATCTCCAATGCCTCCTGTAAAGACAGAATTTTTTCTGAATCGTATCCGCCGCGCGGTGCAAGAGTTTTTTCCTTGAGTTCGGCAAGAGTCTTTTGTGAAAGAAAAACGTCCCACTTCATTGCCTTTTTCATATTCCCGTCATGGGCTATCACCGGGATACCATCTTTGGTATAGCGGATATTGAGTTTGACCACGTCGGCTTTACGCTGCATAGCCAAACTATACGCCGCTTTCGAATATCCCGGAGCATAAGCAGATTCTCCGGAATGAGATACGCATTTTATCCTATGGGTATAATTGTTTTTTGGAGTTTGCTTTTTTTCAGCTGCATTGATGCTGAAAAGAACAGCTCCTGCGGCAACAGATGTTAAGATGTTTTTACAGTTTAACATAATGCAACCTTTCTATTTTTGTTGAAATTGGTTATAGTTGCGTGAGTGGCGTGGTCCCTCTGGCGACGATTTCGTGCGAGATATAACTTATTACTGCCGGTTCTTTGAGAAACCACTTGTGCTGTTCCAGCATCAATCTTACCGCTTCCCGGGCCATCTGATCGTAATGGAAATTGATGATGGACAACGGCGGCGTGATAAAAAGCCGTTCCAGATAGCCGGAAATTCCCATTACTGCTACTTCATCGGGAACATTTACTTTGCACTTGTGAAGCGTATTTATCACTTTCATCGCGGTACCGTCGCAGAAGCACATGAATGCTTCGGGACGTTCCGGCGAATTGACCAGATCCGGCAGCTTATTCTCTCTGATGATAGAGGTGTCAAAGATCAGCGGGATCGATTCAGCTAATCCAAGTGAGTTGAGAAAATCTTCATAGGTGTTGCGGGTGAAGCCGCGCATACTGTCCTTTTTGAAAATCGTGGCGATTCGTTTGTACCCCAATGCCGCAAGATAACGCACTCCGTCAGCAAACGCCTGCCGGATGTCAGCGCAGACCGAAGCAAAGGTTCCGTCGGTACTCAACTTGTTGCCGAATTCCACAACCGGAATACCGCAATGGTGAACCAGATCCCGCAGCGTGGGGTAACTGCCAAAATCACTGGCGTGGAGGAATATTCCGGAAATATCATTGTCTTTGAGCATCTTTCCGAAACGTTGCGCATCGGTTTCAAACAGACGCACCGCTGAAAACAATATAAGTAAATGGCTGTATTTACTTAAAGCATTTTGCAATTCAGTTACAAAATATGATGTCACCAGTGACAACTCATCCAGATTGGGGGCAAAGGTCAGATAGATGAAGCGTTTGCCTTCGCTGAACCCGGAAACGTAGTTACCGCTGCGCCCGTTTTTTTCAATCAGCTTTTCCTGCTGCAGCAGAGAAAGTGCTGACCGCAGCGTGACTCTTGATACATTCAATTCTGCCGCAAGCTGCTGTTCCGAAGGCAATTTGCTCCCCGGCTGGTAAAATCGCTCTGCAATGCGTTGCTTCAGTAATGAATAGACGTAATCTTTGCGTAACATGGTTTATCTGGTATTATATCTCAGGTTTTTATAACTGTTTTCTGACCAATACTATATCCGCAAAACTCATTTGTCAAGTATTTTTGAAAAAAAAACAGTTATTTCAGCCGGGCAGGCACAAAAAAATCCCCGCTCTTCAGGAAATGAAGCGCGGGGAAGGGGCAGGATTATCGGAATCAAGCCTTTTCAGCTTTTTCTGTCTTATCGGACTTTTCAGCGGCATCGACCGCTTCAAGTTCAGCCTTGTCGGCAAGCGACATGTTGCCTTCGACCATTCCGTTGTCAAGGAAGTTGAGTTTACGGTTCTTGAGATCCTTGAAGAGCTGGCGCATATCCAGCACCGAACCGATTCCGAACCAGAAGGTCACGATCACGGCAATCACTCCGGGAACCAGCAAACAGGTCACCAGGAAGTAGGTGCTCCACCACTCTTTGGGCCAGCGCTCAAAGAGGTTCCAGATCACGATGAAAACAAAGGCGAAGAGGAAACGGTAGATGATCGAATATACAAAAAGTGAGCGGGCAATGAAACGATCCCAGAAGGTGTACTGCGGGGTGATCGTGATCAGTTTGTTGATAACATTCCGCCAGCTCCATTCAAATTCCTGCTGGTTCAAATTGTCCAGATTGTATTTTCCGCGATGGAGCATACGGTCAAGATTAAACGGCTCTTTGCAGGTGAGTTTGGAGACGATCACATAGATCAGCATTGCAAAAATGGTGACCATCAGTTTGAACTCGTAGGCGTTCATAAAGCACTTGTACGGGGTCACGCGCCAGACGATGATCGGTTCAAACGGACGGGAAATGCTCTCTACAACTCTGGTGAAAGTGTCCAGAGAGTTGGTTTCTGCCAGATAGGCGTAGATGTTGGTCCAGTACTGCTTCAACGCGATGTAGCACAGCGAGAAGAAACATCCGGTGGTAACACTCGCCCATGCACCGGCAGTTGTACCGAAACGGGAGTACAAACCGAAGATGATCATTGAACCGGCACCGATCCACATGGTGACCATCGTCGCCACAAACAAGTTGATGTAGTCCAACTGGCTCATCAGCGTTGATCCGACAAAGAAGCATACCGCCACGAATGTCGAAACACCGCGCAGCAGCCACATGTGCTGGGTCGGAGTCAGCGGCTTTTTGAGGAAGGGCAGGATCACGTCCTGAGAGATGGTGATCGCTGAAGAAAACATACGGGTATCGTCGGTCGAGACCATCGCCATGATCATCAGCAGACAGAAGAGACCGCTCAGGCCGGGCGGCAGCATGTGACGGACACCGACTGCTGTACGCATCTGGTTGAAGAGCGTGCGGAACTGCTGATAGAGATTGGCGTTGACTTCCGGTGCGGCATCCGGGTTGGTGTCGATGATGTTTTTGACATTGGCAAGGTAGATCGTATCCAGGTTTTTCTCTTCAGAAAGCGGAGCATCTGTTCCGATATTCTGAACGATTTTATCCTGAGCTTTTACCGCTGCAATAACTTTTTTCTTCAGATTATGATGTTCCGCATCGTGGAAGATACCATCGGCAATTTTGGTACTGATCGAATCGCGCACCTCTTTTGCCTGACTCGCAAAATCCTTGTGGTTGAAGTAGGTGATAAGAGCAACTGCAACCAGAATGTAGAAGATGGTGTTCAAGCTGGCACGATAAGTACCGAGCAGTGAAGCCATTTTCTGTTCGTGCGGAGTTTTGGCGCAGCTGTCGTTACCGGAACCCAGCCAGCTGCCGCGGTTCAAAATCGAAGTTACCAGAGTAACTCCGACAAAGAACAAATTGAAGTCCCGAAGCTCAGAAATATCGTAAGGATCGAGGAAGCTCTGATTGGCAACACGGTCGGTCAGCACCGGAATAATATGACTGTTCCAGGAGAATTTATACAGGATGAATCCGACGAAAATCGCCATGATCGGATAGCAGAACATTCCCTGAATACTGTCGGTGATCATCAGCGCCAACCTGCCGCCCATAAAGATGATTCCCAGTGCCATGGACAAACAGATCAAAATAATGAAACTGAAAGTGGAAATTTCAATTCCGAACAAAGTGAAATGCTGCGGAAGTCCCAGATAATAGATGAAGAAGCGTCCGGCAATGGCGGGCATGATCATGTTCGCCAGAACTTCAGACGTCGTACGCAGCGCACTGGCAAAGACGCGCAGTCCGCGGCTGTAACGCATTTCAATGAACTGACCGAAACTCATCGACTTGGTACAACGGTAACGGTAGGTCACAAAGCCGGTCAAACTGAGGATGATTCCCAGCGGCATGGTCAAATTCTGCCAGAAGGTCAGAGCAAAACCCGTCCGGTAATGCACCTCCACATATCCAACCAACCCGATGATCGATAAACCGTTGGCAATATCCGCCACACCGATTATATACCGCCCTGCCAACCGGCCGGCAGTCAGAAAGTCTGATACCTGAGCAACGTATCTTCTGGAACGCCACCCCATGTAAAGCACAAATGAGATCGGGACTATGATAATAAGCCAGTCCAACGGACTGACATAAAACCAGTTATCATTTGTTAAAAATTGCCAGATAGAATTCACACTTCCCTCCATTTTGTTTTGTTTGAATAGTTATAACCAAAAGATAATATATCACCGCTAACTGCGATTTTCAAGGAGTTTCACTCTCAGAACCAGCGGTCGACGGGGAATTCATCCCAGCTCTTTTCGATATAAATGTCTGCAAGTTCGCGCATTTCTCCGATGCGGTGCTCCTGCTCATCCGCCATGACGCACAGCGGGAATCCGCCTGCTTTGGCTGTACTTGCGGCGTACCAGGCATCTTCAAAGACCATGACCTCTTCTTTTTCCACATTCAAATACCGGGCGACCGCCATGAATGCTTCCGGTTTGTTTTTGGTAAAGCCGACACTTTCGCAGGAGAGCAATCCGTGAGAAAAATAATCCACGGCGTTCTGCCGTTCCAGTGCCATTTTGATAAGGTGCTGCGGCGTGGCGCTGAACACCACGGTCGCAATGCCGCGCTCTTTCAGTGCTTGCAGAAACGCCTCCGTTCCGGGTTTGAATACGGCATTGTAACGGTAATAATCAGCAAGGATGTCGAGCAGTTCCTGAAGGAGAGCATCCGGGGTAATGGACAGTTTGAAGTTTTCTATAAGAAAATCCACTGCCCGCCGGATACCCATGATCGTCATTTCGTCGACCAGGTCATCCGGAACTGCAATATTGTTCCGCTCCAGATATGCCGGTGCCAGATGGCGCCAGATGTACATACTGTCCAGCAGAGTTCCATCCATGTCAAAAATAGCCGCTTTGAATTTTTTCATCGGGAATGTCCTTTGTTTTGTTTTCAACTGTTTAATTTGACAGAATATATCCCTTGAAATTACACTTTCAAGTCCATAAATAAAAATTTCTGCAGATTTAATAATGCGCCTATTTTGCATAAATTGATTCAATAATCCAATATGCGGGGATTGCATTGACCGGTTTGCAACGCTATATTAAGAACGTTCCCAACAATAAATTAAGAAAAAAAAGGAGACAAACATGGGCAGAATTTTTTCAATCCTGACGCTGCTGGTGTGCTGTTTCGTGACCGTTCACGGTGTTGAGCTGGTCAAGGACGGAAAGTTCACCTTCAGCGGAGTCGTTGTTGCCGCCAATGCTGTGCCTTCAACCCGGCTGGCTGCAGAAGAAATCGTTTATCACCTCGAAAAAGTGACCGGTGAAAAGCTCCCGGTTATCGCCCCCAATGCTGTCGCTGCCGGAAAAAAGTATATCTTTGTCGGTCATTGTAAAAAGACGCTGCACCTCAAAGCCTGGACTCTTGCCCGCAATAACGGTATCATCGAAATCACGGACAAAGCGATTTTTATTTCCGGCAGGGATCGTCATTCCCATCCCGGAACGGATGCGTACAGCCGCGGCACTCTCTTTGCCGCCTACGAGTTTTTGGAAAAGTTCGTTGGTGTCCGCTGGATCTGGCCGGGGAAATCCGGTGAAGTCATTCCCCGTCACCGCAACCTCAATATCCCTGAACAGAAACTTATCACCAAATCGCATCTGCTCTCCTCCGGATGGCGTACCGCCGGCGTGGCTTATAAAGAGGCATGGAAAAACAGTGCCAACCGGGAGCGTTTTTTTGAAGATCAGAAAGTGTGGCTCCGCCGTCATCGCTTTGCTTCTTACAGCAACTTCTATCACGGACACGCATTCCTTGATTATTACAATAAATATCACAAAAGCAAACCGGAATTTTTCAATATGCTTCCCGACGGCACCCGCAGCCTCAGCCCCTTCGGCTGGAACGGCGGTGTTCCCAAATATGTCAGCATGTGCGTGACCAATCCGGAGCTGGTGAAGGTCATCGTCGACAAGTGGAGCAAAGGTAATCGCGCCCGTATGCTCAACCTCAATGAAAACGACACCTCCGGCAAGTGCGTTTGCGACAATTGCCTAACCGCCGACAACTCTCCGCGTTCCAATGCGGAACGGCGCGCTGATGCCAAAAAACTCTTCGATGCCGGTCTGGCTCAAAAAAAGGCCAAACAGAAAGTTTCCCGGGAAAACAACGCCTGGCAGGTCGCTCTCGGTTCGCTTTCTGACCGTTACTGCCAATTTTACCTTGCCGCCCAGAAAGAAGCGGACAAAATCGATCCCAAACATCTTATTATGGGCTTGATTTACGCCAATTACAGCGAACCGCCCACGGATAAAATCAAGCTTAATGAGCGCATCATCCTCCGTTTCTGCCCGCCGTTCATGTACCCGTGGACGGATGAAAAGGTCGCCGACTACAAGCGGATCTGGAGCGGCTGGTCAAAAACCGGTGCCCGCTTGATGTTCCGTCCCAACTTTACCCATGACGGACATCATTTCCCTGTTCAGTACCACGAAGTCTTCTACGATCTCTATACTTTTTCCGCCAAAAACGGCATGATCGCCGTGGATATGGACACGTTGACCGGTCATTACGGAACCCAGGGGCTGGTGAACTTTGTCATCGCCTCTTTGAACCACAATGTCAATGTGCCGCTTGCCACACTGGAAGATGAATTTTATTCCGCTTTCGGTCCGGCGAAAAAGCACATCAAAGAGTACTTTGACTATGTGACCAAAGTCAGTATGAAATCCGGTTTCAAAGACCCGTTCAAAGAAAAACACACCAATGAAGGCGGGCTGCTCTGGGTCGACCTCTTCCGGGTCGCTGACCGCATGTTCACCCCGGAAGTGATGGCAAAGTGCAAATCCATTCTTGCTGCTGCCGCCGCCACTCCCGGTCTTGCTCCGGTGGAAAAGGAGCGTATCCAGATTTTGCAGTACGGTCTGGAAAATGCCCGTCTCACCATGGCGACCGAAGCCGCTCACCGCAAATACAAAGCCGGCGGTAAATTCAGCGACTTCAACGAGGCTGTCATCAAACTTGATGCTTATCGTGCTTCTGTCGAGCATACCAACGCTTTGAACCTCGGTCACATCTGGCGTCTTGAATACCGCCACTGGCGCCGTCTTCCTCTGACCCGCTACAAAAATGTGAAGAAGAAATAAGTTCTTGCTTCGATGCATGGGCTGTTGCAAAATGGGGCTGTTGCAAAACCAGAGGTTTTGCGACAGCCTCGTTGTTATACCCAAAATACTTATTCAATCATGATTCTCTGCATTCCTCAATAAATATCTTTGAGGAGTGCGATACCTCAGGTATGAAGTGTGTCTATTGGCATGCAGAATCGCTGGTGTACCCGATAGGCAATGCAACGCTTTTCACCGCGCACAAACTTGCCAGCCGGAGGGAGACAGCCGTTCCGGCTTTCTCCCCGCCGGACTCCCCTCTTTTCCAG
>JAFTRX010000012.1 GCA_017462015.1 Lentisphaeria bacterium
AGTAAGTCAGGAGAAGTTCCAGAATCTCATGAGGAGCGAAGGCGGCAAGTCCGGCATTGATAAATCTTTCCCGCAACCGCTGCCGGTGTCCGGCATTTTCCTGTGAAAAAGCCATGTTTACTTCTCCGTATCATTCAAATCAATCTTTTTCTTCACAAAACTTAAGTAAATGTACAACTTTTTATTAAAAAATCAAGCTGCTCAAAGCATTTTTTTCTGAAAAATTTTTGAATTTCCTGCCATAGAAGAGTTTTTTTGCAGCACACTATGTCTCCGATAATGGGAGATTGCTCAGGAGAATGGAAAAACTTTGAATGATGCCTTGCGGGTGCTGGGTAAGGTGGTGTGCCAGACCTCACCGGTGGAACTGTATCGGTCAGTGCGGTTTGTCGGCGATGAGAATGGCATCCGGTATAATGTGTTTTTCCCATTTGCTTTTCTCTGTAGCGAAAAAATATTTTCACAATGTTTTACTTCTGTTTCAAGAATCCGGATATTGAATGGAATTTCCAGCACTGCTGTCTTGAAGTTGTAAAGCAAGCGGCTGCGGCTGAACTGTTGTTCTTGCCGCAGCCGCTTGGATTTTCAGGAGTTACTCTGTTATTTCTGATTGGTACTGTCAGCTGATTTCTGTTTTTTTGATTTTCGCTTTCTCAAGTCAATGCCGACCTCTTCCCAGAAGAGGGTGTCTTCGACCGGTTTGTTGTCGCTCTCCCAGAAGTGGTTCATCACATCTTCCACAACCAGCGGCGCATTGGCAAGGTACTCTTCCAGAGCCTTTACCTCGATACCGTTGTCCGCTTTGAGTGCGGCGGCGTTATTGAGCAGCGCGGCAAAGAAGTTCGCTCCGGCAGGCTTCTTTGCTGAAGCGGTGTTGAAGGTGCAGACGATCAATTTTCCACTGCCCGCGTTGATAGCTCCGCAATGGCAGAAGTTGCGCAAGGTATCATCCGGCAGATAATCTTTAACTCCGTGAATAAGCCCCTTCATCCGGTCGCGCACCGGTTTATCCACTCCGGAAATAAGTTCCGTCATCAGGCCTGGGAAGCGGTCAAGATTGAGTTTATAACCCGCTTCGATCAGGTCGTACATCGGCGCATCAAAATATTTTCCGCAACCGACAGCATCCCGGAGAATTTCGTTGCGGATGATACCGCCCAAGTTGCTGCCGCGATCCCAGATACAGGGTTTGAAGCGTTCCAACGCCCCCGGGAAATAATAACTTTGTCCGGGGTTGTCCCGGTGATAAAAGAGTGCGACCGTCTTTCCATTTTCAAGGTCGGTGAACAACTCTTTATTCAGCCGGTCATAAAGGACGATACCGCTGTCTTTGGCATCGGCAACGGTCTTATCAGAAATCCACTTGGCAAATTCGCCATTTTCAAGTTTCATTTCAAACTTGCTGTTGATGGGGGTTGCCGCCGGATACCGCCAGAGTTTCCAGTGGTTTTGGCAGTTGAAGTCCGGCGAACTGAACTTCGCACTTACGGTGTACTCCTGCGCTTGAGCAACTGCGGGCAGGGTGAATTCAAGGTCGATAAGTTTCTGCACTCCGGAAACGGCAAAGATGTTGTCCTGACGGTAAAGTTCGATTTTTTCAGTACCGTTTTCAATTACGACTTCCAGTGTACCGAAACAGTTTTCATTTCCGGAATAGTTGGAGAGATAAATTGGCAGTTTGACCGCTTCATTGTCGGCGAAGCACTCCTCCGGAAGATCGGTCAGCAGGACCGCATCGGAGTTGAATTCGCGCATCCAGTCGGCATCAATGTATTTATCATCATCGAAGCAGTCAACGATACCGTTTTTGTTTTCGTACTTGAAACAGTCGGCGAACTGGAGCATTTCAAAACCGGCAAGCCCGGACAAACGGAGCCGTTCAATATAGGTCTTTATACCGAATTTTTTGAAGTGTTCCGAAGCGGCACGGTATTCCGGAAGTTTGTCGGCAATATTTTTGAGCTTGACCAGCGCGGCAAAGCCTTCCATATAGCGCGGTTTATTGATGTCGTTGGCTTCCAGAAATTCCGCGCCCATTTTTTCAGCGAAGGCATCAAACTTTTTATTGAGCGCATCGTAATCAGGAATTTCGATGTAGTGCATCGCTTCGTGTGCCAGAACCGGTTTGACCGGGTTGGCGTAACGGCGGATGGATACAGAACCGTTCTGTTCGCGCATCGGCGTATCTTTTGCTGAACCGTTCATGTGCCAGCAATCGTCGGAAATGAACATATCCCGGTGGCTTTTGTAGGGGAAATAGTAGGCGATATGCTGCGAAAGAATGTCCGCACTGGAACGGTCAAATTCACCCCAGCCGGAGTTGTCCATGATCAACTTGGTCGGCGCAAGGGCTTTGCCTTCGGCATAGAGTTTTGGAACCAGCGGCTGATGTCCGGAGTTGTGCATTTCGTTGCCGATGCAGAAGATCGCTACCGAGGGGTGGTTGCGATAACGGAGAATGGTTTCCCGCCAATTGACATTGTCGAGAGCGAGATTTTTCTTTTTGCCATGTTCATCAAATTCATAGGCAAAACCGATCTCCATGTGGATAAAAAGTCCCAGTTCATCGGCGGCGCGGACGAAATCTTCCGAGGGGACAGTGCTGTGGAAACGCATCAGATTGAAGCCGTATTTCTTTGCCTGACTGATGTGGTAACGGTAGCTTTCATAATCGCTTTTGCCGGAGAGATTGGGGTGGTCATGGGCGACGATGCCCCGGATGTAGCCACGGAAAATAAACGGCTTGCCGTTGACAAAAACCGAGGTATTGCCAATAGTTTTAAGTTCATTGAGTCCGAAAACTTCCGGTTCGATGCCGTCGGAATGGAAGGTGTAAAGCACCGGATCATCCGGCGACCAGTATTGCAACTTTCCGGCATCGAAGACATGGCGGCAGTTTCCGTCGGAAAGAGTTTCTTTTCTCAACAGCTGCAGCGGGATGATTTCACCGGAAGCGGTGGAAACAGTGCAGTTTTCGAGAATTTTGCTGCTGTCGCAGTACAACAATCCGGCTTCGCGGCAGGAGTGCAAGTAGATATTATTTTTCATCATAATCTCAAAATATTTTTTTGTATGTTAAAAATCGTGAAAATCGGTTTGCAATTTTCCGGAAACGGTGTCGATCAATGTAGTATAAGTGTAGTCGCCTTTTTCCTTTATCCGGAATCTTGACGGGTAAAGGGACGTCAGTGAACCAGTTACCATCGGTTCTTCCTTATCCCAATGAAAATGTCCGCCGCACCAGATGATTTTGCCGGGGAAATTCTCCAGCTTATTTTTGAAGCCGTCCGTGATTTTGAGGAAAACATCCCCCTCTCTGGAACAGCTCCCCTGAAATGGCTGATGGGTTCCGATGATGACGGTTTTGCCCTGGCACTTTTCAAGGGCATTTATTACAAACTCCTCCTGTTCCAACGCCAGACGGCACGGCAGTTGCTGAAGCAAGGTTATGATGGCTGAATTCTGATCAAGTTCAAAAAGTTGATCGACCTCCTGCCCCATAATTCCGGAAAAAAAATCCAACTCCCGTTTGATTGCACACTCGGCAAAGGGGATATTCAAACTTTTGCGCCACTTGAGATATCCTTCAAAACCCGCTTCAAGGGTGGGGTAACAGTCGAGCAGCAATGGCGTTCTTGAAACGGTATCTCCAAGATTGAGAACCGCTCCGGTGCCGCTTCGGCGGATAAAAGTTCCGAGTTTTTCCAAACGTTCTTCATCCGCCATATCGTAATGCCGCCGGTCGCACAAATGAAGATCGCTGATAACCAGTATTTTCATTGGTTGATCACCTCTTCGTAAGTACGTTTGTTGCTGGTGACCTTTTCCATTGGCATATAGTCAAATTTCAAGGGGTGGATCAACTTG
The DNA here is from genome assembly GCA_017462015.1 of Lentisphaeria bacterium. Taxonomy (GTDB): domain Bacteria; phylum Verrucomicrobiota; class Lentisphaeria; order Victivallales; family Victivallaceae; genus UBA1784. The sequence goes on from JAFTRX010000012.1 coordinate 3,868, forward strand.
ACTGAACCATCATGTTCAATGTCTAAACAGCTGACAGCGGCGTTGAAAGCAATTCCGCGATTGCCGGAGTAATTGGCTTTTTCCGCAAGATAGCGCATCGCCGTATTGACTGAAGCCCCATGTCCGATCAGGAGAATTTTCTCTGCCGGAGGCGCGGCGATCAATTCATCAATAAGCGGGAACACCCGTTTTTCCACATCAACAGCTTCTTCCGGGCCTTTGGCGACGATCCAGGGATATTCCAATTCAGCATCCGGAGACACGGGATAAAACCGGCGCATCTCTTCAATGGTCATCCCGGGACATGGCGGTTCGGCGGCAAAGAGCCGCTCCTGAAAGCGCGGTTCCGGCACAATGGATGTACCGCATATTGAAGCTGCGACAGCGGCTGTTTCCATGGTACGGGCGTATGGTGAAGAGAGCATCAGACCGTCAAAATTTTCCTGTTTAAGATATTTTCCCAGAAATTCAGCTTGTTCTCTGCCGAGAGCGCTCAATGGATAATCACCGTCAGGAAGTTCATAATCGGCTCCCGGTTTCATATCATCAAGTGCGGGTTGCCCGTGTCTTGCAATGTATAAAATCACCGGTGTATCCTCCAATGATTCTCTTTTTTAAATCCGAGTTCATCCAATTTTTGTGTCCGTACGGCGGCTTTCACACAGTTACCCGGGATATGGGCATCGGAACCGACTTCAAAGATGATATTACTGTCCCGCATTTTGCGCAGAAAATCCATATAAACCGGATCGTCAAAGTCGCCGCGGTTGATTTCGAGAGCCTTGCCGGTTTCAGAAGCGAGGTGCAGGATATCTTCGAGGTAGTTTTCCGGGATGAGTCCCCAGTGCCAACATGCGATATCGCCGCTTTTGACCCAGCGTTTGCCCTCTCCGAAAGGGTGTCCGATTATATCCACATTGGGATTGTATTTCAAGGCATTGATGATACACCGGTGTTCCCAGGCGAGATATTCTTCAATGGAAGAGATTTTTTCCGGGGAACAGTGGACGGAACCTGTAACATAATGAAGTTGAAGCTTTTCCCGTCCGGCTTGGCCGCAGAAATCACTGCCGTCATCATTCAAGTCAGCTTCCACTCCGAGAAAGACATTTTCAGCAGGAAATCCGGGTGAATAATACTCATTCGACAACTCTTCAAGACAGTAAAACGGGTGCTTTGACGATGCGTTGCAATGCTCAAGCACCCCGACATAAACGCTCCCGGCAGCTCTGGCGGCGGCAACTTGCTCCGCCGCAGTCGGCCCGGGATCGTCAGTTTCACGCTTCACCCGGTAGAATGAAGCGTGGATATGATAGTCACTCTGAATAAGCATGGAAATTTACAGCTGATAACCAACTTCACTCATTTTCTGGCGGATGTTTTCGATGGAAACGCCGCGCAGCGCACAGTTTCTGGTAACCGCCTGTTTGGCAGCCAGAGCTGCCGCTTCGCCCATTGCCATACAGTCGGAGAGCAAACGGTAGCTTGCCAGAGCTTCGTGACTGCCGCCGATACAGCGCCCGACCACCAGCAGATGGTTCAAGCCGCGCGGCAGGAGTGAGCCGTAACGGATCTGGTAGGGTTTGACTTCGGTGACGATGATCGCTGGTTCTCCATCTTTGCAGCGGTGGATGTCGATATTGTGCCGAACGGTGAATATGGCATCGTCATAGAATTTACCTTCGGTATAATCAGCGGTTCCGACCATGGCATCGCAGATGATGCGGCGGGATTCTCTTACTCCCGGCAGGGGAGCGAAAGTACCGATTTCCAAATTGGCAGAGTAAGCCTGATCGATCAATTTGACGATTTCAATGGATTGCTCGCGCAATTTCATCATTGAACGGGAAAGGCTTTCGGCATTCAATACATTGCACTCCCAGTCGTGGGAGAGCATCAGCCACATCGAAGCAGTGGTTCCATGCATGGGACGCATATTTCCTGCATCATAAGGCAGTTCATAGCCCGGTTTGACCGCCTGCAGCCGGGGAAGCATATCATCTTTGAGATTTATCATATCGCGCAAATGATAGTTGTTGACCAGCAGCGGCAGAGAAATCGACTGAATTCTGCCGTCCGAACTTCTGCCGTATTCAAACTCTGCTCCGGCGAGAGCGGCAACATCACCGTCGCCGGTGGCATCGATGATTATTCTGCCCATGACGGCGTGGCGTCCCTGCTTGGATTCGACGATCACCCCCTCGACCGTATTGTGTTCCATAACGGCAGAAACCACTCTGGTCAACAGCAGCGGGGTGATGTTGTGTTCAGCTATCAGCTGATCGAAGTAGGTGACCAGAGCGCAGGGATTGTAGCGCGGGCGGCTGTAAATGCCGTTATCGGCCATATACTGGAATACCTCTTTGACAAATCCGCCTTTATTGTCCACATCGCCCGACCATGCAGTGACAGCGGACATCATACCGCCGAACTGGGCGGAGTTTTCAATTATGACGACCTTCAATCCCATCCGGGCGGCGCAGACTGCCGCCGCGACACCGGCAGTACCGCCACCGCAGACGACGACATCAGCTTCGTGAGTCACGGGAACATTGCGTGCCGGTTCAAAAACAGTTCTATTCATAATTAAACCTCTTATTGGCCAGCCCTGATTACTCTGTTGCGTGTTGCACCCCATTTGCCCATGCAAAAATTGGTGATTTCACTTACGCCATCACTATAATTGATCGTTTTTGCAGCACCGTTGGCAATTTCATGTGCGGTATGAGATGCACTGTGTCCATCAGTAAAGAGCAGATTACCTCTTCTATTGTGCAGTGTTGCGATCTGTCCGTAACTTGCGCTGTATGATTTAGTTGTTATTTTGCAGAAAGGAGTTCCGCCATTGCCGCCTTTGCCGGCACATCCGATTACCATGGTTTTGCTGAATCCGTTTTTCTGGATTCCGGGATGCCGCAGATTGAAGGCAAATCTTCCTTGAGAGATTTTGACATATGCCGCACCATAAGTATAAGTCCATCTGCCGGATGTAGTATTATCTATGGCATTGAAATTGGCTGGAACCGTACACATGAAAGAGCGTGATGCGGCCTTTGCTGCTTTGATATAGAGCAAACTGTAAAGATTTCCCCAGCACCAGCCGCGATCACTCATGTCATTCAGAGAGCCGCGGTTGTATGATGTCACATCGTGATTGACGAAATAACTGCCGAAATCGTTGGTGTAAAAGGAGAAAATCTGTCCCATCTGTTTCTGGTTGGAGTTGCAATTTGATGTTTTTCCACGCTCCCGGGCACTCTGCAATGCGGGCAGCAGAATTGCCGCCAGAATGGCTATAATAGCAATGACAACGAGAAGCTCAATTAAGGTGAAGCTTGCCAGCTTCACCTGCCCGCGGGCAGGTGAAAAAGAAGCGGTCTTTGCATCGTATCTTTTCAGTGTACTCATTTTGGAATCTCCTTTGCTGTAAAAAACAACTTACTTTTCGCAATAAACTTTGAAGCAGACCGCCTGAAGCGGGGCAAGTTCAACTTCAAAATTACCTTCCGGAGCGGTGAACTTGTCTGCTTTGGCATCCAGCAGATCTTTCACCTTGACGGTACTGCCGTAGACCAGATTGTCCACCATCGCCTTGACAGGAGTGTTGGCGGAGTTGACGATCAAGATATAACGGGCATTGTTCCACACCAGCTGCTTGACTGAAATTGAAGGATAAGTTTTAGTTATGTCGCGGCGTTTGAATTCGATTTTTTCCACGCCTTCGATCACGGAAACTTCCAGATCGGTGGTATCTTTGCCAAAGAGAAGAGCCTGACCGAGTTCGCCGCCGAGAATTTTGGCAGTTTCCAGATAGGCATTGATATACTGTTCCCATGCCGTGAAATGGGGACGGCGGCGGGCGGAAAAGACCAGAATACCTTTGGCACCATTGGCAAGACCGCAGTAAACGTCGTGTTTCACCCATTTTTCAACCATCGGCAGCTCTTTTTCTTCCGGCTGCTGGAACATTTCAGGAAGCAGGAACGGGATACCTTTTTGGCAGATTTTTATTGCTTCAGTTTCCTGTTCCATGGAATAACGCACCCAGACCCGGCTGTTTTTTTGACCGGCGTAGTTGGTGTAGCACCCTTTGGCACTGATATCCTGGAACGGCAGGAGTTTGGCAAGTGCCCCGGCGCTGCGGTGTCCGGGTTCATACATGAAGACCGGACGTTTAAGCGGGTCGTTTTCTTTAAGAAGTTTGTACATCTCTTCGAGATAGAGTTTCTCCCGTTTTTTCCAGTGACGGCGCTCTTCCGGAGTGAGGTTCCAGTAGGCGATTTCCGGATTTTTGGCAAGTTCGCGGATGATGGGCGCAGTCTCTTTGCGCAAGGCTGCCACATCCAGTTTTTCTCTGGTTCTGAAAAAACTCTTGTCGATTTTTTTGCCGTTCATAGTACCGGAGATGGTATAGGCGACCGGAACGTTGAATTTTTTGGCGGTTTCCAGAATTTCAAAGCACAATTCATACTGGGGACCGATCATCGTGGCGCCGCCTTCAATGATCTTTTTGGCATCCGCCATGCGCTCTTCCAACGGCATGATTTCAGTTTTTTTCTTGACGCCGTTTTCGATTCTTGTAACACCATTTTTACCGCCGGTGGAGTAGAAACCGAAGGGGAACTTCCGGCCCATCGGATAAAGTTTATCCGCCGGAAGTTTGATATCTTCGCACTTGGGACCGGCGAAAAAGGTTTTGGTATCGGTGTTGATACCGAAGAGAAGACTGCCGGAGAAAATCAATGCTCCGCAAAGTGAAATATATTTTTTATTCATTGCTCAGTTCCTTTCCAATTTAAGCAATTTGACTTCCAATGATTTAAATTCAAGTTTGATTCCGTCTTTGCCGGCGACGGTGATTTTTTCACCGGTGACCGCATCTTTGACCACGGTGTTTTCCGGCATACCGGAAACGATTCCTGCAACCGGTTTTTCCGCCGAGTTGACCATGAAGAGATAGCGGCCGCGGGCGTGGGCGATATTGGCAAATCCGACGGAGGGATATTGAACGACCCGGTCGGGGCGGTTTTTCTTCGGATCGCCGCGGAAGGTCAGCGGAGTCGTGGCATCGCCGGAGGTGACAGTCCACTTCAAATCATTACGGTGTTCACCGAAAAGGAAGATTTCGCCGAGTCCGTTTTTACCTGTGATCTCCTTGGCAGCTTTGCTGTATGCCGGATAATACATTTTATGCGCCTGAGTGAAACCGGTCCGGTTGGAGAGTGAGAAAATCGCCAAACCTTTGACCCCGGAGATAAGTGCGGCGTAAAAGTCGTGACGCACCCAGTCAGGAATGCGGTGCAATTCTGCCGGATCCACCTTCCGGAACATCTCCAACACCGCAAGAACCATATCCGCTTCATTGCCCTGAGCCGCGGCATTTTTCATGATGTCAACAGAATAACGCACCCATGCCCGCTGATTTTTTCTACTGGCATAGTTGGTGTAGCATCCTTTGCCGATAACATCCATACGGTCGGCATATTTGGCAATCGAGTTCTGACCGTAGTGACCGGGCAGATACATCCAGACCGGACGTTTTTCCGGGTCGGCTTCGTGGGCGGCATCGGTAACGACTTTGATGAAGTTATACTCTTTTGTCTTCCACCAGCGCAACTCTTCCGGAGTGAGATAGAAGTAGGCGATATGGGGATACTTTTTGATCGCCTCTTTGACGTCTTCCCGGACACTCTGCGCCAATTTTTTATAGTTCATCTTGATCCCGGAACGGCGGATGAAATTTTTATCCGCCACTTTGCCGTCCTGCGTTGCGCGGATCGAATAGATGATCGGCAAAGTGGTATTGGAATATACCTTTTCACGGTCAACTTTACCATAAACAGGACCGATGACCGTAAATCCGTCTTCTTTGTACTTGGCTGGATTTTTGCCGCTGTAAGTCATGATCGGGAATATCCGTCCTTTGGGATAAACCTTATCTGCGGGCAAATCTTTGCCTTTGTCCGCCGGAAGCGCGAAGAAATCTCCGCATACCCCGGACAGAGCAGCACATCCCAACAAACTTAACAAAAACTTTTTCATCTCCCAATACCTCCTTGATTTTATTTCAACGGTTCCGTCCGTAAAGTGGGACCGTGAACCAACACTGTTTTCAACAGTATCTGCCGGTTTTCACTGTTTATACCATGTTCAAAATATTCAAGCAGCAAATCGACAGCGCGTTCTCCGATCTGATAAAAGGGGTGTCCGATTGTTGCGACCGTCTCTTCCGGTGAATCCTTGAGAAAAAATCCATTGAATCCGACTACCGAAACATCTTCCGGTACCCGCACTCCGTTTTGACGTAAATGCCTCACCAGCCCGGAAGCCAGCGTATCACTGCTGCACCAGATAAGATCAGGCAGATGGTCGATATCCGGAATATCTGCGGCATCGAAAACATCATCTGATTCCTGGGTGACATACCACTTCTCATCCAGGATCAGACCGGCATCGGTCAGTGCTTTTCTGATCGCCGGACGGCGTTTTGATGCGGCATATTTGAAAATTTGGTCATTGTACGACTTTTTATATACCATTCCGAAACTCCGGAAATTCAAACGAACCGCTTCGGCAGCAAGCTCTTCAGCTCCGTATGCCGGATCACTGCACACCGAACCGATATGCGGCAAATCTGTATTCCCGGAAATGAAAACCTGCGGTATTCCCTGATAATTCAATATGCTCTCAAGCGACCGGTCAACATTACCGTTATCGCTTCTGACCCCCAAATGAATGAGACCACTCAACATGGCACAACGCTCATTAATGAACGAATGAAGCACTTCTTTTGAAGAGTCCGACGGCGGCAGCAGCAAGGTCAATATCGACACTTTGCGGCTTTCGGCACGGTCGATTATTCCTTTTATATATTGGAAAGAACGCTGTCCCCGGGATTCGACATAATCTGAAAAACGGCAGGGAACCAGCAGCCCGATAATGGGAAATGCTCCCTGAAGCTGTTTTTTCGCTCCGGAAACCACACTGAGAGACTTATTCGGATTGCGTTTCACCAGACCGCTTTCGAGTAATTCCGCATACACCTTATGTACCGTGGCACGGTTTATCTGAAACAAATTTACAACTGAACGCTCGGAAGGCAAACGGTATCCGCCGTTGGCAGGCAGAGCGCGCAACTGACGCAGCAGTTCCTCTTTCAACTGCAAATGCAGTGGCTTATCGGAGTTGTGATCCAATATATAATGAGCAAAACTGACCGTTTTCATAGACTTCCTTTTTTGTGGTATGGTTTAATATACCATGACAATGTATTCCTGTCAAGCGTGGTTTGCAAAAAATTCTCACAGCTATCCCATAAAATCAGCAAAATGCTTTATCGAGACCGGCTTGTCCGGGCGTAGCTAAACATAATTTCTACAACTACCGCACGCCTGTCGGGCATCAGCCCGACGACAGGCGCCGACCCCAGCGGGCACAAATCAGGAGCGTTATCGCGCAGCTATTCGCGAGTTTTGCAAGCGAGAAGCGAAGGAATCCGTCTTCGCTGAAGCTGCGACGGGACAAGGTGTACTGGCGTACTCAACAGGCTTGTCGCGATACCGCTGGCATGAAATGTGTCTATTGGCATGCTGAATCGCTGGCGTACCCGATTGGCAACGCAACGTTTTCTACGCGCGCAAACTTGCCAGCCGGAGGGAGACAGCCGTTCCGGCTTTCTCCCCGCCGGACTCCCCTCTTTTCCAGTTCCCCGTCGCGCGCAACGCTTATTGGTATTTCCCTTCGATTACAGCGCCTGCGTTCAGCCGATTGCATCGGCTTCACTCGCGGCTTACTGCTCGGCGGCAACCGCCTCGCATCACTATTCCAAGATGAGTTTTTGGAACAGCCCATTAAAAAAAACGGCATCGTGCTACTCGATTTTGCACAGCAATATGCGGTGAAGTTGCGTTTTGCAAGGATCCGTCTTCGCTGAAGCTACGACGGACAGGGCATACCTAAACATAATTTCTACAACTACCACACGACTGTCGGGCATCAGCCCGACGACAGGCGCAAACTCCAGCGGGCATAAATCAGGAGCGTTATCGCGCAGCTATTCGCGAGTTTTGCAAGCGAGAAGCGAAGGGAACGTACTCGCTAAAGCTGCGACGGACAAGGCATACCTAAACATAATTTCTACAACTACCACACGCCTGTCGGGCATCAGCCCGACGACAGGCGCCAATTCCAGCGGGCACAAATCAGGAGCGTTATCGCGCAGCTATTCGCGAGTTTTGCCGAGGAGGCGCGAGGGGAGTGTACTCAAGTACTCGACCCGAGCGGCGACGACCGCAAGGCTCGCGAGAGCAAGCAAGAACGCTCCGTGAACAAAAAAATTCCCGGCATCGTGCTACTCGATTTTGCACAGCAATATGTGGCTATTTTGCG
>JAFTRX010000067.1 GCA_017462015.1 Lentisphaeria bacterium
AACGCGAATAGGAGCAAGACAAAAGCACACCTTTTTGAATCATCTTTTGCTGATTATCAACTTTTTTATCTATTTTTTTGCAAACATAACTTGACAAATTGTCTCTCATAGGAGGACGGAAGTCCACTCCTTCAGCTTCGCCTTGATTTACCCCCAACCTTGCGCCACGATCCATCCGCCGGTCGCGACAGACCATTTTGAACGCAGTGTCACTGGTGGCGCGGCGCATGGCGCACGCGCGTTTTGCTTTTCGCAAAACAAAATCTGACAAAATCACTTTTTCCAACTCCAATTTTCTTCCGCTGAAAAAAAATTGAAAAGCAAGCATTTCGCTGATTTTATGGGATATCTGTGGTGCAGAATGGTGTTGAAGGTTTGATTTTCTACAAAAAACAGAACAATAACTTGACAAAGCATTGAAGTGGTGCTATTTTATATGGTTGTCATGTTATTGTGACAAGAAACCTTGAACCGTCCGGGGAGGACAGTTCGTGGATGGATTGAGTGTCCGTCGGCTCCGTGAGGTTTCCAGATACGCGCAGATGCAAGATCTGTTTGGTAAGCGTATTGCCTTTTGCGGGACCGCGGACGGAAACAAAAAATGTAGTAATGAGGTCTGGGCAAAATGGCAGAATTGAATGAAGCAAAGCACATCAGTGTATACTCTGGAAGTGCACATCCCGAGCTTTCTCAGCAAATAGCTGATTATATCGGTGTCAGTCTTGGAAAGGTTCATATAACCCATTTCCCGGACAGTGAAATTTTTGTTCAGTTTGAAGAAAACGTGCGCCGTTCCGACGCGTTTCTTATTCAGCCGACGTGTACTCCGAGCAACGACAATCTGATGGAATTGCTCATCATGATCGATGCTGCCCGCCGCGCCAGCGCCGCCCGGATCACCGCAGTTCTGCCCTACTTCGGCTATGCCCGGCAGGATCGCAAAGATAAACCCCGCGTTCCCATCACCGCCAAGCTGGTTGCCAATCTGCTTACCTGCGCCGGTGCGGACCGGATTTTGACGATGGACCTTCATGCCCAGCAGATCCAGGGCTTCTTTGATATTCCGGTGGATCACCTTTATGCGCGTCCGGTTCTGGTTCCGTATCTTAAGACACTGCTCGGCGATGACGGCGTGGTGGTTGCTCCGGACTCCGGCAGCACCAAGATGGCGATGAGCTACGGAGATATGCTCGGCGCCGGTTTTGCCGTAGTCACCAAACGCCGTATCAATGCAACCACCGTGGCATCCAGCCATCTGGTCGGTGATGTCAAGGATCGCGTTTGTGTCATTACCGATGATATGACCAGTACCGCCGGAACCCTCTGCGCTGCAGCGCGTATTCTCAAAGCGCACGGTGCGGCGAAGATTTATGCGGCAGTCTCTCACTGTCTGCTCAATAAGATCGGTCAGGAAAAACTTCTTGCCACGCCGGAGATCGAACAGCTCATTACCACCGATGCCGTTCCCAATATCGATGAGATGAACGGACGGATCAAAGTGGTCAGTGTTGCCCCGCTTCTCGGTGAAGCGATCAAACGTATTCACGACGGAAAATCGGTTTCGTCGCTCTTTTATATCGAACATTGATAGAAATCCCAAAATAAAAATAACAACGAAAGGGTATCCATGAGCAAAGCAGAAAATGTGATCGCGGCCCAGCCGCGGAGCGAGTTCGGCGACAACGCTTCCCGTCGTCTCCGTAAAGCCGGTTACATCCCGGCAGTCATCTACGGAAAAGGCGGCGCTGCGACGGCTATCACCGTCAAAGCCGAGGAATTCCAGGTCGCTGCGGCCCGTAAACTCGATCAGTATGTCATCGCTGTCGATGGCAAAGAGATCGCGGTCAAAGTTCAGGAAGTCCAGTTCAACCACCTGAAAGACTACGTCTATCACGTGGATTTCGTTCTGGCGTAAGGTTACCGTTGCCGTGCAGACGGCTTGGTGAAAGGAACTTTACATGGCGTTGCGTAATGAAAGCGGTATAAAACTTATCGTTGGTCTCGGTAATCCCGGGCGCGAATATGAGAATACCCGACACAACGCCGGATTCATGACGGTGGAAACGCTTCTAAAGGGTTTACCGGAGGGGGCTTTTACCGAAACCCGTACCGCCGAAAGCCGGGTATTTTCCGGGCGTTTCCGTGGTAAAAATCTGGTGATGCAGATGCCGCTGACCTATATGAATTGCAGCGGTGATGCCGTAGGCAATTTGAGCCGTAGGCTCAATATTGCACCGGAAGAGATCATGGTCATCTCTGACGATCTTGATCTTCCGGTCGGCAGGATCAGATTGCGCCGCGGCGGGTCAGATGGCGGACACAACGGTTTGAAGTCGATCATTGCCGAACTTGGAAGTGCAAATTTTATGCGCTTGCGGATCGGGATCGGCAGACCGGAACCGGGAAAGACGGTCGATTATGTGTTGACCGGGTTTGCCGGGGAGGAGCTGACGCAGTTTAATGAAAGCATCAGTACGGCAGTTGAAGCTGTCCGCTGTGCGCTTTCAGCAGGGCTTGCCAATGCGATGAACCGTTACAACGCAGCGCGGGTGGAACCTGCGGCTGCGGCAATAGAAAAAAGTAAAGAAAATTGAAACTTTCAAAGTAAAGAAAGAGGTATATTTTGAAAAAGTACGAAGCTGTATTCATTCTGGACATCCGTAAGACGGATGACGAGGGTGCGGCATTCTGCCGTGGTTTTGAGGAGCTTATCAAGTCGCTCGGCGGCGAACTGGAAAAGACCGTTCCGATGGGACGTAAGCAGTTCACCTACGAAATCGACAAGCGCCGTGCCGGTCTCTATTTCGACTTCATCTTCAAAGCTGATGCTGACAAGATCGTCGCGATCAAGGAACGGTACAAACTTGATGCTCAGGTCTTGCGTAATCTGATCCTCATCTACGACCGCCCCGAAGGCGTCTCCGATGAGCCGATCAACCTGGAATAATTTTGCTGTAAAGCTTGTAACTGAACTTCCATTGCAAAAAGAGGATAGATAAATGGCTTCTCTGAACAAAGTTTTTCTTCTGGGAAATCTCACGCGGGACCCTGATTTCCGCGGACTGCCCAGCGGTCAGAGTGTTTGCACGCTGGGACTTGCAGTCAGCCGCCGTTTTACCAACAACAACGGTCAGGAACAGGAAGAGACCTGTTTCGTTGATGTTTCTGTCTGGGGCAAAGCTGCCAACAACTGCCGTCAGTATCTGTCCAAAGGTTCTCAAGTCATGGTTGAAGGCCGCTTGCGGCTGGAAAGCTGGGAGGATCGCAATGGCGGCGGACGGCGTACAAAACTTTCAGTCGTCGCGGAGAATGTGCAGTTTATGAACCGCCGTCCCCGTGAAGAGAGCGCTGAAGGCGGCAGTTATGGTGCGCCGCAGGATAATTACGCTCCCGGCGGCAACGCTGGAAACGGTTATCCCTCCGGCGGTTATTCCAACAACGGATATTCCGGTAACGGTGGTTATCAGAATGCTCCCGGACAGTACCCGGGATCAGGGATGTCCGACAACGGCTACCGCAACTCTGCGCCGCCGATGCCGGAAGCCAATTACGGTCGTCCCGGTGATGCAGCACCTGCGATGCCGGAAGATGATATTCCGTTTTGAAATTTGTCAGTGAAACAATAATAGTTTAACAAAATAACGAAATCAATTAGAAAGGATTCTCATGCAGGGTCAAAAGAGACAGGGTGGTCGTCGTCGTGCGGCCGCAAAGCCCAAAGTTTGTCGTTTCTGCGAGGCCAAGGTTCGTTACATCGATTTCAAAGATGCTGAAACCTTGATGAAGTTCCAGACCGAAAAAGGCAAGATCATGCCGCGCCGTATTACCGGCAACTGCCTTGATCACCAGAAAATGCTCGCTACCGCCATCAAGCGTGCGCGCATTGTCGCATTGGTCTACTAATCAGTCTTCACCGTATTACACAGGAGTAAATCATTATGGCTCAAGTCAGTCTTATTCTTCTGGATGACGTCGAGAACCTCGGTCTCGCCGGCGATGAAGTCCATGTCGCTCCGGGTTATGCCCGCAACTTCCTGCTGCCGCGCAAGCTGGCGGCCAAGGCCACTCCCGGCGCTCTCCGTCTGGTCGAGTCCCGCAAGGCTGCCATCGCTGCCCGTCGCGCTCAGGAACTCGCTGATGCCAAGGCGCTCGCTGCCAAGTTGGCTGAAGTTGAACTTTCCATCCCGATGCAGGCCACCGAAGACGATCAGCTTTTCGGTTCCGTTACCAGCCGTATGGTTGCTGACGAATTGGCTGCCAAGGATATCAAAATCGAACATTCACGCATTCTCATTGATCCGCCGATCAAAACCATCGGCAGCTTTGAGGCTGATGTGAAACTGCACGCCGAAGTTACGGCCAAGGTCAAAATCTGGGTCGTCCGCGGTTAATTCCGCGACGGTGTCGTATTTATGGCTGAAGTGAAGAACACTTCTACACGCCCGGCGGGTATTTTACCCGACCGGGCGCAGCCGCATAATCACAAGATCGAGCAGGCGGTACTTGCCGCGATGCTCCGTGAACCCAAAACTTGTGTTGATATTGCGGTAAGTGTCATCGGTACCAGCACGGAGAACTTTTATAACGCTGCGCACCGGGACATCTTTTCTGCCATTACGGCGCTTAATGCCGCCGGTACTCCGCCGGATGTACTCAGTGTGGCACAAAAACTCCGTTCCGCCGGAAAATTGGAGGCTATCGGCGGCGACATCTATCTTGCTGAACTTTTCAGCTCCATTGCCACCACTGTGAATATAGAATCGTGGTGCAAGATCCTCCTGAATCTGGCGATGCTGCGCCGGATGATCAATGCATGTTCCGGAGCGTTGGTCAAGTGTTTTGATAATGATGCTGAGCCGGTTCGTCTTGTTGAAGAGATCGAAACGGATATTTATAATATACGCAATGTCGGACAGCCGGACGTGGTAAAAGACCTCAAACTTCTCATTACCGAGGAGTTCAATGCCCTTATGGCTATCCGCGACCACAAAATGGAGGTCGGTATTCCCACCGGTTTCCATCAGGTCGATGAGTTTACCGGCGGATTGAAGCCGGGGGAAATGTTTGTTCTTGCGGCGCGGCCGTCCATCGGTAAAACCAGTTTGGCGCTTAATATCATCGCCAATGTCGCATATCGCAACCCCAAGCCGCGCCCGGTGGCGTTTTTCAGTTTGGAAATGACCGATAAGCAGATTGCCCGACGTCTTTTGTGTACGGAAGCGCAGATATCTGAACGGCTCTTCTGGGATGGAAGTTTTAAAAATTCCGATTTGACCAAACTCAGCGGAGCTGCATCCCGGATCCGTAACGCAGAACTTTATATCGACCCGACCGGCGGTTTGACTATTTCAGAATTGCGTGCCAAAGCGCGCCGGTTGAAAAGTGAACATGACATTCAGCTGATAGTCATTGACTACCTTCAGCTTATGCATGCCGATTCCCGGGTTGACGGTCGTCAACAGGAGGTGGCGGAAATCTCCGGCGGTATTAAAAAACTTGCCAAAGATCTGCAGATCCCGGTGCTGGTGCTTGCCCAGCTCAACCGTGAAATCGATAAAAACGTCAGCGCCAGCGCGCGTCCGAAACTTGCCCACTTGCGTGAATCCGGAGCCATCGAGCAGGACGCTGACATCGTATGTTTTCTCCACCGTAACCGCGATGATTCCAAAAACCTTGCCGATGGTGCCAGCACCGAAGCGGAGTGGATCATCGAAAAGAACCGAAACGGTCAGACCGGTATGGTAAAATTGCTGTTTTATCCGTCGCGCATGGAATTTGTGGCGGCGGCGCCGATGAGCGAGCAGTTCGCCCCCGGGTCAACGGTGACACAATCATAACTTATAACGTGGGGTAACTCCATGAAAACAAAAACGTTCAAACTTCTTGCGGTACTTGGTGCCATCGCCGGGAGCGTGTTGCTTCCTGCCGCAGAAGTCGCATCATTAAAGATCGAACAGGAGGGCGGTGAAAAGATACCGCAGGAGATGTTGCTGGTCACGATGCGGCTGAGGCCGGGAGTTGAGTTTTCCCGTGAACATCTTGATAACGACATAAAAAGCATCTATGCCACGGGCAAAGTTTCCGATGTTGTCGCCAAGGTCGACACGCTCGCTGACGGCAAGGTCGCGGTCAATATCAAAGTGCGCCCGTCGCCGGTGATACGGGTGTTGAAAATTGAAGGCAACGTCAAGTTTGATACCAAGGATCTGTTGGAACATTTTACCGTGATGGAAGGTGACCGTCTCAACAGCGGCAAGTTGAATGAAACGTTGGAAAATCTGCGTAAGTTTTACATTGGCAAAGGTTACAGCGATGTGCGTATCGCGCCGCCTGCTATCGTGCCGGATGGAAAATACGGGGTCGCGGTGACGGTCAAAATCCAGGAAAATCTCCGGCTCAAGGTCAATGATGTCAACTTTGAAAATGTAACTGTATTCAAAGAGCGCGAGTTGCGCAACGCGATTTTCAACAGTTACAGTTATTGGACACTGGTACCGTTTATAAACGATTATCTCAATCACGGTCTGCTCAACCGCAGTGAGTTGGAGATAGACAAAGCACGGTTGCGCGATATGTACCACAACAAAGGGTATTTGGATTTCAAAGTGCGCGAAGTGGTGCTGACTCCGTGTAAAGATGATCCGGAGTTTGTCGATATATTGTTCAAAATCGACGAAGGCAAGCCGTATACGGTCGACAAAGTCAGCGTTTCCGGTAATGCCGCCATTGAGCTTAAGGAGCTGATGCCGAAAGTTGTTGTTCCTGCGGGAAAAACGTATTCCCGTCTCGATGAGCAGGCTACTGTCCGGGCGTTGGCAAATGTGTATGACTCCCGCGGTTATGCGGAAGTTACCGTCCGTCCGGTGCGGACGATAGATTACCCCAATAAAAAGGTTACGCTTGATTTCAAAATTGCTGAAGGGCGCAAATTTCACGTCAATGAGATCGTGATTATCGGTAATACCGCGACCAAACACAAGGTGTTGCTCCGCGAAATGGCGCTGCAGCCGGGAGATCCGGTGGCGAAACACCGCATTGATATCAGCCGTCAGCGGCTGCTGGGAATGGGATATTTCCAGAAGGTCGAAGTGGAGGCGGTGAACTCAGATGACTTCGATGCCAAAGATATCCATGTCAAAGTCGAAGAAAAGCCCGACCGGTTCAACCTCCGTATCGGTGCCGGCGCATCGGATATCAACAGCGTGTTCGGTATGGCGGAAATTTCCACGGACAACTTTGATATTGCCAATCCGCGCAACTGGTTTTACGGCGGCGGACAACGGCTCCGTCTGCAGGGTATCTACGGCGTGGATAATGCCGGATTCAATCTGGATTTTATCGAACCGTGGTTTCTGGATATGCCGGTGCGGTTCGAGTTGTCGAGCTACATGAATCAGGCGGAGTATGATGATTGGACTGAAGAGCGTATCGGAGTGCGGACATCGTTCCAGCGGAAGATATTTGACGATTTTACCACCGTTGCTGCCGGATATAAGTTTGAGGTGGTGCGGGTCACGGATATCACGTCGCGGTTGAAAAGATATTTCAAAGCGAAAGATTTGGATGGAACGTTTCTGGTCAGCCAGCCGTCATTGATGATAGCGCGCGATACCCGCGACAGTATTGTCGATCCGACCGAAGGGTACAATATCAATTTGTTCGGTTCGATAACACCGGAATTTCTCGGTTCCAGCGACAGTTATTACCGGCTTGAAGCGCGCGGCAGTTACTTTATCAACTTCTTTGACAAGGCGATCGTGGCGATGGTCGGTGCCAAATTCGGCGTGGTGGCAAACTTCGATCACGACAGTGAAGTACCGGTCTTTGAACGCTACTTTATGGGCGGCAGCAATTCGGTACGCGGTTTTGAATACCGCTCCATTGGTCCAACTTACAACAACCGTAATATCGGCGGACAGACGATGCTGTTGTTGACGGCAGAAGTTTCCCATCCCATCTGGGGACCGTTGCGCGGTGCGGCATTTGTGGATGCGGGTAACGCATGGAAAGATGCGTATGAGATGTCATTTTCCGGCATCAATGTCGGTGTCGGTTACGGATTGCGCTTGAAACTGCCGATGATAAAGGCGCCGTTGAAACTTGATCTGGCGTATCCGATCGTCAAAAATCAGGACAATGTTTCCCGCAAATTCCGTATCCACTTTAACGTAGGATTTACCTTCTGATATGGAAAAGTATTCTGCTGATGCTGAATCGTTGATGAATATTCTGCGCCGGTTGCGCGCTCCGGACGGTTGTCCGTGGGATCGCAAGCAGACACGGGAGTCGCTGGTGCGCCACTTTGAATCCGAATGTGGCGAGCTGATCGATGCCATTGAGCATAACGATGCACCGCATATATGCGAAGAGTTGGGCGATGTACTGATGAATGTGTTGTTTCAGGTCGTGATCGCCGAGGAGAACGGGGAGTTTACGCTCACCGATGTCTGGCGCGAAATCGTCGATAAGATGATCCGCCGTCATGCGCATGTGTTTGGCGACAAACATGCAGAGAATCCGGAAGAGGTATTGCAGATCTGGCAGCAAATAAAAGCCGCTGAACGGGCGGAAGCCGGGCAGGTATCGACTTCCGCGATGGATGACGTAAAGCACTCGCTTTCCGCCCTTACCCGTGCCGAAAAATTGCAGAAAAAAGCCGCTGAATTCAACTTTGACTGGCAAAATCCAGTTGATATCGTCAGCAAGATCAAAGAGGAAACCTGTGAAGTTGAAGCCGCGTTGGCGCAAGGCGATGATGATGCAGTCGATGAGGAGTTGGGGGATTTGCTGTTCGCGGTGGTGAACCTTATCCGCTTCCGCAAACGAGCAAACAGCGAAGAGCTGATGCGGCAGGCAAACCGTAAATTTGAATCCCGCTTCCGCCGGATGGAGGCGCATGCCGCCGCCAGAGGAGTTGAGTTCAACACCCTTTCCGCAGATGAGCTTAATGCGGTGTGGGACGAGGTGAAACATCAGTAAATATGAGAAATACCGTAAATGCGCTGTTCCGTACAGCATTGCCGCGTTACGGCAAAAGGTCGGTGTTTTTCCTTACGGTAATGGCAATCCCTGTACTGCTGATATTGCTGGGGCAGAGTGCATTGCTTTCTGTTGAGGGGGAATGGGCGGCGTGCTGCCGTATTGCCGTTGACGGCGGCATCGGTGCCGATGGCATCATGTGGCAGCCGGAGAATTTTCATAACATTATTTTCGGCAGAGTGGTGCGGGAATTTTCCCGTTTGTTCCCGTTGTCGGAGTGGCTCATCCGGATACCGGCAATACTGGCGGCGTTGGCATTTCTTGCCGGCAGCATGGTGTTGGCATTGGAAGTTGCTGACCGTAAAACTGCGGTGTTCACCGGTTGGTTGATGCTGAGTTCATACGGTTTCCTCTATTGGGGACGTGTGGGCAGTGGTCAGATGTTTGCGGCGGCGGCGGTGATATGGGCTGCGGTGGTATTTTACGGCAGAACGCGGGATCAGCGGTTGTCGTTCCACATCGGATTGGATTTCTTCTTCCTCTTTTTTATCACGTTGATAATGTGCGGTATCACACCGGCATTGGGAATGGTGATGTTTCTGCTCCCGCAGTGGGTGGCGATCTTTACGCCCCGGAAGTGGACATGGCGCCAGACAGGTATACTGCTGGCAAGCGCGGTGTGCGCCGTGATGCTTATCGTAATGTTGTTGTCCGTGGCAATCTGTACGCGGCGGATGAATTTCAGTTTTTCAGAAAATCTGCATTATATTCTCTGGATAGCGCAGCAGCTCTGCCGCAGTACGGTGCGGGCATTTTTCTCATCGGCAGGAATAAATTTTGCCGAAAATCTTCTTCATCTGCCCCGGTTGATGCTGCCGTGGGTCGTGCTGCTGCCGGCGGCGGTGTGCAGTTTGTGGAACAAACGTCACGAACTGCTGGATGAGCATAAGAGATTACTGTGGGGAATAGGGTTGTTCATTCTCTGTACGGGAATATATCCGGTGCGGCGGTGGGGAGCGATGCTGCCGATGCTGGGACCGGTATTGATCATACTTGCGTTGGGATTGAGTTCCCGCTTCCGGCATGAAATCTGGGAAGCGCGAGTGGAGATCGTGGTTCGCAGTATATTTATTGCCGCGGCATCACTGGCGATGGCGTTGCCGTGTACATGGCCGTTGTGGAACAAACTTCTCGGTGTGGAACCGCCATTGCTGCTGATGGTGGTGTCGGCAGTGACCGGGATATTGACACTTCTGGTGTTGACGTACGGCATCCGGCCGGGGAATATGGCGGAAAAGATCATCAAGCGGCAATCGCCGCTGGCAGGAACGGTATTTGCCGGGGTGATGCTGGCGATATTTGTGAATTGTGTGTTGTTTCCGGAGATGAATATGTTCCGGACGGAGCGTGCGTTCTGGCAGCGCAGCAGTTCGGAACTTGCACAATGTTATCCGCAGCCGGAGGGCGTAATATTTTACAAAATGCGGATACCGGAAGCGGCGATATTCTATCTGGAATCAAAAATTCCGTTCCAAACGGTTGCTTCAGCCGAAAAATTGGACGCACTTCTCAAACGCAGCGGCGGCAGTATCGCGGTAGTTTCCCATACCTCGTCCGGGGTAAAGGACGAACTGCGTACTCTGGTTGCGAACAATCGCCGCCGTTTCCGGGGAAGCGGGATACTTGCGGCAGAGGCACATCCGGTCGTATTTGTGCGCAGTGACCGGCGCAGTGCGGATGACGGTTACGCGTTCTGGCTGTTGGAGTTTTAATTTCGGGGAAAGGGAAAAACTTCTTTTCACGAGAAAAGAGTTTTTTCCCTTTCCCCGAACCCCTATCCCTTTTCAAGAAAAGCGAGATATTAAGCTCCCTGCGGCGGCAGGAGAGCCGCCTCGCCGCGAATGGTAGTTTTTGATTTTATATACTCTCTGCGGTACATTACAGCAGCATTTTGATGCCGTCTTTGACAGTTGTTTATTCATTTACTGTCACGCAGAGTGGCGTTGAACGCGTTGACGATGGAAACGTTTTTCGCGTAGTTTTCGCCTGCGGCAAAGACCACCGGCGCAGTCGTGCCGTTGAAGTTTATGACGTTGGTGATGGTGGAATCCATCAGACTTCCTGCGACCAGGATCGGTGTCCGGGCGCGGCTGTGGATATTGCTGATATGGAACCCGTAAGTGTCGCCAAGTGGAGTTACGCCGCCCCAATTTTTGTTGTTATCACCGATTTTCACCGCTGCCCGGTCGACAACATCTGCCGGGGAGGTATCGATCAATCCATCCAGAATGATGTTGTACATTTTTATCCCTTTGGTGTTGAGGAAGCGGACGATGTGATGACCGCCGGCACAATAACCGCGCACGTTGCGGATGATGATATTGCAGACATCACCGTCGGAAACTTTTTCATCGCCGCCGAGCATGGCAGTGGAGTTGAGCTGTCCGGCAGGGCGGGGTTTTGTCGGTATGGCGGTCAGGGCGATGAGGTCGTCACCGGTGACACCGGAGATGTTTTCTATCAGAATGTTCCGGCAGCCGCGGCGCAGATCAAGTCCGTCCTGATTGCGGAAAAGTTCCCATTTGCCATTGACCATCTTGCCGTTGCGGGAGGCAAATTCAATATCACGCACTCTGCCGTTGATGCAGGATTCCAGACTGATCGCCCAGCAGTGTGAATCGCGTATCGTCAAACCTTCGATGGCAAAATTGTCGACTTTGGCCAGAAGAATACCCACGTTGCGCCAGTCGCCCTTCTGAAATTCGCTCGCTATTCCGGCATCACTGCCGAAACTTACCGGACCTTCCGGGACGAAACCGGGTTTGGCTTGCGGTTTGCCGCTGTCGCCGGTGGAACGGGGAATGTCCGCTCCTTCCAGAACGGCGTTGCCGATGCCGGTGATGCGGATATTTTTTATGGTGGGGACGGTGCCGCAGTCAGGACCGCAGTTGGCACTGCGGATAAAGTTGTCGCGGCAGGAGTTGGCAAGTTTGATGGTGCAGTTGTCGATGATGAGGTGAACATTGCCGGGAACCAGAATGGCGGAATCCAAAACCCACATATCGCGTTCTTCCAGCGTGCTGATGGCATTGCCGCCGGAAATTTGCACGGCATTGCGGCGTTTGCCGATACGGACGGTACCGCCGCACGTTCCGGCATCTTTCATTGCGGCGTTGATGCGTTCCGAATCGGTGCCGGAGTAGTTGTTGGGGTCGAAAACGCTGTGCGGTGCGGGCGCTTCCTGAACTTCCCGTTGCGGAACGACAGGCGTATCGACTGCCGGTTGTTCCGAAACAAAGGCAACTCCCTGAGCTTCATCTGTTACTGTGTGCTGCATAGGTCCACATCCCTGGATAAAAAAAATTGTTACCAATAATAAACTGCAAAAACAACGCATAAACGGCCTCTTTAACCCAAATACTCTGCTTTTTTTGAAAAGGGATGAAAATTCATCACTGATTAACATCCTGTGCTTTAAGGACAGCGACAAAGGCTTCCTGCGGAATGTTGACCTGTCCGATGAGTTTCATCCGTTTCTTACCCTCTTTCTGTTTTTCCAACAGTTTGCGTTTACGGGTGATATCGCCGCCGTAACATTTGGCAAGAACGTTTTTCCGCAACTGGCGGATAGTTTCGCGGGCGATGACTTTGCCGCCGATAGCCGCCTGGATCGCGATTTGGAACTGCTGCGGCGGAATGGCATCTTTCAACCGTTCGCAAATCTGCCGTCCGCGCTCGTATGCCATATCGACATGCACGATACTGCTGAATGCATCCACCGGGTCGCCGTTGACAAGAACGTCGAGTTTGACCAGTTTTCCGGCACGGTAACCGGCGGGTTCATAATCCATACTGCCGTAACCGCGGGTAATGGATTTCAGCTTGTCGTGGAAGTCGATCAGGATTTCATGCATCGGCATTTCTGCGGTGATGATAACGTGGTTGGCATCGACACTTGCGGTATCGGTGCAAAGTCCGCGCTTGCTCATAATGAGGTTCATCACGTCACCGATGTAGGTGCTGGGAATCATCAAATGACAGTTGATGATCGGCTCTTCAATGCGCTCGATACCGCTGGGATCGGGCAGATGTATCGGGTTATCGATATCGAGGACTTCGCCGGAATCCATGTAAACCTTGTAGATCACCGACGGATAGGTGGCAAGGATGTCCATGTTGTATTCGCGGCGCAGACGTTCCTGAATCACCTCCATGTGAAGCAATCCGAGAAAACCGCAACGGAAACCGAAACCCAGCGCAGCAGAACTTTCCGCCTGATAGAAAAACGCCGCATCGTTAAGCTGCAATTTCGCCATGCTCGCCTTTAACTGATCGTAATCATCGGTATCAATGGGGTAGATACCGCTGAACACCATCGGACGTACTTCGCGGAAACCGGGCAGCGGTTCGGCGCACGGATCCATCGTATCGGTCATCGTATCGCCGACACGGGTATCGGATGGGGTCTTCAAATTGGGGATGAAGTAACCGACACTGCCGGGTTCCAATGTGGCATCAGGATGCATTTTCGGATTGAAAAAGCCGACCTCTTTGAGTTCGCTTTCAATGCCGTTGGAGAAAAGTTTTATCCGCGTACCGCGCTTGAATATTCCCCGGCGGACACGGACAAAGTTCACCACTCCGCGGAAGGTGTCGTAACGGGAGTCAAAAACCAGCGCCGCCGCACCGTTCTCATCATCGATTTCCGGCGCCGGAATACGTTCAATGATCGCTTTCAGCAACTCTGCCACACCTTCACCGGTTTTACCGGAGACCATGAGTGCTTCTTCGCGCGGAAGCGCGAGGATCTCTTCCATTTGTTCGTAGCACATGGGCAAATTTGCCGCCGGAAGGTCGATTTTGTTGATGACCGGAATCACCTTCAATCCCTGATTGAAGGCAAGATTGACGTTGGCAACGGTCTGCGCCTGTACGCCTTGCGTGGCATCAATCAAAAGAATCGCACCTTCGCACGCGCTGAGGCTGCGGCTGACTTCGTAAGCAAAGTCGACGTGTCCCGGAGTGTCAATAAGGTTGAGTTCGTACACACTGCCGTCTTCCAGAGTATGAAGCATCCGCACCGGGTGGGATTTGATGGTAATACCGCGTTCACGTTCCAAATCCATGCCGTCGAGCAACTGTTCCTGCAGGTCGCGTTTGGCAACGGTGCCGGTGATTTCCAGCATCCGGTCGGCGAGGGTGGATTTGCCGTGGTCGATGTGAGCGATAATACAAAAGTTTCTTATTTGCTTGAGTTCAGCCATGGGGTAGAGTTTCTCCGGTTAAAATTTTAATCCGCTGACGGCGGCATCTTCCAGACCGCGCAGGACTTTGTTCTGTACGTTGTTCATCGGTGCGTTCAAACCGGTCAGATTTGCCTGGATGGAGTAGTTGAAATCCCAATCTTTTTTGTCGTAGTCGCGTTCCAATCCCACCGAGGCAATCAACTGCCAGCAGTGGAATTTGCGCAATACGGTAAGTTTGACCGAGTCGATACTGCCTTCCTGAACTTCGTAGTAGAAGCGGAAGAAGCCCAGCGTCCGCCGGTCAGGAGTGATGGGGAAATCAAGTCCGAAATTGAACGTTTCCGAATAATCATCATAGCGCCACTGGAAGTAACTGGTCGCATTGATCTGAGTGAGAGTCGACCCCATGGAGTACGCACCACGCGATCCATACGGCCGCAAGTAATTGTAGCCGAAAGAAATTTTCCAATCCGGCGCCGGAACATAACTGATACCGATGTTCCACTGGTTGAGCCATTTCAACGCAAGACCGGTTTTGCCGGCATTGCGGCCGCGCCGGTAGGTGTCAGGCACTTCGCCATCGCCGCTGGGATCAAGCAGGAATTGGGAGTGAAGCGACAAGCCTTTGAATATGTTCCATTTCAGCAAAGTTCCGAAATTGCCGACTTCGCTGAAATCATCTTTTTTCTGCAAGTGCAGATCCCAGAAGTTTTCCATGTAGAAGAAATCTTTGATACCGCTGCCGCTGCGTGTCTGCAAACGGTTGACCAAACCGAAACGGAAGAAGTTCTGCTCATCCAGACGATCAGTTTCATCAAAGAAATAGATGTGGTCGCGGCTCAACGTCGGATTGCTGATGAATGTGTAGTTGATATACGGCTGCATGATGTGGCGCAAACCGTCAACTTCAAAGAAGGTGCTGCGTACATGCTGCCAGGTGTTATGGATCTTGGTGGACAATTCAAAGCCGAGTTCAGCGGCAAAACGGACATCGCCGCCGCCTTTGTCATCGTAGTTGGTGAAGAAAAATTTGCCGTCGCTTTGCGGTTTTGCCGCCGCAATCATATTGGCAAGATCGTCCTCTTTCACGCTGGTTTCGCTGGTGTTGGAGTAGGCAGTAAAACGGACACCGGCACGGGGAACAAAGCTGAAGTAACGGTTGGACAGCGGATAATACAAGAAGTGCGTGGTATCAAAACGGTAGGCATCGTAATCCTTCAATTTGGAATAACCGCGCGGCTCTTCATCAAATTCAGTCCAATGCATACGGAAATAGGTCGACGTCATCTCGCCCTGATAATAAAGCCCGGTGTTGAAAATTTCCTGCCGGGGCAGATCAAGGCGCACTTCCGGGAATTTTTCCACGGTGGTGTAGAAGTCATTCACCTGAAAACGCATGTGTACCGCCGCGCTGAAGCGGTCAAACTGCTGTTCCAACGCCCAGTAGGTCACCGGTTGAGGATCATTGTCGTAACGGGAACGGAAAAAGTCACGGCGGAAGTACGGGTCACTGGAATACTCAAAGACACCGCGGAAATCCAGACGCGGTGTAATGTGAGTAATGTTGCTCACGCGGAAGTTGTAACGGTTCTTGGGAACACGGATACGGTATTCATTGTAATCGTCCGTTTCGTAACGGTCACGGTCACGCAGCGCGTAGGCAAAAAATTCCGTGGCGCTCTCTTCCGTGGCGATCTTGCCGGAACCACCGTAGCCGATGCCGCGCTTTTCGTACAGATCCGCCATGAGTTTGATCTTGAATTCCGGATAATCGTTGAAAGTAAAGCGTTTGGCAAGCTGAAGGTAATAACCCCAGTCGCTGTCACTTCCCCAGGTGATGTTGAGAAGTCCGAGGTTTTCATCTTTCGGCTTCCAGAATACCGGAAGCCACAAAAGCGGGACACCGTAGATTTTGGCAAAACCGTTGGTCAGCAATATCGTGCGGTCGCCTTTGTCAAAGTCGGCGTGTTCCAGACCGTAAAAACGCTGGGTGTGCGGAATAAGTTTGATCTCCGACGCGGCAACGGAATAGTGGGCATTGTTGGATTCCAGATAATCACACGCACTGACTTCACCATTTTTAATGATCGTTGTTCCGTTGGGGAGCTGCTCTGCGCTTTTAGCGCGGCAGACAAAGTTTGCATACTTGAACATCGCATTGTCGAAGCGGAAATAACCGCTGTCCCAGTTACCGCAGACCCGGTCGGCAGTGATGCTGTCGGAACGGGTGGCAGCTTTGACGGAATAGACCCGGTTGCCAAGTACATCCAGTGAAGTCGATACCGCTTTGACCATGGTGTTGGCACTTTTTTCCAGCTGGGCGATACGCTCAAGGGTCGCGGTTCCGGAGATGTCCATCCAACGGTACAAACGGACGTTGCCGGCAGCCTCAAAATCCCGGCTGGAAAGGTTGATTATCACTTTGTCGGCAAACACTTCCGAATTACCGAGCGGAAGGTAGACGTTTCCTTCAAGAATAACGTTGTTGCCGATGACCTTCCAACCATCGGCACGGAGACGTTTGAAATCGTCCTGAGAAAGATTTTTCAACTCCTCATTTGCCGCATAAAGAACAGGGCAAATGAACGCAACTGCTAATACTATCAGCAATTTACGCATAAAGTTGTTCATGTTCTCCCGAAAGCTCATTTCTGTTCAGCTTCCTCTTCCTTCCAGCGTTTGAAACAGCCGCTGATAAAGTCGATGACCTGCTGCTGCTGCGCCTGACCGTTGCCTTCGATCATCATCGGTTCGCCGAATTCAAAACGAACCGATTTTTCCGGATGAACCGGACCGAGGTCGCGGCAAACTTTTCCGAGAGAGAGAAAATCAGTCTTGAGCGCAAGAGGAATAACCGGAACACCGGTGGATTTGGCGAGCTTGATACCGATGGAATTGAACTGTTCCGGATCAAACTCCGCAGAGCGGGTGGATTGGGGAAAAACAATCATGGAACAACCGGATTCAAGTTTCTTTTTTCCTTCAGTGAGAACGGTTTTCAAATCCTCTCTGGGGTTGGTTCTGGAAACTGGGATCGCGTTCATTGATTTGAGAATGTGGCAAAAAAACGGAACTTTCATCAAAGAGGCTTTCACCACAAAGGAGATATCCATGTGTTCGCGGACAATGGAGTGAAGCATACCGGTTTCCAGCAGACTCATGTGGTTGGCAACGATGACTGCCGGTTTGCCGCCACAGTTGCGCAGATGCTCCATGCCGCGGATATGGATGGAACCACCCATACTTTCGATCAGAGCGGTGTTTTCGCTGGAAAGCCGGATCTGGGCATCCTGATCGAGTTTACCGCGTCGTCCCAGGAGACCGGAGCGGATAAAAATGCCGAAATTTTTGAAATAAAAATACCACCGGGAACGAAACATCAGGTTAAAAACCCAGCTGCGTTTCACATTTGCCGGAGTGTCATACGAATCCAAACCGCTGAAAATATATTTCTTCATCTTTCCAATCGCAGAAAATATCGTTGTTAAAAAAATAGTCCTGTATTAAATATAGCATACAATTGCAACAAATGCAATTTTTTGCTTGACATTTTCATAAAATGCGTGCATATTATATAAAAGTCAAAACAGACGGCCCGGTAGCTCAGTGGATAGAGCAGCTGCCTTCTAAGCAGTTGGTCGTGGGTTCGATCCCCGCCCGGGCTACCATTTTTTTGCCTTTTTCCCTTAAAAACAAGCGATTTACGACATTTGCGGTGCAAATGACTACTGTTGAATATTCCTGCAGATTGTCTGAAAAATGTCTGAATTTTCGCTGCAGTTTGAATCACAAACTCTCAAACGATCACAATTTCTGCGATAAATACAACGATTGGTTATTCTTCCATATGCTCCTTTATCGCTGTCAACACGATGTTTGAGAACTTCCCGTGATACGCTCGACGGTGATTTTCCGATCTTTCTGGCGATTTCCTTAAAAGAATCTCTTTGCTTCAAGCCTGATTCAATCAAGGTCCTTTGTGAATGAGTGAGATGTGCCATAGAGCAACTCCTTCTGCCAATCCTCCGGGGTGAGGATTTGTCAAATTAAACGCTCCCCCCCTCCCAGCGGTGGGAGGGGGGGGGCTTCCCCATCTGATAGCATATCCCTTTATTTTATCTTTTTCATCCTCATGGCTTACTTTTCTCTATTTAAATGCAACTCTTCTGTTTGCCTGATTAAACGCAATCAATATCTTTTTAGGGGTTGCGTTTACTTTTACAATCGACACGCCTGACTTTTTTGCGACATTTTTTTAAAGAAGACTTGCATAATTCAAAATCTGTGATATATTATATGATATACCCATGGGGCAGTAGCTCAGTTGGCTAGAGCATCACACTGGCAGTGTGAGGGTCGAGAGTTCGAGTCTCTTCTGCTCCACCATCCTTCGCTAAAGCTACGGATGGCAAGCCGGTCTTGCTATCCGTAGATTTTTTTTGCTTGCAAAAAATGAGCGGAGTGTAACGGAGCGGGCGAAGGATGCCCTCCATAGCTCGCAGAGCGACGGAGGGCTATACGGCACAGAACAGGAGAAAAACATGTTCTACACCTACATTTTGCGCAGCATCTCCCACTCGGAACAGTGTTATATTGGCAGTACAAGTGATCTAAAATCCCGTCTTGCTATCCGTAGATTTTTTTTTGCCCCGGCAAAAATAAGCGGAGTGAAACGGAGCGTGCGAAGGATGCCCTCCATAGCTCGCAGAGCGACGGAGGGCTATACGGCAC
>JAFTRX010000068.1 GCA_017462015.1 Lentisphaeria bacterium
GAGGCAAATAAAAAACGCTGTCAAAACGATAGTTTTGAAACAGCGTTCTTTAATTTGCCGCAAAGATGATTCCGGCAACATGTTTTTTAAATGGTGGTGGGAGGTGGATTCGAACCACCGAAAGCGATGCTAGCAGATTTACAGTCTGCCCCCTTTAGCCACTCGGGAATCCCACCAGTGGAGCGGGTAAGGGGGGTCGAACCCCTCTAACCAGCTTGGAAGGCTGGTGCACAGCCGATATGCCATACCCGCATTTTGGTACCGACGGTGGGAGTCGAACCCACAAGCCTTGCGGCACACGGACCTGAACCGTGCGCGTCTGCCAATTCCGCCACGTCGGCTGATTTATCAGCCACCCGGACTACTCCGGGTCGTTGTTTTATTAATATAACTCCAGTTTGATGAATTTGCAAATGCTAAAACAAAAATTTTTGAAAAAATCTTGTTTTTCAGATTTTGTTCCACAGCTATCCCATAAAATCAGCAAAATGCTTGTTTTTTAAATTTTTCGGCGGAAGAAAATTGGAGTTGGAAAAAGTGATTTTGTCAGATTTTGTTTTGCGCAAGCAAAACGCGCGTGCGCTATGCGCACGCGCCACCAGTGACATTGCGTTCAAAATGCTTTGTCGCGACCGCAGTATGGGATAGTTATTTCAGTTCCTCCGCGCGCTTGAGCGCCCGATCGATGTGCGGACAGATATTCTCTTTGCCCAGTTCTTTGACCAGACCGAAGTGTTCAAATGCCTTCATCGGCTGGGAATCCGGCTGAACTCCGGAGAGGATGATGTTGACATTCCGCTTCCGGCACTGCTTTACAAAGTCTGCCAGCACCGTCAAGCCGGTGGCATCTATCGCCGGAACCATTCTCATGCGCAGGATGATCGTGGAGATACCCGACTTGGAAAAGCCCATCGCTTTATCCCGGAAACCGTCGACCGCACCGAAGAAGAACGGTCCCTGAACTTCAAAGACCACCACGTTTTCCGGCACGTTGCGGCTTTTGATGTTGTCCGGATCATCGAGTTCCTGCTTGTCACCGGCAAGTTCTCCGGTGATGGCGCTGACGTTGGAGATGTCGGACATTCTCCGGATGAAGAGCAACGCTGCCAGCACAACTCCAATTTCCACCGCCACGATCAAGTCGATGAAAACGGTCAGCAAAAAGGTCGTCAGCATCACCGCCCAGTCGCTCTTGGGACCTTTGAACATCCGGCAGAAGGTGTGGTATTCGCTCATATTGTAGCACACCACTGCCATGATACCGGCAAGTGCTGCCAGCGGGATCATTTTTGCCTGCGGTGCCAACAGCAGCAGGATCAACGTCAGGACGACCGCATGGATCATTCCGGCGACCGGAGTCTGCGCACCGCTTTTGATGTTGGTGGCGGTTCGGGCGATTGCGCCGGTGGCGGGGATGCCGCCGAAGAATACCGCACCGATATTACCCAATCCCTGACCGATAAGCTCGGTGTTGGGGAGGTGACGTTTGCCGCCGGTCATACCATCGGCAACGGTGGCGCTGAGCAGTGATTCGATCGCCGCAAGCAGTGCGATGGTGAATGCGGGCATAAGCACTTCACCGAAGCGTGATACCGGAAGGATCTCCAATCCGGGCATCGGCAGCGTGCGCGGGAGTTCGCCGAATTTGGAACCGATGGTGTCGATTTCCAAACCGCACGCCGCAGACAGTGCGGTTGCGGCAAGCATACCGATAAGCATCGCCGGAAGTTTGGGGAAGAATCTGCGTATCAAACAGATGACGATAATGGTAAAGATACTGATCCCGAAGGTCGCCCAGCTGATATTGCCCATGTT
Organism: Lentisphaeria bacterium; assembly: GCA_017462015.1. Lineage (GTDB taxonomy): Bacteria > Verrucomicrobiota > Lentisphaeria > Victivallales > Victivallaceae > UBA1784. The sequence goes on from JAFTRX010000068.1 coordinate 1,816, forward strand.
GAGGACAATGGTTTTGATTTTGCCGATGAAGTCTGCCGGAAGATCAGCGAGTTTCAAGCCGAAAAGATCGTTGAGCTGAGTGGCAAAGATGACCACGGCGATGCCGGAGGTGAATCCGGTCGTTACCGGGAACGGGATGAACTTTATCAATGCACCCATTTTGAAGATACCAAAAAGTATCAGAATGGCTCCGGCAAGCAGTGTCGCTGTCAGCAGACCGGCATTGCCGAATTTTGCGTAGATGGAGGCGATGATGACGATAAACGCTCCGGTCGGACCGCCGATCTGCACCCGGCTGCCGCCGAAGAGCGAAATCAGAAAACCGGCGACGATCGCAGTGTAAATTCCCCGCGCCGGAGTGAATCCGCACGCAATGGAGAACGCCATTGCCAATGGCAGCGCGACAACTCCTACGGTGACCCCTGCAAAGAGATCCTGACTGAACTTTTTCCACGAGTACTCTTTCAACTCTGAAAACAATACCGGACGAAACATTTTTTTCCCTTTCTTGAAACGTAACTAAATGAAAATCCACGACATGACTTCTGTCGTGGATTTTTTTAAACACATTCTCATAATATACACCGCAAACGCATTTTTTGCAATGTAATAATAGCTGTCTTACCAAAAAACAATCTTCGGTTTATGCTGTTGCAAACACAGTCCGCCACTTGCACACAAGCCGGTCTGTACGGAGAGTGTAGAGCTGCTTGTCCGGAGACGGGCTTCTTCTAAGCGCCACTTTGGGGATGCGTCACTTTTTTTCGGAGACGACCTGAATGTTGCCTCTGCCTTCGAGAATCTCGGTTTTAAGGTTGCCTTTGATGACATCGCTGTACTGGATTCTTCCGTCCCGGCGCAAATACGGGCGGCGCGGCGCATCGGCGGTGATGACGATGTCACTTGATTCGACCGTGTAGACGGCGGTATCGCCTCCGGCGTAGGTGGATTTGCCTTTGGCATCTTTATTGACCAGGACTACATTTTTCTTGCAGATAATCTGTTCCAGATCAATGCCGTCGGACAATGCTATGCGCGACGGTGCCGCATTTTCGCTCATATCCAGTTCAAAGGGGTCGGCATCCGGATTTGCCGCTGCCGGTTTTGCGGCATTGGCTGTTGCCGGCGGCGCTCCGGTAAAGACGAACATATCCTGACAGCGTATCTCATTTTCGCCTTCCTGCAGAATGACATCTTTGTGAAATTCAGCCCGGTTTTTGATGAGGTAGGTCATGGCGTGTTCCGCCTTGAGAATACGTTTTTTTCCGTTGGATGATTTTTTCAGCTGGGGCAGGCTTCCGGCAACGACTTTCCCGTCGCAGATAATGCGGATAAGCTGGATGTTGTTGGTCGCAAACATTCCCGGCGTAACGGCTGTTCCCGGTTTCATCTCCCGGAACTCCAGTGTCATCAACTCGGTGCGCAAATCGCTCTCCTGATCTTTCATATATACATTGCCGGAGGCGATGACTTTTTCGAGTGTCTTGTTGTTCGCCGCCCGTCCGCCCAGTGCCACACCCCGGGAAGATTTCTCTTTCTGCGGCGCGGTACGGTAAGCGGAATTTTTCATAAAGAGATCCAGCCGGTCGCAATCCAGCGTATCACCTTTGTGGTCAACGTGGACCCGTTCATAAAACACCAGTTTGTCGGTCGGATAATCCAGTTCACACCGCGCGGCATTGATGGTGCTGGGACGGCGCGGCGCGGCTTTGGCGGAATTGGCAACTTTGGGGATGGTGACGATTTTTACGTTGCCGTCGCAGTGGATCCGGTCAAGTTCCTGACTGCCGGAGAGCGGAGAAAACTCCGCATTGCCGCCATTTTTTTTGCTTTTTGCAACTTTTTGCGGAGCTTTTTTGAGAAATATCCGCATGGAATTGCAAGTGAGGACAGCTTCTTTATCGGTCACTGTGACGTTGCCGGTAAAGACATTGAGATTTTCCACCGCATCAAAGTCAGCCCGGTCGGAGGTTATGGTTCGGGCGATTTGTGTCCGGGTGCCAATTTTTTCACTTTCGGTGATCTTGCATTTGCCGTTGACAAATGCTTTGCGCGAAAAGCGCAGAAGTTCGATCCGTTCTCCGGAAAGTTCATGGTTGTCCTGCGCCATTTTCGGCAGCTCTTCCTCGCCGGTCAGAATGATCCGTCCGCTGTCGAACTCATATTCCAGATGTTCGCACCACGCGGTTTGAACCGCATTTTTATCTCCGGAATCTTCCGGTCTGCGGCGCAATACCACGTCGCCATCTGCCAAAATCCGGGAAATCCCTTTGAGCATGGCACTGCTGTCGCCGGTATCTTTTTTATGTGCGGAGCGTTTCTGTTCCGCTTTGGATTTCAAAAATATGGTGAGCCGGTCACAACTCAGCGTGGTATTGCCGTCAACGACTTTGACATTTCCGATAAGCATCAGTTCGTTGTGCGCCATATCAAACCGAAGGGAGTCTCCGGTGGCACTGACGGTGGTGTAACGCGGCGGAACCGGTATTTTCCGGCTGATGATTTCGCGGGGATCACTGTCATCGCGGCGTGCAACGATGCGGACGTCGGAACTTATTTCGATCTCCTTGGTGTTCAGATTGGTTCGGAATCCCACGCCGTCAAGGTCAAATAACGGTGTGCGCATAAAGACATTGTCATCGCCGTAGACCAGATTGTTTTTGCGGTCGAAGTTGCACATCGGCGTGAATATTACGGCATCACTGGTGAGGTAACGTCCTTTCCAGAAGTTCAATACATCGATCAGCGGAGCATCAAGTTTATGTATATTCTGCTTCCAGCCATCGGGGATCTTATCCACATCTGCAGTGGTGAGCAGACGGTCGATAAGCGTATTTTTGCCGGTAATCATATCGCCGCGCCGGTTGCCGTTGTCGGCAAAGATGACCACTTCAAGCTTGCCCTTCTGATAAAGCGGGATCTTGACATGCCCCAGCGTGAAGTCCCGGTCAAGTGCTGATCCGGAAAGCAACTGCGGCAGCATGATCGCCGCACCGAGAAACAGAATATAAAAAAACTTTTTCATTGCCGGTAACGCTCCAATACCTGATCCAGTGTACCCTGTTCGCTCAACACCCGGTAAACGATCTCATAGGCAACACCCTTGCCGCCTGCGGCAGCTGTGCGCCACGGGGAAGCTTCATCCATAACGGCAACGGCATCGGCCGGGGTCACGGCGATACCGGCGCGTTTCATCGGCGGAAGGTCGACTACGTCATCTCCGGCATAGAGGCACTCTTCGGGAGAAACTTCCATTTCTGCGCAAAGTTCATTAAATGAATCCAGTTTGTTTTTAGCGCTGAACACGCACTTTGAAATCATGGAATCAGAGGCAAAAATCCGGTTGATTTCATCATTTCTTGCAGAGAGCAGGGCGGTTTTCAATCCTGCCCGGATGGCGAGTTTCAGCCAGTGCTGATCGTGGATGTTGAAAAATTTTATCGATTTACCGTCGGCGGAGCAGGAGTAACTCCCGTCCGTCAACGTTCCGTCAATATCGAAGATCAGCAGTTTGATCTTTTGGAAATCAGCTGTTGAGTGCATGAATCGCTTTTACCTGGATTAATGTTTCTTTGATCTGCTGGAAATCCAGTGAGTTGGGACCGTCGGACCACGCTTCCTGTGGACGGGGATGGACTTCGGTGAAGAGCGCATCAATACCGACTGCGGCGGCGGCTTTTGCCAGCGGCAGAACAAATTCTTTACGACCGCCGGAGGCGTTGCCCAAACCGCCGGGAAGCTGCACGGAGTGGGTGGCATCAAAGACCACCGGAACTCCAAGATTACGCATCGTCATCAAGCTGCGCATATCGACGACCAGATTGTGATAACCGAAACTGGTGCCGCGTTCGCAGAGCATCACTTTGTCATTGCCGGTGGAACGGACTTTGTCGATAACGCCCGCCATATCTTCCGGAGCCATGAACTGACCTTTTTTGATATTTACCGGCAAACCGGTTTTACCGCAGGCGACCAGCAAATCGGTCTGACGGCAGAGAAACGCCGGAATTTGGAGCAGATCGACCACTTCAGCGGCGCGGGGAACTTCTGCACTCTCGTGGACATCAGTCACCACGGGGATGTTGAAGTGTTCTTTGACCGATTTCAATATGCTCAGACCTTTTTCGATACCCAAACCGCGTTTGGATGAGATGCTGGAACGGTTGGCTTTGTCATAAGATGCTTTGAAGACATACTGGATATCCAGTTCGGTGCAGAGACCGATCAGATATTCTGCGATTTCCAGACAAAGTTTTTCTGATTCCGCAACGCAGGGACCGCCCAGCAGCAAAAGTTTGCCATTGCCGGCGACAACAGATTTACCGATTTTGATTTCCATAGTGACAGTTGTTCTCTCTTATATATAATATATGTATTACAGTTATATACCGGCTCACTCTTTTATTGCGGCCAGCAGTTCATCGAAAAGGATAGGGGCAGTACCGATTTTTCCGACCACCACACCGGCGGCGCGATTTGCCAGTTCTGCTGCCAAAAGCGGGGAACATCCGGTTGCCAGCGCCAATGTGCAGACTGCGGCGACAGTATCACCGGCTCCGGAGACGTCAAAAACCTCTCTCGCGCGGGTGGGAATAACCTGCGGTTCACCGTTTGCCGGATAAAGTATCATGCCCTGACCCGCCAGAGAGATGAGCAGATTTTCCGGCTGCCAGATCTCAAAAATCTTTTCTGCGGCACGGCGGAGGGGCTGATCTTCTGCCGGATCGTTCACCGGCCCCGGATCGTTGATGCCCGCCAGGGCGAAGGCTTCACTGCGGTTGGGTTTGAGCAGAGTCAATCCGGCAACCGGAGTTACGCCGCCGGATTTCGGCTTGGGATCGAGCATGGTGAAGATGTTGGATCTCTTTGCCTCTTTGATTATGACTTTCAGCATGTCGGCGCAGAGAACGCCTTTGGCATAATCGTCAAAAATAACCGCATCGATCTCCGCTTTCCGGATGTGGCGCACCACTTTGGAGACCAGTTTGTCCCGGTCAGCTTCCGATATCGGGGTGGTATCTTCAAAGTCGGCGCGCAGCAGTTGCTGAGCTCCGGCGACAACGCGGCATTTTTCGGTTGTGCGGCGTTCGTTGGAACGGATTATTCCGGCGATGTCGGCGCCGTATTCTTTGAGCAGGGCAATCACCTCTTTACCGGCGGGGTCATTGCCGACGATACCGAACGCTTTGGCGTGACCGCCCAGAGTCGCGATATTACGTATGACATTGGCGGCACCGCCGGGGCAGCAGCTGCGGCGGCGGACGTCGACGACCGGTACCGGAGCTTCCGGAGAAATCCGGTTCACTGCGCCCCAGAGGTAGGCATCGAGCATGATATCACCCAGAACGGCGACCCGTCCGGAATTGAATTTCGCGATCGCGGCGAGTTCTTTATTTCTGTCGTGTAGAGCCATTGGTATCTTCTCCGCGTGTTTTGTTGAGCAAACCGTTTATGTATGATGAAGTATTGATACGGTTTTCTTTTGAAAAGCGTTTTCCCTCTTTGAGTTGGACTGCAACTATGTAAAGTTCACGCAAAACGGTGGAAATCTCTTTTACCTCCTGAGGCGTGAGTTTGTCTCCCTCCTCCCGCATATAACGGGCGAAGTTATCCAGTGCATCGGAGAGCAGTTGTTTTTCCATTTGCAGTACGGCATCATCCTCTCCTTTTGCATTTTTGCCGGAGATGTTGGCACAGGTGGTACGGGTATAGTCGAACAGTAAAAGCACATCGATGCGGTTGGCCTCATCAGCCATCAGGTTTTCATTTCTCATGGCGACCGGAATGGCGACCGCCAGCAGGATCTCGCCTGCTACGATGAGAAAGAAGAGCAGCACCGCCAGAAACGCAACATAGTTCCGGCGGTAGTTTGCTGTGAATTTTATCTTGTCTGATGCCACGGTGTATCCCCGGATGGAGGTCAATTCTGCCAGTTGAGGATTTCCCAGTTGTGACCTTCGGCGTACTGCGCCAAATTGTCACAGGGGTCGACCACGACCGGACGTCCGGCGGTGTTCAGCAGGGGGAGGTCAAGCATGCTGGAAGTGTACACTGCAACTTCAGAAGCATCAAAGTTGTAACGCTCGCACAATCTGCCGAGGTAAAAGAGTTTGCTTTCGGCGTAAGGATAGAGCTTTGCAGCAGTGCCGGTGAAGAAACCGTTGTCCGCATCCGGATCGGTGCCGATATAGTCGGTGATGCCGAAGTAAAGGGCAGTGTGGTAGGCAAGGATATTGTTGGTTGAGGTGAGGATCGCGACCTGACCTCCGGCGCGGATGATGCTTTTGATATAATCAAATGCGGACTGCTTGATGGCAGGTTTCACGACCTCTTCAAAGAATTTAAAAGCGATCTTGAGCATATCCGGCTTGGTGTTGCCTTTGAATTCTGCCAGCTGGAACTCCAGAAACTCACCGGCATTGAACAGTCTGCCTGCGGAGCGGCTTTCCTGGAAGGCGGCAGAGGATGCAAGAGACGTTTCCGGCGCAAGTCCGGCCTTGACCAGATACTCTTTCCAGGCAGAATCGTAATTGACGGCAGCCAGAGTGTTGTCCATTTCAAAAAGATGCAATTTGATCATGACAGTATACCTTGTTTTTTCGTATGATTATTCTATATATATGTAAATATATCACCTCAATTGCAAAAATACCAGTTTTTTTCCGGCGATATAGTTGAAAAAAACGACTTTTGGTGGTCTATTATAACGTTACACTTCAATAGTAATAAAAAATAAAGGAGAATTTATTATGGCAGAGATTACCTGGAGTCTGATGCATCCCACCCCGTTGGATGTGGATTATATGAAGCTGGTGGTCAAAAATGCCGCCCGTTACCGGGTGGACAGCTTTGAAATCTGTGCGGATTGCCACACCAACCTCGGAGGTATGGACGGTTTGACGGATTATGCGGATTTTCCGGTGACCCACCGTTCAATCGACCTCGCCGGAATCGAAGCGAACCGGAAGAAACTCCGGGATGTGCTGGCAGTCGCTCACTCCATCAATAAACCGGTCTATTATTGGCACCGCGAAGCGATGGTTCCTGCCGGATTGCTGACCGACCGTCCGGATCTTCTGGATGCCAACGGCGAATTCGACCTGTTGGGCAAGGGATATGAAGATCTGCTGCGCTACAAAATCGACAGCAGCTTCAAGAGTGTTCCGGAGCTGGACGGTCTGGTGTTGACTCTGACGGAGGCGACTTATTCTGTTATCCACAACTCCAATAAAGAGAAATATCCCCCGAAAAAGGTGGTGGAACATATCGTCCGTATCTTTGCATCTGAGCTTGCGGCGCGGGGAAAACGGTTGATTCTCCGTTCTTTCGGTTCGATTGCCCAGGATTATGAAGATATCATCGGCGGTGCGCGCGGTGCGGCAGAAGAGTATGGTTTTGAAATCGAAACCAAGATCACTCCCTACGACTTCGACCCGTTCCTGCCCACGAACCCCTTCCTGCAAAGCGTTCCCGGTGCCACGCTCGGGGCGGAATGTGACTGCCTCGGAGAATTTCTCGGCGCCGGTAAGCTCCCGGCTGAAAACGTGGAAAACATCGTCAAGTATGTCCGGACCGGTCAGGCTGCCGGAGTTGACCGTTATGCCATCCGCCTGGATCGCGTTGGCAATAACATCTTTGAATGTTACGAAATCAACTTGTACGCTTATGAACGGGCGATCGACGATCCGAATGTGACTGCACAAGAGATCCGGCGCGAGTGGCTGGAAAAGACCGCGCCCGCATCCGCGCGCGAAGCATTCACCAAATTGGGACTTGACGGTTTCCGTATGGTGGAGAAGAATAACTTCATCGACGGTCATGTTATCTTTCACACCTTCCCGCTGCAGAAAAATTTGAAGTATGTCAAAGCGGCATTCGTTCCGGCTGTATTCAAAAACGGCGTGAGCTTGAAGAATGGTAAAGGTGTCTGGTCGGTGCTCAGTGATAAGTGTTCTCCGGGACGTGATGCTATCATCCGGGAGAAAGAAGAGGCTGTGGCAATCGCTGATGCCGGTCTCGCGTTGCTGAAATCACTGCCCCGGGAAGCCGGATATGAAGCTGAATATGCGTGGCGTGAACGGCTGTGGAACAATGCCGTGCGCATCACACGCGCGTTCCGTGAGTATATGAGAGTGATGGCGGCGTACTTTGATTCCATGGAAGCCGGAGATCCGGAAGGACGTATTCTGCACGAAGTGGCGGAAGATGCCCGGAAAAAACTGCAGGCGATTTCCGAAGTCAAATTGGAAGACGCTATCCCCGTGCCGACGGTTTTTGTCAATGGTTTGGAGCAGGCGCTGTTCCGGGGTAAACGCACGGTGGAAGAGATCTATCTCCAGCCGACATACGTTATCAGTCAGGTGCTGGAAGAGGAATATAAGGCTGAATATGCCGCCCGCAAGGAGTTCGGCGAGGGGGCATACGATGCGATTCTGTGCGGTTCACTGCTCGATGAGTGGCGTGTCGCGCGCTATATGCACTCGGCTCATGCATCCGTGGAAAACGGTTATCCCTGCCGCTGGGCAGGAAACACAGTGTTTCCCAATGGATTTTTGGATATGGAGCTTTCCCGTCCGGAAACGGCGTGCGTACTGGCGATCTATGGAGACACTCAGGAGACGGCGGATTTTATCTGTACCATTGATGGCGGAGAACGCAAACAGATGAAGTTTGACGGCAAAGGCTGTTGTCTGGTGGAGCTGCCGGCGGGCAAAGAGAAGGTTCAGATCCGGGTCGAGAAGGCGCCGGGAGTCTACTATCCGCGGTTCCGGGCTGTCGTTGTCCGGTAAAAATATTTCCTTCTCCGGGAAATGATGCCGCTCCCGGAGAAGGGCGATTTCGGCAAAAATGGTCAAAAAACAGAAAAAATCAAAGAAAATTGCAAAAATTTTCGAAAAACCATTTGCAAAATAATAAATCGCATGTATATTAGGTGATGTTCCATGTACGACATGCGAGAATTTCAAGACTGCGGCGTGAGTGGAATTGAAAAAGATGCCCGGGTGGCGGAATTGGCAGACGCGTATGGTTGAGGTCCATATGGAGCGATCCTTGGGGGTTCAAGTCCCCCCTCGGGTACCACTTTGTGATATGCCTGCATAGCTCAGTCGGTAGAGCACATCCTTGGTAAGGATGAGGTCTCCGGTTCAAGTCCGGATGCAGGCTCCATTGTTTATATGTGAGTATCTGGTTAGGAAACCAAAGAAAACTTGTCAGGAGGACAAAATGGCTAAAGAAAAATTCGAAAGAACAAAGCCGCACTGTAACATCGGTACCATCGGTCACGTTGACCATGGTAAAACCACTTTGACCGCCGCTATCACCATGTGCATGGGAAAGAAGTTTGGTGGTGAAGTTCGTAACTACGACGAAATCGACAACGCTCCCGAAGAAAAGGCTCGTGGAATCACCATCAACACTTCTCACGTTGAATACGAAACCGCAAACCGTCACTATGCCCATGTGGACTGCCCTGGACACGCTGACTATGTGAAGAACATGATCACCGGTGCTGCTCAGATGGACGGTGCGATCCTGGTTATCGCTGCCACTGACGGTCCGATGGCTCAGACCTATGAGCACGTTCTGCTCGCCCGTCAGGTCGGTGTTCCCGCTATCGTCGTCTTCATGAACAAAGTTGACCAGCTCGACGATCCCGAACTGCTCGAACTCGTCGAAATGGAAATCCGCGACCTGCTCAACAAGTACGATTTCCCCGGCGACGACACCCCGATCATTCCGGGTTCCGCTCTCAAGGCTGTTGAAGCTGAAGGTAACCCCGACAGCCCCGACACCAAGCCGATCTTTGATCTGATGGACGCTGTTGACAGCTTCATCCCGCAGCCCGCCCGTGCCACCGATAAGCCCTTCATCATGCCGATCGAAGACGTCTTCTCAATCGAAGGTCGTGGTACCGTGGTTACCGGTCGTGTTGAAGCCGGTATCATCAAAGTTGGTGACGAAGTTGAAATCGTCGGTATCAAGGAAACTTCCAAGACCACCGTTACCGGCGTTGAAATGTTCCGTAAGCTGCTCGATCAGGGCGAAGCCGGTGACAACATCGGTTGCTTGCTCCGCGGCACCAAGAAGGAAGATGTCTCCCGTGGTCAGGTTCTTGCCAAACCCGGCAGCATCACTCCGCACACCAAGTTCAAAGGTGAGATCTACGTGCTGAGCAAAGAAGAAGGTGGACGTCACACCCCGTTCTTCAACAACTATCGTCCTCAGTTCTACTTCCGTACCACCGACGTCACCGGTACCATCACTCTGGCTGATGGCGTTGAAATGGTCATGCCTGGCGATAACACCTCCATCAGCGTCGAGCTGATTGCTCCGATTGCTATGGAAAAGGGTCTCCGCTTCGCTATCCGTGAAGGTGGACGCACCGTTGCCTCTGGTCGTGTGACTGAAGTCATCGAATAAGTCTGAGGGATTAATCCCGCAGCAGAATCGGTCCCGGACCGCCGTACTTCGACGGTTCGGGATAATCTGTAAAAACTAACATAACCTTAGGGTGTTGAAAATGGCGCGTGAATTGGTTATCATGGAGTGCACTGAGTGCAAACGTCGTAATTACACTACGATGAAAGAAAAACGCAACACTCCTGAGCGTCTGGAAAAGAAAAAATATTGCCCCTTTGAGCGCAAGCACACTGTGCATAAAGAAACGCGCTGACGCCGGGAAAGTATGATTGAACCCTGGAGGAGAGTAGCTCAGTTGGCTAGAGCAGCGGTCTCCAAAACCGCAGGTCGTGAGTTCGAGCCTCACCTCTCCTGCCAGTATTTTTGTTTTTAAACGTTGAAATTGAACATTGAGGACCTCTGGATGGAAAAGGAAAAAAAAGGCGGCTTGATAGCCGGATTTGATGCCGGTATGGGTAAGGTCCGCCGTTTTATTGCCGATACGATCGCTGAACTCAAACGCTGTTCTTGGCCCAATCGTCGGGAACTGTTGGAATCCACCGTTTTGGTCGTGGTTGCGATGGTTGTTCTGGCGTTGTTTGTTGCCGGTGTTGATGAGTTGGCGATGCGGTTGATCCGTCTGGTTACGGTTCACGGTGCGTAATATAATTTGAGTTGGAGATTTGATAAATGATGGACGAGACAGTTGAAATGCAGGACGACCGTGGTCAGTGGTTTGTTGTTCAGACGCTGTCCGGGCATGAGAACAAGGTGCGTGACACCATCAATCGTCAACTCCGTATGGGCGATTCAGTGCCGGTTTACGAAGCAATGATCCCCGTTGAGCGCGTGATGGAAATCCGTCGCGGCAAAAAAGTGCAGGTTACCCGCAAATTTTTCCCCGGTTATATTCTGGTTCGTATGGATTTGTACGATGAAGAGGGCCGGGTCGATGAAAAGGCGTGGTATTTTGTCCGGAGCGTTCAGGGCGTACTGGGCTTCCTCGGCGGTGAGAACCGGCCGACAGCTCTTACCGAAGAAGAGTTCCGGGATATGAATCCGACTCTTGGTGAAGATGCGCCGCAGCCGACGCTTATTATCGGAGCTAAGATCGGAGATATCGTCCGTATCAAGGACGGTGCGTTTATGGGTTATGAGGGTAATGTCCAGGCTATCGATGAAACCCGCGGCCGGTTGACGGTCGTGATTTCGATTTTCGGACGTTCCACCCCTGTGGATTTGGAGTTTTGGCAGGTCGAACAGGCTGTTTGAGGCATGTTCGGAACTTTAATTAAAGTGTTGACAACTGTTTCGGGAGAACACCTGTCAGTTCGTACCGCATCAGTGTCGTAATAAGGAAGTAATCATGGCAAAGAAGGTTACAGGCTTGATCCGCTTGCAGATCCCGGCCGGCGCCGCCAATCCGGCACCCCCGATTGGTCCCGCGCTCGGTGCAGCAGGTTGCAACATTATGGAGTTCTGTAAGCAGTTCAATGCCGCCACTCAAGCTCAGAGCGGAACGGTTATTCCTGTCGTGATCACGGTCTATCAGGACCGCTCTTTCACGTTTATCTGCAAGTCGCCCCCGGCCGCTGTGCTGGTGAAGAAGGCGGCTGGTCTTGCTTCCGGCGCCCACAAGCCCGGCAGTGAGAAAGCTGGTAAAATTACCCGCGATCAGATCCGTGAAATCGTTCAGATCAAGAAGGAAGATATCAACGCCCGGAGCGAAGAAGCGGCGATGCGCATCATCGAAGGAACCGCGCGCAGCATGGGAATCGAGGTGGTCGATGCGTAGAAGTAAACTGTACAAAAAGCAGCTTGAATCTCTCGGAGATTTGCAGCTGCGGCACGGAGTCACCGAAGCGATCGGAATGCTCAAGGCTCTGCCCGGAGTTAAATTCGATCAGACTGTCGAAGTCGCGATGAAGCTGGGTATCGACCCGCGTAAATCCGATCAGACTGTTCGCGGTGTCTGCCCGATGCCCCGCGGAACCGGTAAAACTGTCCGGGTCGCGGTGGTCTGCGATGGTCCTCAGGCTCAGGAAGCCCAGGAAGCAGGTGCCGATGTGGTCGGCTACGAGGATCTGGTTCAGAAGATCAAAGATGGTTTTCAGGATTTCGATACCCTGATCGCCACTCCGGAAGCAATGAAAATGGTCCGTCCCCTTGGACGTCAGCTCGGTCCCCGCGGATTGATGCCGAACCCCAAGACCGGTACTGTTACCGATGCTGTTGGCGCAGCGGTCCGCGAGGCGAAAGCCGGACGTGCCGAGTTCCGTGCTGACCGCGGTGCTTGCATCCATGTGCCTATCGGCAAATTGTCTTTTGAAACCGATGCTCTCCAGGAGAACTTTGATGCTCTTGCTGATGCAGTTCAGAAAGCGCGTCCGGCGTCTGCCAAGGGTGCGTACATTCTTTCCTGCAGCATCTCCGGAACGATGACCCCCGGTCTCAAAATCAACCTCAAGGAACTGGCGAAGGTGACGAAATGAGAATTGAGAAACAATATCTTGTCCAGTCGATCGTTAACGCGGTCAAGGAATCTGACTTTGTTTACTTCGTCTCCTATGCCGGTCTTAAAGTCAAAGATTTTTCTGACTTGCGCGATCAGATTGCCGCTCAGGGCGCATTCTGCCAGGTTCAGAAGAACTCTTTGATCAAAAAAGCGGCTGCTCAGCTCGAACTGAGCGGTGTCGAAGCTATCGACCTCACCGCCAGCACCGCGATGGTGTTCGGTAAGGGTGACTGCAGTGCTGTGGCCAAGCTCCTGCTTGAGTTCGGTAAGAAAAACGAACAGGTCAAGGCCAAAGGTGGTTATATGGACGGCGCGGTGCTGTCCAATGCGGAAGTCGTCGCTCTCGCCGAACTCCCGACCAAACCGGTACTTCAGGCGATGTTGCTTGGCGTCCTCCAGGCGCCTGCGCGTAACCTTGTCACGGTTCTCAACGCCAAGACTGCGAGCATCGTGAATGTGGTCAACGCCTATAAAGACAAACTTGAGAACGCAAACAACTAATATAAATACAGGAGGCATTTAAGATGTCTGAAGAAAACAAAATGGAAGAATTCGTTTCCTATATTGAGAACATGACCGTTTTGGAACTCTCCAAGCTGGTCAAGACCCTCGAAGAACGTCTCGGTGTCAGCGCTGCTGCTCCGGTCGCCGTCGCTGCTGCTCCGGCTGCTGCCGCTGCTGCTGCTCCCGCTGAAGAAAAGACTGAGTTTGACGTTATCCTGGCTGGCTTTGATGCTGCCAAGAAAATCGGTGTCATCAAGGAAGTCCGTGGCGTCACCGGTCTCGGCCTGAAGGAAGCCAAAGACCTGGTCGAAGGCGCTCCGAAGGCTCTGAAGGAAGGCGTTTCCAAAGACGAAGCCGAAAAGATCAAAGCCGCGCTCGAAGCTGCCGGTGCCAAGATCGAAGTCAAGTAAGTTTGACTCTATTTTTCACGGCGAAAAGGGTATTTTGCCCTCTTCGCCGCGATTTCGTGTCCGGATGGTGAACTTTTGATCGAAGGACACGCGTGCATTGAGTTCCGGTGTGGTCATTTTGCCGGAATTGCACAAGTTAAAAATTTTCCTCCGGGCGGTGTGGTCATTTTGCCGCCGGATGGATTTGCTGAGCGGGTCAGCGATGTGGACATTTTGTCGTTACCCGTTTCCCCGATGTCCGTGAGACAGTTTATGCGATGAAGAAGAATGAGTTTTTCACCGCAGTTTTGTTGTGTCATGGAGGTCGGTTGTTTTGTCTTTTGAACATTGATTTTTTGAAAATATTGAAGCTTTTTTCAGTTTTTTTGCCAAAAATTTAGAAATATTTTTTTCAACATACAACTAACAACAGGAAAAGTAACAGTGGAACGGAAAAATTTCGGAAAACTCCGCGATGTTCTGGAGATGCCTGATCTTATCGGGCTCCAGGTGGATTCCTATGATAATTTTCTGCAGCGCTTTGTCCCGCCGCATGAGCGCAAGCGTCAGGGACTGCAGGAAGTTTTCATGGAGATCTTCCCGATCGAGAGCTTCGACAAGCAGATGTCTCTGGAGTTCGTCTCGTACGAAATCGGTGAATGTCCGCCGCAGAAGAGCAACGTCATTGACTGCATCAAAGATGGTAAAATTTATGATGCCCCTCTCTATGTCAATTTCCTGCTCAAGATGAATGATGTCGAGATCCCGGAAAAGGTCTTCATGGGTGATATCCCCATTATGACCGAGCAGGGTACGTTCATCATCAACGGTGCTGAACGTGTCATCATCAGCCAGCTGCACCGCAGTCCCGGTATCTGTTTTGAAAAGACCCGCCACACCTCCGGCCGGACTTTGTACAGCTATCGTGTCATTCCTGATCGCGGTTCCTGGATGGATGTCCAGTTCGATACCAGCGGCTGTATCTGGATCTATCTCGATCGCCGCCGCCGCCGCCGGAAGTTCTATATCACCACCTTCCTGCGTGCCATCGGTTATCCGACCAACCGCGACATCCTCAAAGAGTTCTACCAGATCAAAAAGTTCACCATCGGTCAGCTGCTCAAGGAGAAAGATCTCTCCAAGTTCTACACCATCGACGATGTGACCAACGATGCTGACGAAGTCATTGTCAGTGAGCCGGTACAGCTCAATGAGAAGATTCTCGCTGACATGCAGAGCGGCGGCGTGAGCGAAGTTGAACTCGCGCTGGTTCCGCCCAAAGAAGACTACATTTTTGCCAGCTTGCGCAAAGATCCCGCCCGCGACGAAGAAGATGCTCTTAAAGAAATCTACCGTCGTATGCGTCCCGGCGATCCGCTCAACCTCAGCAATGCACGTCTGCTTATCAAACGTCTCTTCTTCGATAACCGCCGTTACGACCTCGGTGCGGTCGGACGTTATAAGCTCAATGAACGGCTTAAACTTGACATCCCCATGGATGTCCGTACCCTTGATCCGCGCGATTTGATGGCAGCGACCAAGATGCTGATCGAGCTTCACCACACCAACGGTGCGGTCGATGATATTGACCATCTGGGTGCGCGCCGTGTGCGTACCGTCGGCGAGCTGCTGCAGAATCAGTGCCGTGCCGGTTTGCTCCGTACGGAACGTCTCATCCGTGAGCGCATGACCTTTGAAGAGCCCAACATGTCACCTGCACGTCTTATCAATCCGAAGACTTTTGCCGGTGTTATCCGCGACTTCTTCGCCCGCAGTCAGCTTTCTCAGTTCATGGATCAGACCAACCCGCTGAGTGAACTGACCAACAAGCGCCGTTTCTCCGCGTTGGGTCCCGGCGGTTTGAGCCGTGACCGTGCCGGATTTGAAGTGCGCGACGTTCACTCCAGCCACTATGGACGTATCTGTCCGATCGAAACGCCGGAAGGTCCGAACATCGGTCTTATCTCCTCCATGTCACTGTATGCGATCATAAACGAATACGGTTTCCTGGAGACCCCGTACCGCAAAGTCGTTGACGGACAGGTCACGGAGCAGATCGATTACCTGACTGCCGACAAGGAAGAAAAGTACGTTATCGCTCAGGCGAACGCATTGCTGGATGAAAACAACCGTTTTGTCCGTCCGATGATCATGTGCCGCAAAGCCGGTGAATCCGGTGAGCATCCGCGTGAAGATGTTCAGTATATGGACGTTTCGCCGAAGCAGTTGGTCAGTGCCGCTGCCGGTATCATCCCCTTCCTTGAACACGACGACGCGAACCGTGCGTTGATGGGATCAAACATGCAGCGTCAGGCCGTTTCTCTGCTGATGCCGGATTCCCCCTACGTCGGAACCGGTTTGGAAAAGCGCATTGCCCGCGATTCCCGCGCCGTGATCGTTGCCCGTGAAGACGGTGTTGTCGCCGAAGTCAACAGCGAACGCATTGTTGTTACTCCGGACGGCGCGCTGCCGACTGAAGAAAATCCCGGCCGCACCTACCGTCTGTACAAGTATCTGCGCAGCAACGCCGGAACCTGTATCAACCAGCGTCCCCGCGTCCATAGCGGCGATGTGGTGAAAAAGGGTGATCTGCTTGCTGACGGTGCCGCCACCAGTCAGGGTGAACTTGCGCTCGGCCGCAACGTGCTGGTCGCCTTTATGCCGTGGTGCGGATACAACTTTGAGGACGCTATCATCGTCAGTGAACGTCTGGTCAAGGAAGACACCTACACCAGTATCCACGTTGATGAGTTTGAAATCACCAGCCGCGACACCAAGCTCGGTCCGGAAGAAATCACGCGCGATATTCCCAACGTCGGTGAAGATGCGCTGCGCAATCTGGACAGCCGCGGTATCGTCATCGAAGGTGCGGAAGTCAAACCCGGTGACATTCTCGTCGGTAAGATCACGCCGAAGAGCGAAACCGAACTTGCGCCGGAAGAACGTTTGCTCCGTGCCATCTTCGGTGAAAAGGCTGCTGACGTCAAAGATTCCAGCTTGACCGTTTCCAGCGGTAAAGGTGGTATCGTCATGGATATCCGCATTGATTATGCCAAAGAACTGCCGGTGCGCGGCGGCATGACCAAGGCGGAAAAGAAGACGCAGGAAAAGAATCTCCGCAACGAATATCGTGAAACCCACAATGATCTTGTTGAAGATCTTACCATGCGGTTGTCCGATGTGCTGCTCGGCGTCAAGCTTCCGGTGCAGATCATCGACGGTGCTGATGAAAGCGGTAAGGTTCTGGTTCCTGCCAATCGCAAGATCACCCGCAGTCCCATTCAGAAACTTGCCGCGCATTACGATACGTGGCAGATGGAGGATTGCGAAATCAAAAATACGATCACGCAGATCATCGACAGCTTCAAGCCGCAGTTTGAAGAAAACGAAAACCGTCTGCGCAACATCGGTAATGAAAACGGCGATCCCGATGCCAACGGTATCATCCGCCGGGTCAAAGTCTATGTCGCCTGCAAGCGTAAACTTCAGGTCGGTGACAAGATGGCGGGACGTCACGGAAACAAAGGTATCGTTTCCCGTATCGTGCCGGTGGAAGATATGCCCTTCCTCGAAGACGGTACTCCGGTCGATATCGTGTTGAACCCGCTCGGCGTGCCGAGCCGAATGAACATCGGTCAGGTGTTGGAAACTCACCTCGGCTGGGCGGCGAAGATGCTGGGCATCAAAGTCGCTACTCCGGTGTTCGACGGTGTTACCGAAGATATGATCGTTGATCTCATGGAACAGGCGAACGAAAAGTTTGCCGAAGAGCATGGCAAGAATTACCATTGGGGCTTTGAGAAGCAACCTGACGGCAGCTACGTTTACGACGGTAAGACCGATGTTTACGACGGCCGTACCGGAGACCGCTTCGATCAGCGCGTCATGGTCGGTCAGATCTACATGCTCAAACTTGACCACCTGGTCGCCAACAAGATCCACGCCCGCGCGGTCGGCCCGTATTCACTGGTCACGCAGCAGCCGTTGGGCGGTAAGGCGCAGCACGGCGGTCAGCGTTTCGGAGAAATGGAAGTGTGGGCACTGGAAGCGTATGGTGCTGCCAGCGTACTCCAGGAAATGCTTACGGTCAAGTCCGACGACGTCGGCGGTCGTTCCCGTATCTACGAGTCGATCGTCAAAGGTCACAATGTATTGTCCGCCGGACGGCCGGAATCTTTCAACGTGTTGATGAAAGAAATGCAGAGCCTTGGTTTGGACATCCGTACCGTCCGTGACGGCGGTGAAGAACGGTAATCAATATTCAGGGAGGATTTAACCTTGATTGACAATACTTATGCTTATCGTGAATTGCTCGGCAAAGATGCCGGCAATTCATTCGGAGCGATTTCCATCAGTGTCGCCTCTCCGGACGTGATCCGGAGCTGGTCACACGGTGAAATCAAAAATCCGGAAACCATCAACTACCGTTCACTCAAACCCGAAAAGGGCGGTCTTTTCTGCGAACGTATTTTCGGACCGACCCGGGATTGGGAGTGTAACTGCGGTAAGTACAAACGCATCAAGCACAAAGGCGTCATCTGTGACCGTTGCGGTGTTGAAGTCACGCAGGCAAAAGTGCGTCGTGAACGTATGGGCCACATCGAGTTGGCAGTGCCGGTTTCCCACATCTGGTTCTTCAAGTGTATGCCCAGCCGTATCGGGCTTATGCTGGATATGACCGGAAAACAGTTGGAAAAGGTTCTGTACTACGAAGAATACACCGTTACCGATCCCGGCGATACGCCGTTGCTCAAAGGTCAGGTGATGAGTGAAGTCGATTACCGTCAGGCGCGTGAAGACTACGGCGATGCATTTGTCGCCGATATGGGTGCGCCCGCGATCAAGGCGCTGCTGGAAGATATCAATCTCGAAGATATGCGCAACGAACTCGAAGTCGAACTGGAAACCACCGGAAACAAGGCGCTCCGCAAGAAACTTGCCAAACGTCTCCGTCTGGTCGAGGGCTTCATTGCGAGCAACTCACGTCCGGAATACATGATGATGTCGGTGCTGCCGGTCATTCCGCCGGATCTGCGTCCGTTGGTTCCGCTGGAAGGCGGCCGTTTCGCCACCAGTGACTTGAACGACCTCTACCGCCGCGTTATCAACCGTAACAACCGGTTGAAAAACCTGCTTCAGCTCCGTACGCCGGAAGTCATTATCCGCAACGAAAAGCGCATGCTTCAGGAAGCGGTCGACTCCCTTATGGATAACGGCCGCCACGGACGTGTGGTCACCGGTGCCGGTAACCGCGCGCTCAAGAGCTTGTCCGATATGCTCAAAGGTAAGCAGGGACGTTTCCGTCAGAACTTGTTGGGTAAACGTGTTGACTACTCCGGACGTTCTGTTATCGTTGTCGGTCCGGAATTGAAGATCCATCAGTGCGGTTTGCCCAAGAAGATGGCGATGGTGTTGTTTGAACCCTTCATCATCCGTCACCTCAAAGGACGCGGTTATGCGCACACTGTGCGTGGCGCAAAGAAGATGATCGAGCGCGGTGAAACCGTGGTTTGGGATATTCTCGATGAAGTGACCAAGGGACATCCTGTCATGCTCAACCGTGCGCCGACACTGCACCGTTTGAGTATCCAGGCATTCGATCCGGTGCTTATCGAAGGTTCTGCTATCCGTTTGCACCCGTTGGTGTGTACGGCGTACAACGCGGACTTCGACGGTGACCAGATGGCTGTGCATGTGCCGTTGTCAAACGAAGCGCAGATGGAGACCAAGTTGCTGATGCTTTCTCCCAACAACATCTTCTCACCTGCCAACGGTAAGCCGATCGCATCACCGACGCACGATATTACGCTGGGAAGCTACTATCTGACGATCGAACCGCAGAATAAACCGGCGAAACTCTATCGTGATTACTTTGAAGTGCTGTACGCGATGCAGGCGGGATTTTTGAAGATCCACGACCCGGTGCGCATCCCGAACCCCGACTACGGCCGTGATACGCTGTACGGCGATAAGGAAAGCCGTTTTATCACCACCACGCCGGGACGGTGTCTCTTCAACGAGATCTGGGATAAGCGTCTGGGCTTCTACAATGGCGTTGCCAAAAAGAAGAATCTGGGAAAACTTATCAGTGATTCATACGAAGTTGCCGGTCACGAAGCTACGATCAAACTTCTGGACGATTTGAAGGATCTGGGTTACAAACACTCCACACTGGCAGGTTTGTCCATCTCCATCGCTGACCTCAAGGTTCCCGAAACCAAGACGGCGATCATCGACAATGCGCGTGCGCAGATCGACGAAGTTGTCAAACAGTACACCAACGGTATGTTGACCGACGGTGAACGTCATAAAAAGGTCATCGACATCTGGACACAGTCCAGTAACGCTGTGGCAAATGAGTTGTTCAAGAGTCTGGAAGATGCCAGCCGCCGCGGTGAAGTCAACCCCGTGTACGCGATGATGGACTCCGGTGCGCGAGGCAGTAAGGATCAGATCCGTCAGCTGGCCGGTATGCGCGGACTTATGGCGAAACCGAACGGCGACATTATCGAACGTCCGATCATCTCCAACTTCCGTGAAGGATTGTCCGTGTTGGAATACTTCATTTCAACGCACGGTGCGCGTAAAGGTTTGGCAGATACGGCGTTGAAGACTGCGGACTCCGGTTACATGACCCGCCGTCTGGTGGACGTGGCGCAGGATATCATCTGCCGCGAACACGATTGCGGAACCAGCAAAGGTGTCTGGACCAGCGCGATCACCGAAGGTGACGAAGTTATGATGCCGCTGCGCGACCGTCTGATCGGCCGTTACAGCGCACAGGATATCCGCGATCCGGCATATAACGATGGAAGAATGATCATCCGTGCCGGAGAAGAATTTACTCCGGAAATCGCTGATTTGATTGAAAAACGCGGTATTCTCAAGGTGTTGATCCGCTCCGCACTTACCTGCGAAACGCTGCATGGTTTGTGTGTGAAGTGTTACGGAAAGAACCTTGCCAGCGACCGTGAAGCGCGTCCGGGAGATGCGTTGGGTATCATCGCCGCGCAGTCCATCGGTGAACCGGGTACTCAGTTGACAATGCGTACCTTCCACATCGGTGGTACGGCATCCGCAGCGTACAAACAGCCGGTTATCTCTGCCCGTCATGCCGGTAAGATCAAGTTGTTGAACGTGCGTACGGTCGTCAACCAGAAGGGTAAAACCGTCGTGGTCAACAAGAATGGTTGCGTTATCGTGTACGATCCGGATAAGGCGAAAGCTGCCGAAGACAAGGCGCGTGCCGCGTTGGAAGCGGAAGCTGCGATCCTGGGTATGGTGCAGAAAGATTACGACTTTACCGAAGACGCGATCATCGAAGCCGAGCTGGAACGTTACGACCTTGAACCCGGTTCGATCCTCGACCGCGGCGATGGCGAGTTGGTCAATGCCAATGAAGTCTTTGTCCGGTGGGAACCTGACCACGTGCCTATCATTATTGAAGAAAGCGGTATTGTCGAACTTACCGACCTGGTTGAAGGTGTTACCATTCAGAAGCAGAAACGCGGAAGCGGTTCCGGTGACCAGGGAACGGTTATGGAACACCGTGACGACCTGCATCCGCAGATCACGGTCAAGGACGAAGAGAACAATCTGCTGTCCAGCTATCCGCTTCCGGCAGGTGCGGTGCTTATGATCAAGAACGGCGCCCGGGTCAGCCCCGGTATGGTGGTCGCCCGTGTGCCGCGGCAGTCGGCGAAGAACAAAGACATCACCGGCGGTTTGCCGCGTATTGCCGAGTTGTTCGAAGCGCGTATGCCGAAGGATGTTGCGGAAATCGCCAAGATCGACGGTTTTGTTGAAGTCGACAAGCTGGCGCGCGGTAAGCGGCAGTTGATCATTAAGGACCCGGTGTCCGGAATGACCGAAGAGCATAACGCCATTCCGCTGCACAAGCATCTGGCAGTCAGTAAAGGTGACTTTGTTCACAAAGGACAGAAGCTTACTGAAGGTTCCATCGTTCCGCATGCATTGTTGGAAGTGTGCGGTATTCACGAGTTGCAGCGCCACCTGGTCGATGAGATCCAGCTGGTGTACCGTGCGCAGGGTGTGGAAATCAACGATAAACACGTTGAGATCATCATCCGGCAGATGATGCAGAAAGTGCGTATCACGGATGCCGGTTCTACCGATTATCTGGTGGGCGAACAGCCTGACCGTGTCGAGTTCAACCGGGTCAACCGCGAGGTCACTGCCCGCGGCGGACGTCCGGCGGAAGCGGAACCGGTGCTGCTTGGTATCACCAAAGCGGCGTTGGAAACGGAGAGCTTCATCTCTGCCGCCAGCTTCCAGGATACCACGCGTATTCTGACTGAAGCTGCGACGATGGGTAAAGTTGACCGTCTTGCCGGTTTCAAAGAAAACGTTATCACCGGACATCTTATTCCGGCGGGTACCGGTGCCAGCAAACTTCAGAACATCCGTTTGAAGTATCTTGGCACTGAGATCGAACCGGAACTTCCGGCGCAGGAAGCGGAACGTTCTTATGACGATATTGCCGCGCAGTGGCGTGAAGCCGACGGTGATGACGGAGAGATGCTTCCCGACGAAGCCAAAGAGCTGGTCGTGGATGAAGAACTTGAAGGATTTGGTGAAACAGACGTCGAAAACGAAGAAATTTAAGGTTTTTTTAAAGAATTTTCGATAAAGGATTTGAAAATAGCACATTCGTGTGCTATTTTATAAATCCGTTGATATATATGTGTGTTTCGTAGAGTTTTTATATATAAAATAGAGTAAAAAATCAGGAAATTGCCATGCCGACTATCAATCAGCTGGTGCGTCTCGGACGCGAAGAGAAAGAAAAGAAAAGTAAATCAAAGGCTTTGACCGCTTGCCCGCAGCGCCGTGGTGTCTGCTTGCAGGTTACGACCCGTACCCCGAAAAAGCCGAACTCCGCGTTGCGTAAGATCGCCCGTGTGCGTCTTACCAATGGTCAGGAAGTTACCGCTTACATCGGTGGTGAAGGTCACAACCTCCAGGAACACTCCGTGGTTCTCGTCAAGGGCGGTCGTGTCCGTGACCTCCCCGGTGTGCGTTATCACATCGTTCGTGGTTCGCTGGACAGCCTGGGCGTTGACAAACGCCGCCAAGGTCGTTCCAAATACGGTGCCAAGCGTCCCAAACCCGGCGCCGAAGATGGTAAGAAGAAAAAATAATACGGGAGTTTTCATGCTATGAGAAGACGTAGTGTCGTCAAGCGGGAGTTGACTCCCGATGTCAAGTACAACAGCACGCTGGTCGCACGGTTGATCAATACCATTATGACTCGCGGCAAAAAGTCCACCGCCCAGGGTATCGTTTACGGTGCCTTTGAACTGATGGAAGCCAAGAAGCCGGATATGCCGGCCATCGAGATCTTCACTCAGGCGCTGGAAAATGTCAAACCCAAACTTGAAGTCAAGAGCCGCCGCGTCGGTGGTGCGACTTATCAGGTTCCCATCGAAGTCGATCCGGAACGTCAGGTCGCTCTGGCGATGCGTTGGATCACGACTTATTCCCGTGGCCGCAAGGGCAAATCCATGGTCGAATCTCTCGCCGGCGAATTGCTTGATGCCTTTGATAACACCGGTGCTTCTGTCAAGAAGAAAGAAGATACCTTCAAAATGGCGCAGGCGAACAAAGCGTTCGCTCACTATCGCTGGTAATTTGTGGCAGGTTGCATCATGAACGATAAAGTATTTGCAGAGTCACCGAATCGCATCATTCCGCTTCGTCAGGTGCGTAACATCGGTATTATGGCTCACATCGATGCCGGTAAGACCACGCTTACTGAACGTATTCTTTTCTACACCGGTAAGAACTATAAGATCGGTGATACCCACGAAGGTACTGCCACTATGGACTGGATGAAGCAGGAGCAGGAACGTGGTATCACCATCACCTCCGCTGCGACCACCTGCTTCTGGGAATTGAACGATGTCAAGCATCGTATCAATATCATCGACACTCCGGGACACGTGGATTTTACCGCTGAAGTTGAACGTTCCCTCCGCGTCCTTGACGGTGCGGTTGCGGTGTTCTGCTCCGTTGGTAAAGTCCAGCCGCAGACCGAAACCGTCTGGCGTCAAGCGCAGAAATACAAAGTGCCTATCATTGCGTTGATCAACAAAATGGACCGTACCGGTGCCGATTTCGAAGGCGCTGTCGGTGAGATCAAGAGCAAGCTGGGTGCGAACCCGATCCCGGTCACCATTCCGATCGGTAAGGAAAATGAATTCCGCGGCGTGATCGACGTTTTTGCCAACAAAGCGTACTACTTCGACGGTGACAACGGTGAAAAGATGCGCATCGAAGACGTTCCGGCTGATCTGCAGGATTACCGCGACACTTTCTATCATGAAGGTTTGGAAGTTCTGGCTGAAGTCGATGATGAAGTCATGGAGCTCTACCTCGAAGAGAAGACCCCGGATTACGATATGATCCAGGCGGCGCTCCGTCGCGCCACGCTGGCGGCGAAAGCTGTCCCCGTCTGCTGTGCATCTGCGTTCAAGAAACGCGGCGTGCAGCCGCTGCTCGACGCGGTCGTCCGTTACCTGCCCTCTCCGGTTGATACCTGGGAAATCCACGGTACCGATCCGGATACCGGTGCGGAAAAGACCCGTCACGTCGGTGACAAGCAGCCGTTCAGCGCGTTGGTCTTCAAGATCATGACTGACCCGTTTGTCGGTAAACTTTACTACTTCCGTATATATTCCGGTGTTGCCCAGCAGGGTATGACCGTTTTCAACCCGCGTACCAACAAGCGTGAACGTCTCGGCCGTCTGCTCCAGATGCACGCCAACCAGCGTGAAGAACGTGACGAGATCTTCTCCGGTGATATCGCTGCTGCGGTCGGTTTGAAGAACGTCACCACCGGTGATACCATCTGCTTTGAAGATGATCCCATCGTGCTGGAATCCATGAGCTTCCCCGAACCGGTCATCTCCATCGCGGTTGAACCCAACTCCTCCGGCGACCGTGACAAACTCTCCAAGGGTTTGATTGCGCTGGCTGAAGAAGACCCGACCTTCCAGGTTCAGAGCAACGAAGAAACCGGACAGACCATCATCTCCGGTATGGGTGAGTTGCACCTGGAAATCATTCTCGACCGTCTGGTTCGTGAATTCAAAGTCGAAGCCAACACCGGTGCGCCGCAGGTTGCCTACCGTGAAGCTATCTGCAAGACTGCAACTTCCGATATGAAGTTTGTCCGTCAGAGCGGTGGTCGCGGTCAGTATGGTCACTGTATCATCAACCTTATCCCCGGTGAACGCGGTGCCGGTATTGTTATCGAAAATAAAGTTGTCGGCGGTAACATTCCGAAAGAATTTATCAAGCCGATTGAAAACGGTATCCGTGAAGCTGCAGCCAGCGGTGTTCTCGCCGGTTACTCTGTGGTCGACTTCAAGGTTGAGATCATCGACGGCAGCTATCACCCGGTCGACTCTTCTGAAATGGCGTTTAAGATCGCCGGTTCCATGGCGTTCAAGGACGCTGCCAAGAAGGCTGGAATCGAGCTTCTTGAGCCGATCATGAAGGTCGAACTTACCACTCCGGACGAAAATATGGGCGACCTTATCGGTGACTTGACCAGCCGTCGCGGTGCGATTGCTGAAATCAATGCCGGTGACAATGGTTTCACCCGTGTCAACGCCAACGTTCCGCTGGCTGAAATGTTCGGATATGCGACTGCGATTCGTTCGCTGTCCCGCGGCCGTGCCTCTTATTCGATGGAGCCGGCGCACTTTGAGAAGGTTCCAAAGCAAGTTCAAGATAAAATCGTGGAGAAAAAATAAGTTATGGCTACGGCGAAAAGTCAGCGTATCCGCATCCGGCTTCAGGCTTATGAACACCGGATTCTGGATCAGAGTGTTAACGAGATTCTGGATGCGGCCAAGCGTACCGGTGTTGTTGTTGCCGGTCCGATTCCGCTTCCGACCCGCATCGAGCGTTGGACGGTCAACCGTTCCCCCCATGTTGACAAAAAGTCCATGGAGCAATTCGAGATCCGCACCCACAAGCGTATGCTGGATATCGTAAATCCCAATGCCCGCACTGTGGATGAGCTGAAGAAGCTCAATCTGCCCGCTGGTGTGGACATTTCGATCAAAACGGGCTTCTGATAAAGGAGTCCGGGGTTCCCGGGTGACGCGCCCGGGAATCTGATACCGACGCTCCCGGCCGATTGGGAGTGAGTATCGTAAATTCTCATAAAACGAGAGGAGAAACATGAAAGGTTTAATCGGTAAAAAGCTCGGCATGACTCAGGTCTACGACGAGAACGGCGTTCTGATTCCGGTGACGGTTATCGAAGTCGGTCCGTGTGTTGTCACTGCGGTCAAGACCGTCGAGCGCGACGGCTACAGCGCCATTCAGTTGGGCTATGGCTCTCGTAAAGCAAAGAATGTGACGAAGGCGTGTCAGGGTCACTTGGCCAAGGCCGGTGTGACCGGTGCGACATTGCCGGCGGTGCTGCGTGAAATCCGCACCGCGGAGACTGTGGAAGCTGGTACTGTTCTCAAGGCGGATATCTTCGCCGCCGGAGAGTACCTTGATGTGACCGGTACCACCAAAGGTCGTGGTTTCCAGGGCGTTGTCAAACGCTGGAACTTCGGCGGCGGTCGTGCCAGCCACGGTGGCGACTGGGAACGTCGTCCCGGTTCGATCGGCTGCCGCGAATGGCCCGGTCGTATCATCAAAGGAAAGAAGATGCCCGGACACTACGGCAATGACCGCTGCACCGTGCAGAATCTGAAGATCGTCCGCGTTATGGCCGAAGAAAACGTTCTTCTGGTCAAAGGTGCCATCCCCGGTGCCAATGGCGGTATCCTGACAGTCAAGAGCGCGCTGAAGAAGCCCGCAGCCAAGTAATAAGAGGAGGCAATACAAATGTCGAATACTTTGGATATCCTCGATTGCACTGGTGCGCGGGTTGGCGAATATGTCATCCCCGAAGGCGTGATCGAGATGGAAAAAGGCGCTCAGGCGGTTCATGATGCCGTTGTCGCCTATCTTGCCGGTGCCCGTGCCGGTACTGCTTGCACCAAGACCCGCGGACTGGTTCGCGGTGGTGGTGCCAAACCCTGGCGTCAGAAAGGCCGCGGCGGTGCCCGTGCCGGTTCCGGTCGTTCCCCCGTGTGGGTCGGCGGCGGTACTATTTTCGGACCTCAGCCCCGTTCCTTCGCCAAGAAGGTCAATAAGAAAGTTCTGGTCCTCGCTCTGAAGCGCGCTCTTTCCGAACGTATTGCTGAAGGCGATGTCGTGGTGCTTGACAAGTTCGCTCTGGCGGATCACAAGACCCGCAGCGCGTACGCGGTTCTGAAGAACCTCAAGATCCAGGATGAAACCATTCTGCTCAGCGTTGCTGAATTTGATGAAGCTACCGTCTGCGCTACCGGCAACATCCCCAATCTGGTTCTCCGTCGTTCCGGCACTGTCAACGTGTATGAACTGCTCCGGTTCAAGAAGCTGGTCTTCAGCAAAGATGCACTGGATGCTTTTATCGGACGCCTGGCGTAATCTAAGGAGATTTCAAGATGAATAACGCATTTGATGTTATTATCGCGCCGGTTGTCACCGAAAAGTGCAACGCGCTGATGCAGGAAAAGAAGTACACCTTCAAAGTCAATCCGAAAGCCGGTCGTATCGAAATCGCCCGTGCCGTGGAAGAACTTTTCAAGGTCAAAGTCGCCAAGGTCAACGTGATGAATTATCAGGGCAAAGCCAAACGTGCCGGCCGTACCATGAAAATGGGTCGTCGTGCCGATTGGAAACGTGCCATCGTCACCCTTGCCGAAGGCAGTATTGAAATTATCTAAGGGAGTTTAAGATATCATGGCTATCAAGACTTACAATCCGACGACTCCCTCACGGCGGCACATGACCGTGGTCGACACCGCTGCTTTGAGCAAAGTCGCCCCCGAAAAGAGCCTGCTGAAGGGTAAAAAATCCACTGGTGGTCGTAACAACCAGGGTCGCATTACCACCCGTTTCCGCGGTGCCGGTAACAAGCGCAGCTACCGTATGGTCGATTTCTATCGTTCCAAAGACGGTGTCGTTGCCAAAGTTGCCACCATTGAATACGATCCCAACCGTACTGCCAATATCGCCCTTATCACCTACGCTGACGGCGAAAAGGCTTACATCCTTGCTCCGGTCGGTCTCAAGGTCGGTGACAAGGTCATGAACGGTCCCAAAGCGGAACTCAAGCCCGGTAACTGCCTCAAGCTGCGCGATATCCCCGTCGGTATCGAAATCAGCTGCATTGAAATGGTTCCCGGACAGGGTGCGAAGATGGTCCGTTCTGCCGGTCAGGTCGCCACTCTCCGTGGTAAGGAAGAAACTTACGCACAGGTCAAATTGCCCTCCGGCGAAGTCCGCATGATCCATCTGGATTGCCGCGCGATGATCGGTCAGATCGGCAACGTTGATTTGATGAATACCAAACTCGGTAAAGCCGGTAAAAAACGTTACAAAGGTTTCCGTCCCCACGTTCGTGGTGTCGCTCAGAACCCGGTCGACCATCCGATGGGTGGTGGTGAAGGTCGTGAGTCCGGTGGCGGTCATCCGGTTTCTCCGTGGGGCCAGCTTGCCAAAGGCAAGCGTACCCGCAATCCGCGTAAGGGTTCCAAGAACTTTATTGTTGAACGGAGGAAGAAGTAATGCCCAGATCCATCAAAAAAGGACCGTTTGTCGATCAGTATCTTATCGACAAAGTTTCCAAGATGACCGCTGCCAACAAGACTGCGGTCAAGACCTGGTCCCGCCGGTCGTTGATCATTCCGGATTTTGTCGGACACACCTTCAATGTGCATAATGGCAAATCCTTTGTCCCGGTGTTCGTCACTGAAAACATGGTCGGTCACAAGCTCGGTGAATTTGCTCCGACCCGTGTCTTCAAAGAACACGGTGTTATGTCCGGTAAGTAATTCCGGCATAAAAAAGAAAACAGCTCCTTTATGGGGCTGTTTTTTTTTGCTCTGTGTTTTTTATGAGACAGCGGTTATTTTATTTGACAAATTGGAAAAATATGCTATTTTTATATGGTGTATGATCATTGTCTGAAAATAAGTACGGAGAGATGAATTATGATTTGTCGTAATTGCGGTAATGAAATCAGTGATTTTGCCAAAGTGTGTCCTTTGTGCAATGTGAGTTTGCAGAGCCAGTTTGAGCCGCAGGTGCAGCAGGTGCAGCAGGTGCAGCAGCCGCCGCAGATGCAAGCTCAGCAATATACATACCAGCAGCCCACTGTGCCGCCTCCGCCTCCGCCGATGCAGCAGAGCTATCAGACACCGCCGCCGCCACCGCATACCGGTTTTCAGGCCCCGCCGCCGCCACCGCCGCAACCGGGACAACCGGGATTTCAGGTTCCGCCGCCGCCGCAGATGGGTGGTGCGCCATACGGCAGTTATGTTCCGCCTTCAACCAATACATGGCTGATCGTCAATATTATGGTGACCGTATTGTGCTGTATGCTTTTCGGTATTATTGGCATAATTTTTTCCGTTCAGGCAAACAACTGCATGGCCCGTGGTGACTTGTACGGTGCGGAAAAGGCGAATAATACTGCCAAAATCATGGCATTTCTCGGTATCGGACTGGGCTTTGTTTTTTCCGTAATCTACATCATCCTGGTCGTTGCCGGAGAGTTGGCATAAGCGCAGGAGCTATATTTTATACTCATGATGCGTGTGTTCTCAACGTTGTGGAAGCAACGCTGCTTCCGGCGTTTTGTGATATTGCTGGCTGTGGTCGCCGTTGCGGCGATCCCGTTGAAGGTGTTTTTTTCATACTTCAAGCAGCTGATGCCGTATCTGCCGAAGTGTCCATCGGTATTTTTCTTGAAAGTACATTGCCCCGGATGCGGTTCCGTCCGGGCGATGTATTGTCTTTTTCGCGGCGATATACGCGGTGTTTTTGCCAATAATATCATGCTGCCGTTGACGTTGTTTTTGTTTGTTGTTCTGGTTGTCAAACCGGATTTCTGCCGTCATTACAAATTTTTTGCTGTATACGTTGCCGTGTTGATCGTGTTTGCCGTTTTGCGCAATCTTCCGTGGTATCCTTTCACCCTTCTTGCGCCTGCCGGGATTTAACTGCTGTGCTGCGTGGCACAGTCGGTGTGGCGCTTGTGCCGTGGCACAGGTGTGGCACATTCTCCTGTGTCAAAATGGCACATGTTTTTATGTGTTTGGCTCATATTCTCCCTGAAAAGTGGTGTTGGCACACCATTTGCTACTGTTATCAGTGCAGTACAAAGTAACAAAAATTTCCGGAACATCCGGACACAATCAAGGAGGAATTGATTATGAGCAAAATTATCGGTATCGACCTCGGCACCACCAACAGCTGTATGGCTGTTATGGATAATGGCGAGTACAAAATCATCCCGAACGCAGAAGGCAACCGCACCACCCCCAGTATCGTCGCATTCACCAAGAACGGCGAGCGTCTGGTCGGTCAGACGGCAAAACGTCAGGCGGTCACCAACCCCAAGAACACCATCTTCTCCATCAAACGTCTTATGGGCCGCAAATATTCTGAAATCGGCCGTGAACGTGATCTCGTTCCCTACGAAATCGCCGAAGCCCCCAACGGTGACGCCCATGTGAAAGTCGGTGACAAACTTTATTCTCCCCCGGAAATCTCCGCGATGATCCTGCAGAAGCTCAAAGCTGATGCGGAAGCTTACCTCGGCGAAACCATCTCCCAGGCGGTCATCACGGTTCCTGCTTACTTCAACGACAGTCAGCGTCAGGCGACCAAGGATGCCGGTAAGATCGCCGGTTTGGAAGTTTTGCGTATCATCAACGAACCGACTGCCGCTGCTCTGGCGTATGGTTTGGACAAGAAGAGTGACGAAACTATCGCGGTCTACGACCTCGGCGGCGGTACGTTTGATATCTCCACTCTGGAAATCGGTGACGGCGTTTTTGAAGTTAAAGCTACCAACGGTGATACTCACCTCGGCGGTGATGACTTCGACCAGACCATCATCAACTATCTTGCCGATGAATTCCAGAAAGAGAACGGCGTTGATCTCCGCAAGGATGCGCAGGCGCTGCAGCGTTTGAAAGAAGCTGCCGAAAAGGCGAAATGCGAACTTTCCACCAGCATGTCCAGTGACATCAATCTGCCCTTTATCTCCATGGGCAGCGCCGGTCCCATCCACATGAACTACACGCTGACCCGTGCTCAGTTGGAACGTTTGTGCGATCCGCTCTTGGAACGCACCAGCCGTCCCTGCGAAAACTGCATGCGCGATGCTGAAGTTACTGCTTCCGAAATCAAGGAAGTCATTCTGGTCGGCGGTATGACCCGTATGCCCAAAGTGCAGGAGACCGCCAAGAACATCTTCGGCAAAGAACCGCACAAAGGTGTCAACCCGGACGAAGTCGTTGCTGCCGGTGCTGCCATCCAGGGCGGTGTGCTCGGTGGCGAAGTCAACGAAGTTCTGCTGCTTGACGTTACCCCGTTGTCACTGGGTATTGAAACCATGGGCGGCGTGATGACCCGTCTCATCGAGCGCAACACCACCATCCCGACCAAGAAGAGTGAAATCTTCAGTACCGCCGCTGACAATCAGCCTGCCGTTGATGTCCGCGTGCTGCAGGGTGAACGTGAATTTGCCCGCGACAACAAATCTCTCGGTTTGTTCAAACTTGCCGGAATCGCTC
This sequence comes from Lentisphaeria bacterium, assembly GCA_017462015.1. Lineage (GTDB taxonomy): Bacteria > Verrucomicrobiota > Lentisphaeria > Victivallales > Victivallaceae > UBA1784. Next base: position 33,288 of record JAFTRX010000068.1, read on the forward strand.
CGGCGCCGCGCGGCGTGCCGCAGATCGAAGTTACTTTCGATATTGACGCCAACGGTATCCTGCATGTTACCGCCAAAGATCTCGGTACCGGCAAGGAACAGAAAATCACCATTACTGCGTCCAGCGGTTTGAGTGAAGAAGAGATCGAACGTATGGTCAACGAAGCCAAGGCGCACGCCGAAGATGACAAAGCTGCCAAGGAAAAAGTTGAAGTCCACAACCGCGCCGATTCCATGATCTATCAGCTGGAAAAACAGCTCAAAGAACATGGCGACAAGGTCCCCGCCGATGTCAAGAGCCAGCTGGAAGGTAAGATCGCCGCTCTCAAGAAGAGTCTCGAAGCCGATGATACCGAAGCTCTCAAGACCGGTATGAAGGAACTTGAAGAATTGGCAATGAAGCTCGGTGAAGCCGTTTATGCTCAGCAGCAGGCGCAGGGTGCGCAGGGTGAAGCCGGTGCCGGTGCGCCGCCGCCGCCCGCCGGCGGCAAAAAGGCTGACGACGACATCATAGATGCGGAAGTCGTGGAATAATCAATATGTGATCTTGCGGGACAGGGTTATCTCCTGTTCCGCAGAAGAAATAAGATTTTGGCACATGAGTGCTTGATAAAAACAAAAGGAGTAATAAAAAATGGCTGATGTCAACATCAAACCGCTGGGCGACCGCGTTCTGGTCGAAATCTGCGAAAACACTGAAGAAATGAAGGGCGGCATCCTTATCCCCGATACCGCCAAGGAAAAACCCCAGGAATACCGCGTGGTCGCTCTGGGTACCGGCAAAAATGACGAAAAAGGTGAAAAGATCCCCTTTGATGTCAAGGTCGGTGATATCGTTCTTACCAGCCGTTACGGCGGCACTGAAGTCAAGGTTGACGGCAAAGAGTACAAAGTTGTCAATCAGGACGACATCCTCGCTATCGTTGGCTAATTTTAACCCATTAATTACAAGGAAATCATTATTATGGCTAAACAGCTTGTTTTCTCCGATGAAGCCCGTCGCGGCATTCTTGAAGGCGTGACTTTGCTTGCTAAAGCGGTCAAAGCCACCCTCGGTCCCAAGGGCCGCAACGTCGTTATCGACAAAAAATTCGGCGCCCCCGCCATCACTAAAGACGGTGTCTCCGTTGCCAAAGAGATCGAACTCAAAGACCCGTATGCCAACATGGGCGCTCAGATGGTCAAGGAAGTCGCCAGCAAGACCAACGATGTCGCCGGTGACGGTACCACCACAGCAACCGTGCTTGCCGAAGCGATCTATCGCGAAGGTTTGAAGAATGTTACCGCCGGTTCCAATCCGATGGAACTCAAACGCGGTATCGAAAAAGCCGTCGCCGCTGTTGTCGCCCGTCTCGCCACGTTGAGCGTCGGTGTCAGCGACAAGGTCGCGCAGGTCGCCACCATCTCCGCCAACGGCGATACCACCATCGGTAACATCATCGCTGAAGCGATGGCGAAAGTCGGTCAGGAAGGTACCATTACCGTTGAAGAAGCGAAGACTCTGGAAACCACTCTCGACGTTGTCGAAGGTATGCAGTTTGACAAGGGTTATCTCTCCCCCTATTTCGCCACCAACGCGGAATCCATGGAAGCTTCCCTCGAAGATGCTTACATCCTCATCAACGAAAAGAAAATCAGCAATCTCAACGACATGCTTCCCCTGCTGCAGGCTGTTGCCAAAGAAGGCAAGCCGCTGCTCATCATCGCTGAAGATGTTGAAGGCGAAGCTCTCGCTACCCTCGTTATCAACAGCATGCGCGGCATCCTCAAGGTTTGCGCTGTCAAGGCTCCGGGCTTCGGTGACCGCCGCAAAGCCATGCTTCAGGACATCGCTATCCTGACTGGCGGAACCTGCATCTCCGAAGATCTCGGCTTGAAACTTGAAAACGTTACCACTGCTCAGCTCGGTCGTGCCAAACGCATCACCGTCACCAAAGAAAACACCACCATCGTCGAAGGTTATGGAACTCAGGATGCCATCATGGGCCGCGTTGCTCAGATCCGTCGTGAGATCGAGGAAACTTCCAGCGATTACGATCGTGAAAAACTTCAGGAACGTCTTGCCAAGCTGGCTGGCGGTGTTGCCGTCATCAACGTCGGTGCCGCAACTGAAGTTGAGATGAAAGAGAAGAAAGACCGCGTCGATGATGCGCTGCACGCCACCCGCGCCGCTGTCGAAGAAGGTATCGTTGCCGGCGGCGGTGTCGCTCTGGTCCGTGCCTCTGCCGCGATCGCTGAACTGAACCTCTCCGGCGATGAAGCCATCGGTGCCGCCATCGTCGCCCGCGCCGTGGAAGAACCCCTCCGTCAGCTTGCCGCCAACGGCGGTTATGAAGGCAGTGTCGTTGTTGAACGCGTCAAAGCTGCCAAGGGCAACGAAGGCTTCAACGTTGCCACCGGTGAATATGTTGACATGATCGCCTGCGGTATCCTCGATCCCGCCAAGGTGACCCGTTCCGCTCTGCAGAACGCTTCCAGCATCGCCGGTCTCCTGCTGACCACCGAATGTCTTATCACCGACATCAAGGAAGAAAAAGAAGCTCCGGCTATGCCCGCAGGCGGCATGGGCGGCATGGGCGGAATGATGTAATTTATTCTGCTGAAAAGCTCAAAAGCTGTTGCAAAATAAAGTGCACCCCAAAAGTTGGACACAACTTTTGAGGTGTACTTTTTTTATGGAGAAAATGCAACAGCTCCTTTTATTATGCCTTGATTCGGGGGAAAACTGTGTTTATTGCTATTCTCCGTACCTATCCGTAATACTCTGTACCAATCCGTAAAAGTGCCACTGAGTGCCACTTGAAAGATTTCCAATATACCTTGACGGCTCTTCTTTGCAGCGGAAGACACCGTTTACCGGGGAATGCTGCAGTTTTTTTACTGTTTTTTAAGGTGATTCCGGAACACCGCCGGGGTGGAACCGTACTTCTTTTTGAAGAGCGAACAGAAGTTTGAAGCATCATGGATGCCGCAATTTCTGGCGATCGTCCGGATGGACAAATCGGTGTTGCGGAGAATTTCCAATCCCTTTTTCAACCGTAAATCGGTCAGATATTCCATCGGGGATACTCCGAACTCCTTTTTGAAGAACCGCCATAAAGAAGTGTTGCTGATACCGTATCGGGAACATAATTCGCTTATGGAGATATTGATCGGGTATCTTTCTTCAATGATCTTCAGGATCTTCTGCGCTGGTTCGGTGGCATTGGGGAGCATTCCGGAGATTTCCAGAAGCAGATCATAGGTCATGCTTGAATTGATCCGGGCGGCATTGCGGTCATTGCCCGGAAGTGAGACGAACTTACGGAACTTTTCTGCCAGTTCTTCATATTTATCCACTTTGACGCAGCAGTCTTTATCCAGATGCAAGGTGCTGGTAATCGAATTTAAATTATTTCCTTTTATCAGCAATACGAGCCGGTGGGAAGGGGTGTCCGGAAAGGAGGAAAAACGTACTGAACTGCCCGGAGCGATTATATACAATGAACCCGGTTCAGTTATATCGAGTTTATTATCTGAAAGATACTGCATTTTGCCGGCAAACTGCAATTCAAGGGCGAGATGGGGAAAATTGACGTGCTTGACCTCGCGACAGCCATGCCAGATGCTCTCAAATAATTTTCCGCAATATACCGGCAAGTCAAAGTAGTATTTACCATGCCATGTCGTATTATGCAGATTTATACATCTGGTATTTTTATCAACGGTACAGAGATCGTAAGAACCGTTTTCCGCATTCAAACTTTGCCGCTGAATTTTTCTATTCATGAAAAATTGTCCTATTACTTGAAAAAATATACCGCATGATTGCTGTTGCAAAAATTTCTTCATCGCAGTATAATATATCACCGGGCAGAATCAAAATCAAATTTCAGTAATCAGGATATTTTATGTTGAAATGGCGTTTGGGGAAAACGGTATTACCGCAGTGTTGCTGTTGACTTGTTCGTGCGGCAGATTGACGGATAAGTATATTGTAATCAAGGGAGAATACAAAATGATTTTACACAGTGCTGAAGTCCGCTTTGAAGGCGGTTGTCCCCGGCTTTATGTTGACGGAGTGGAAACGCCGCCTATTTTTTACGCGTTGACCGATTTGCAGGAGGCGCGCTGCCGGACGGAACTTGCCCAACGGAACGTGAAACTTTTCAGCGAAGCCGGAATCGATCTGGTTCAGTGCGACTGGAATTTGAGAGACGGCTGGATGAAAGATAATACCTTTGACCCGACTGAATTTCTGGAAAATATTGAACCGGTGACCCAACCCGGTTCCAGGACCCATCTGGTGGTACGGCTGCACATGAATCCTCCAAATTGGTGGATGGATGAAAATCCGGATGAACTGACTGTTTTCGGCGTTCCGGGAGAGGTCGCAGAGGATGATCCCAACCGGATCATTACCGGTGATAATATGATTGCCCGCCGGGTGAGTCTGGCTTCCAAAGTGTGGCTGCGCGATGCCGGAAAGGTGCTTGCCGACTTCTGTAAAAAATTGGAATCATCCCCGCATGGCGGTTTTGTGATCGGTATTCAGCCCGCCTGCGGAAAATTCGGCGAGTGGCACTGGTGGGCGATGCAGTATGACCCGGATCACGGCAAAAGCCAGACGGAATTTTTCCGCAACTATCTGAAAAAAGAGTATGGTACAGTTGAAGCATTGCAACGTGCGTGGCATGATTCACACGTTACCTTTGAAACGGCAGAGATCCCCTCTTATGAACAGCGCAATTCGCCGTTTGACAGTAATTACCGTGACCCCAAATCATATCAGGCGGTCATTGATTCCCACAAAGCGCAGATGCTGGTTCCTGCTGAAGACATCATATATTTCAGCCAGATCATCAAGGAATCCGCCTCCCGTCCGGTGCTTGCCGGAGCATTTTACACCTATTTCTTCAGTTCAAGCAAAGCTGTCGGCGGACATCTGGCTGCCGATATGGTCTTGAAGTCACCTTATGTTGACTACCTCGGCGCACCGTTTGCCTATGGTCTTGCCCGGGAACCGGGAAGTTCCTGCATCTCCCGGGGGCTGCTGGAATCCTGCCGTTTGAACAAAAAACTTTTCCTTACTGAAATGGATCAGCCGCCGGAAGGTGCGACCAATTCTGCTCCCGGCGGCGACCCCGCTTTTGATCATGTCACCATTGATTTGATGCGCCGCAATGTGCTTGAACCCTTTACGCGCGGACAGGGGCTGTGGTATTACGATCACCGGCTCAAGGGCCCGGAAGTCTGTAAAAATTTCGGCTGGTGGGATACGCCGGTGTTGATGAAAGAAATTTCAAAGCAGCAGAAAATATTCAGCAGTTATTTCCAAAAGCCTTATAAATCACAGGCGGAACTGCTCTGTGTCTGGGGCGTCGATGTCATGTATCACACCTCTGGAAACGGGGATGCTCCGCACGTCTGTTCCGATGAGGTCACTGCGATCGAACAGATCTCCCGGTGCGGTGTGCCGCATGATCACGTTTATCTTGCCGATCTGCCGCTGGTGGATTTGAAGCAGTACAAGGTGGTATTGTTCCAATATACCGGAATGCTCTCCCCCAAAGAACGGGAGTATATCAAAAGCAAAGTTTTAGGTTTAGTTCCGGAAGTCATCTTTGTCAACAATGCCGGATTTGCTGACGGCAAAACCCTTTCAGTTGAAAACATTAAAGCCCTTACCGGAATAAAAATGAGAGAAACCGGCAAACATTATTCATGCACCATCGGCAATGAAACGGTGAAAATCCGGAAAGCCTATGTCCCGCTGCTGCGCCCGGATGATGCGGATGCTGAAGTCGCCGCACTCTTTGCCGATGGCAAAGAGCCTGCCGGAGCAGTCAGGAAACAGGGCAATTCCAATATCTGGTACTTCGCATTTCCGGTGGTGCCCAGCGGATTTTTGCGCGATCTGCTGAAAAAAAACGGCAGTCACATTTATTGCGACAAAGATCTGGTCATCAAGGCAGGACGGGGGATCGTTTGCGTTCACGCTCCGGCAAATGGCAAGTATAAAATCGTCTTGAAAAACGGCAGAGAAATCGAAACTGTACTTCAGCGCGGCGAAACTATGGTTTTTGATGCTGAAAGTGGAAAAAATCTTTATCAATAAGGAGATGAAATCATGAAACGTAATGAGAAAAATATGATCAAAAGTTTCACATTGATCGAACTGCTGGTGGTTATAGCAATTATCGCCATTCTCGCGGCAATTCTGCTCCCTGCACTGCAACAGGCACGGGCGCGGGGAATTTCAACGCAGTGTATTTCCAATTTGAAGCAGATCGGTGCCGTCATCCAACAGTATTCATCAGATTACAACGGCTATTGGCGCGCGGAGTACAATAGCGACCATCCGTGGTATTATCAACTTATTCATCTGCGTTATTTTCAGTGGCCCTATCATAAAAGTCGTACCGGATACGCTAATATGCCGATAAAAAGTTGTCCGGGAGAGGGTTTTGATCCGTCAGCAAGCAATTATCAGTATCATTGTTACGGACTGATGCGCAACAGTGAAGGATATTGGGGAAAACATTATATGGAAAACGCATATGCTTTGCAAAAACTTCCAGCCAGCGCGATTCTGATGGCGGATTGCGGTAACAAAATACAGTTTACCGCTTTGAAGCCATTGCAAGAGTCTTCCACTTTCTGGTTTAAGCATAATAACAATGCCAATCTTCTCGGGGTCGGCGGTCATGTAGTCTCTGCCACGGTACATGAAACTTATACTATGCTCAGTGATCAGTTAAGAAAGGTCGAGTCCACCAACTATAACGATGGTAATGTTACCATGTATTATGTTTCCAAAAATGTCCGTAGAAAATATTCAAAATAAACAGGAGTTGAAATGAGAAAAGTTTTTACTATCTTATTTTTGCTGGGCAGTTTTGTGCTGTTTGGCGGAAATCTCACGCTGGTGGAAAAGGGGAAGCCCGCCGCCGTCATCGTCCTGCCGGACAAAGCCAATCCCGTGGCAAAATATGCCGCCATGGAGTTGAATGATCACATCCGGCTCATCACCGGAACTGAACTTGAAGTTATCAGTGAAAAACAGTTGACTTCCGGAAAAGTTCCGATTTATGTCGGAGCCACTCGCGCCGCTGAAGCTGCCGGATTGGGACAGCGCAAGTTTGATAAAGAAGCGTGGGCGATCCGTTCCACCCCCGGCGCACTTTATCTTACCGGCGGCGAAAACGATCAGGAATTGATGCCTTTCAACAATAGAAAATATGATTTCAAAGAGACTGCCATCCACCGGAAATATAACGGCATCAATCCGCTTGCCCGCCGGGGAACGCTTTACAGCGTGACCGAATTTCTCCAGAGAGTGTGCGGTGTCCGCTGGCTCTGGCCCGGCGAATTGGGAACCACCTTTCAGGAGAGAGCTACCCTGACCGTTCCCGATAATTTGAATATCACGGGCGCGCCCCGCTTCCTCTATCGCAAATGGCGCATTTACGGCAAACTCAACCGCTATCTGATGCCGGGATTTATCAAAGGCAGAATAAAGGTCGATCCGGTACTGGATCAAATCAATTTTTCCCAAAAGGCGCATGAGGCATATTTCGCCGCCGAACGCCGCTTTATCGTCCGCTATCAGGAAGGCGATTCCCAGCCGATGCCCGCTCCGGCATCACATATCAACGACTGGTATAAGCAGATGAAAAATACCCATCCGGAATTTGTGGCAATGGACGATGCCGGGGAACGGGTTCCCCCGCAGGGTAAGCCAAACTTGAGCCGGTTGTGCGTTTCCGCTCCCGGCTTCCCCCAGTGGTGGGTGGAGAACAAATGGGACGGCGGCGACTGGATCGGCGTCGGTGAAGCCGATCACCGCGCATTCTGCCGCTGCAAAAATTGTATGGAGTGGGATAAACCGCAGGACCCGAACCACAAATATTATTCCACCAGTAACCGTTACTTGCGTTTCCACAAAAAGATTTGGGAACTTGCCAGAAAGAAAAATCCCAAGGTCAAAGTTTCAATTCTGATGTATATGGATTACACCCATCCGCCTACTATCGAAGATGATCTTTCCTGGATCTTCGGCAAATTTGTTCCGTGGGGTTCTGGTTATGCCAGTTACTATCCCATGTCGAAAAAAGAATTGGAAACCATCCGGCAAGGCTGGTTGGGTTGGGGAAAACGCAAAGCGACTATCCACTATCGTCCCAACTATCTGCTTTCCGGCTATACCATTCCGGCACTGGATGTGGAACAGTGCGGCGAGATGTTTCGCTTCGGAGCGCAAAACGGCATGGTTGGCTTTGATTTTGACAGTCTTTCCGGTTACTGGGCGACCAAAGGACCGATGCTTTATATGCATATGTGCTTGAGCAATGACCCCGATTTGACCATCGCTGAAATTCTCAACGAATACTATTCGGCTTTCGGACCGGCGGCTGGACTTATCCGCAAATACTTCGACCACTGGATCGCTCTAACCAAAAAAGTCCGGCGGCAGATAGGTTCCCGCAAAGCCAATGAAGCCGCTGAAATATACACCGTTGACCACTTCACGGAATCCGGAAAAATCCTTGATGAAGCCATAAAACTTGCCGCCCAATCCCAAGATAAAAAGCACCTTGAACGGGTGAAATTCATCCAACTCGGCTGGCTGCACGGCAGAATGTGTGTCGAATTCAGCCACCTTTACAAGGATAACAAATTCAATGAGGCGCGCGCCAAACTCAATGAGATCATCAAGTTCCGCAGAAAGCACGAACACACCTTCTTCTGTGACCTGAGTGCCGCCGCAAGTGCGGAAAAACGGGGCTACAAGAATCTCAAAGCTCTTCTGGAAGGCAAATTCCGCCATCACCACGAACCGGCTCTCACGTCTAAAAAATTCCGGAAAAAAGAGTGTCACGCTGTCAGCAATTTGAGACCCTCCAAATGGGGATTGTCTCTGCCGGGAAATAAAGAATCCGGCTTTATCACCTATAAATATAACGCCGGAAAGAACAACGCTTTTGTCGAAGCGAATCTTTCGCTCCGCGCCCGCAATACCCGGATAAATAATCAGCTTGATATCTCCTTTGACGGTAAAAATTGGCAGAAAGTCGAAGAAAACATCGCGTTGAAAAACATCCGGCTTACCGGCTTGGTGAAAGATAAAAGTGAGTTTTATCTGCGCTTCACCGCCAAACGTAATGATAAAACTCCGGAAAAAGGCGGTTTGGCATTGATTTCGTACCGTCTGGATTACACCAAAAAGAATCCGGATATAGTTATGCCGCGCAAAAAAATCGACACCGTGACCGGCTGGCTCCCCTTCAAGCCGGAGTGGTTCTTCAAAAAAGACCCGCACAACAAAGGTCTTGCCAAAAGTGAGATGGATGTCAAAACTTTCTCCGGTAAAAATTGGACACCGGTTTCAGTTCCCGCGCCGCTGGAAACCACTCCGGTAGGTCCCTATCTCGGCTACGGCTGGTACAGCACCGTGTTTGAGGTGAAAAAGGATTGGGAGGGCAGAAGCATCGACCTCCTCTTTACCGGAATCGACAAAGAGGGCTGGGTCTACTTCAACGGTCACTATGTGGGCGAACACACCACCAAATCGGAAAAGGTCAGCGTCCGGGTGCTTTACGGCGAACCGTTCATCATCAAGGTTCCTGCCAAATATATCAACTTCGGCGGAAAAAATCTGCTTCAGGTCAAAATCCACTCCGGTTTCGGCTCCAGCGGTATCTGGAACCATGTAAAGATCCGCCCGGTGGATGCTTCCGCTTTGTGGTGACCGGTGTCAGGTGTTTCCAAGAGCTGCCGGTTGCGGCGCAGGGTAACAAAGCCGGATCTCTGCCGGCAAAGCCCGCTGCAACCGGCAGTATTGCCTATTAGCTTCTTACAAGTTGAACCACTTTCCCGGAGTCAGGGCAAAGGAGTTGATGTTCAGCTTGCGGCATCCATCTGTGAACGGTTGCGGATCAGCGGTGTTTTCGGCAAACAATCCGATGTGCATCGGCAGCGCACAGCGCGGCATGGTACGCTTCACATATTCCAACGCTTCGGAATCGTTCATATTGCCGAGTTTGCCGTTGATGCAGATCAACAGTAGATCGGCGTTGTTGAGTTCCGGCACGAAAAGACCCTCATCAAAAAGCGTATCTCCGGTAATGACAATGCGCTTTTTTTCAACTTCGATCAGAAAACCGCAAGCGGCGGGATCGCTGTGAAACGCCGGAACTGCTGTTATCCTGAATGATGATGTTTCAAAATATTCTCCGATCCGGCACTCCGTGAGATTCTCCTCTTTCACCCCAAGTCTCCGGAAGTGTTCTGCCGCCCGCGGCGAAGCGGCACAACGGCAATCCGGATATGCCGCAAGAAGCTCCGGGATCCCCTCCGGATCAAAATGATCCATGTGGTCATGGGTTATCAGCAGCAGATCGGGGGAAAGTTCTTCAAGTTTTACGGGGAATGGGTGCAGCCGTGCCAGATTCTGCTTTTTAAAAACACAGTCACTGATATACGGATCAATCAGGATCCGTTTTTTTTTCGCTGCAACCAGAAAACCACCCTGTCCAAGCCAGCAAATTTCAACCATTTTGATATTTTATCCTATAATAAGTTTCATTTCAGAATAATTTGACAACTCCTGTGCCGCCGCTTTCAAGGTCCGGCAAATTTTCTCATGCATCCCGGCGGTATGCTGATTTTTCAACATATTCATTCCGATTGCGGTATTGAAGTGACCATTGTATTTGACCGGATAGGCATAGATCCATAATGAACCACGCGACATTTCCACATATTTTTGCTGACGGATTTTATCCAGTTCGCAATTCAGAGTTTCAAATCCGGAAAATTCATCCGGGAATACCCCCCCGTACTTTTTTTGCACTTCATAGCAGTGTTTTCTTTCACTGTTGCTGCTGTATGCTGCCAGCAGCAGCCCCGTTGCGGTGACAAAAATATCATCATAGCAGGGCTGCCCCACATTTATTTGAATATCCGGATTACAGTTCCGGTGATAAATGATATACCTTCTTCCGTTGTAAAGCTGGGAAAGCAGTACGGAACTCTGCAATTCCATCGCACAGCGGTCGATCACCGGTGCAGCATATTTGAGCAATGGTGAGCCGAAACCGCAGATCATTCCCATCGTATGCAGTTTCGGACCGGCGGTATACCCCTGCCGCCGGGATACTTGGATCACATAACCCATGTCCAATAGCTGTTTGAGTATCCGCGAACAGGTCGCCCGGTTCAACTTTAATTCATCCGCGATCTGTGCCGGAGGCAAAGCCGGGAGTTTCGTAGAGGCGATTTTTTCCAGAACCATGAAGGCTTTATCTATAGCATTGCCCACGCCTGTTCTCCTTTTTATTTCATATTATGAACTTTGAATTTTATTTTTGACTACATTACAATTATAATGTAATACAAAATTTTTAAAAATCAACAGAAACCCGATTTTTTTTCTTGATTTATCTCTTGAACAGTGTTATATTTCATGGTTAAATACCAATTCTTACTTGAAAGGAATACGGAAAATGCAGCAATTTGACTATAAAGATCATCACCCCAGTTTTCTGCCCGAAGGTAAAAAGTGGAAACTGGTCTGGAACGATGAATTTGACGGTACAGAACTTGACCGCACCAAATGGGATTACCGTTTGTCCATGATGGGTAAACGTCACCCGGCGTGGACCGACAAAGCGGTTCATCTGGACGGTAACAGTAACGCTGTTTTCACCGTTATTGAGGAGGATGGCCGTCCGGTAAGTTCCCAGTTGCAGACCGGCTGTAATTTTATGGATGAACCGGTTACCGCAACCAAATTTGTCAACGATCATCTCCAGTGGAACATCGGTAAACTTAAGGAACCGCTGTTCACTCACACCTACGGTTACTACGAATGCCGGTGCAAACTTCAGCAGATGCCGGACAACCGCTGGTGGAGTGCGTTCTGGCTGCAGTCTCCCATCATCGGGGCTTCACTTGATCCTGCCGAAAGCGGTACCGAACTCGACATAATGGAATGTTTCAAGTACGGTAAGATCGCTGCCCACAATGCGTTCACCGGCGGTTACGGTCTGGATATGAAGCGCGCCAAGGTCGGCGGCGTGGACAATTTCGATATGGAACAATTTCACCGCTTCGGTATGCTCTGGGATGAAACCGGTTACACCTTTTACATCGATGGCAGGGAAGACGGTCATATCGACCAGTATGTTTCCAGACGGCCGCAGTTCATTCTGCTCACTACCGAAGTACGCGGCTATCGTTTCGAAAATCATCAACCAACTCCCGAATCCTATGAAGTTATCGGCAAAGATGCCTTTATCGTTGATTATGTCCGGGTGTTTGATCAAGTGGATTGAAATATGAAAATCACCGCAGTAAAAACTTTCGTCTGCAATGCGTTCCGCACCAACTTCGTCTTTGTAAAAGTGGAGACGGATTCCGGTATACACGGTTGGGGCGAGGCTACGCTGGAATACAAAGAATCTACCGTTGTCGCCGCCATCCACGATTTGGAATATTACCTTATCGGCAGTGATCCGCACAACATCGAAGCCTTCCGGCACGATTGCTACCGCGATGCCTACTGGCGCGGCGGACCGGTGCTGATGAGTGCGCTTGCCGGAGTGGAGATGGCACTCTGGGACATCAAAGGCAAAGATTTGGGAGTGCCGGTCTACCAGCTTCTGGGCGGCAAGGTGCGCGATGCGGTTCCGGTTTACGTCAACGGCTGGTTCGCTCCGGCAAAAACTCCGGATGAATTTGCCGAAAAAGCTGCTTTTTTGCGCGACAAAAAGTTCCCCGGCTGCAAGTGGGATCCTTTCGGCAAGGCGTGGCAGCAGATCGGTAAACGCGAATTTGCCCAGGCACTGGAGTGTATAGAGAAGGTCTCCGCCGCCGTGGGCGAAGATATGCATTTGCTCATCGAAGGTCACGGAAGATTTGACATCCCGACTGCAGTAAAAATCGGCAAAGCGCTGGAAGATTTCGATATCTTCTGGTTTGAAGAACCGATACCGCCGGATGATAAAGAGGGTATGCGGGAAGTCAAGGAACGGGTCCGCGTTTCCATCGCCGCCGGAGAACGGCTTTATAACCGCTACGAATACCGGCAGTTCTTTGATTTGAACTGCTCCGATTACATCCAGCCGGATATTTCCCATGCCGGTGGTATCATGGAAATGCGTATGCTCGGCGCGGAAGCGGAAGCACGCCACATCGGCTTCTGCCCGCACAACCCCTCCGGTCCTGTTGCCAACGCCGCGACCTTGCAGATAGCGGCATGTGTGCCTAACTTTGTCATGCTGGAAATGATGATGAGCGACGTTCCGTGGCGCAAAGAGATTTGTGACGAAAAACTCACTCTCCGCAACGGCCGGATGATAATTCCGGAACGTCCCGGTCTTGGAATCGAGCTTGATGAAAAAGAGTTGGTGAAGCATCCGTATATCCGCACCAACTTGCGCCATTACCGGGGAGATTTGACCAATATCCGTCCGCCGGATGCGGAACTTTATTATGAACTTATTTGCGAAGATTGAGGTGGCTCATGGGACGATTTGACGGCAAAGTTGTGCTTATAACCGGCGGCAACCGCAATACCGGGCTCTTCATCACGGACAAATTTGTCCGCGAAGGTGCGCGTGTTTTTATGTGCGGTTCAACGCCGGAGTCCACTGCCAAAGGTGAAGCGATGCTGCGCGGGATGGGAGTTACCGGTTTCCGCGCCATTCCGTGCGATGTTTCAGATATCCGGCAGGTGACCAATTTGTTTGACGTTATTGAGCGGGAAGTTGGATGTTTGGATATCCTTGTCAATAACGCCGCCCATCAGGGGATCGGCAAACCTTTTGTCGAAATGTCACCGGATTATGTCAAAGAGGTTTTTTCGGTCAATGTTGTCGGCGGATTCCAGGTTACCCAGATGGCGGTCAACCGTTTCTTTTTGAAGCAGGCAAACCGCGGCGTGGTAGTTTTTCTCTCCTCCAACACGGCGCAGCGCGCCATCCGCAACCGTACCGCCTACTGCGCCAGCAAAGGTGCCATAAACTCTATGGTGCGCGCCATTGCGCTGGATATGGCTCCGCTGGGTATCCGGGTCAACGCTTGTGCGCCGGGGTACATTTACACTGAGCGCTGGGATAAACTTTCAGAAGATGTCAAAGCGCGCCGCCGTTTGAATTGCCCTTTGCGGCAGGAGGCAACGGGGCGTGATATTGCCAACGTTGTTGCGTTTCTTGCCAGTGCTGACAGTTCCAACATGACCGGAGAGATCATTACCTGTGATGCCGGATGTTCCTGTCAGCACATGCCCGAGGATGTCGATTACTGACCGTTCCAGGTCGGATTGAAAATCCGGCTGTCGTAGCCTTTTTGATGATCGACATGACCATCGACAAAGCAGAGCACTGTACCGCCGTTGTGGAAGGTTCCCGGTGCCGCTTCGCCGTTGGATTTGTAACCGTTGTTGGCGGTCAGGCTGTTGATTACGATACGGCACTGGGTTCCGTACGGACGGTTGGTTTTGTGCCACGCGTTGGCATCGGCAACTATCGCCCGCTGGGAGGCGTTGATGACCTCTTTGGTTTTCAATACAGCCGCGGTGCTGAAGCTCTTGTCGCCCATGTAAACGCTTTGCGCGTAGTTCACTTTGTACCGGGTGCCGCTGGAACCGGAGGTCCCGTAACGTCCATCATTGGAAGGACACAGCAGCGCTTCTGTCGCGTTGACCCGCTGAATGCCGTAACGCAAGTCCCGTGTCAGATAAGGGTTGATCTGATACGCCCACCACGAGTAACCGCCGTTTTTGTATGTCGGCATGGGAAAGAAATCATCGTAGTCGGCATAATATTGTATATACGCTGAACCGCACTGTTTGAGATTATTGACACAACTGGTCTGTCTGCCGCGCGCCCGGGCGCTCTGCAGAGCGGGCAGCAGTATTGCTGCCAATATCGCAATAATCGCAATTACAACCAACAATTCTATCAAAGTGAAAGGCTTTATGGGAGAGGGGAAAAACTTCTTTTCACGGGAAAAGAGGTTTTTCCCCTCTCCCAAACCCTCACCCTTTTTCAAGAAAAGCGAAGTATTTTGCACCTCCTGTTTGTCGCCGCACTTGAAAAAACGCATTGGTGAGATAGAAGTTCTCACCAACAATTCTATCAAAGTGAAAGACTCTTTGCTTGTTTTCATTTTACATGTTCCTTTATTTTAAAATTTCTGATAGACGAGGATGAATTTTGCCGGTGCAAGTTTGATGGTTTGCTTTCCTGCGGCAATTTTTTCTCCGGTGACGGCATTTACAGCGTTGCCGGAAAGATTCAGCGTGAAACTCTCATCATCCGGACTGGAGTAGTTGGCAATGTAGATCAACTCCTCTTTGCCGGAATTGAATCTGGTTGCGGCAACATTTTTGTTTCCGCAATCGAAACTCAGATCCGGTTTTCCCTCTTTCATCAACTGCGGATATTTGTCCAGAACCGCCAGCGCTTTTGCCATGCAGTAGAGCTGCAGCGGCGAGTGGAAATCATATATTCCGTAAATCATGACATTGCCGCCGTTCAAGATGTGTTCATAGACCAGATGTTCCATCTTTTCCGGAGCGCAATATCCGTAGGTTCCGGCAGTTACCCAGGCGGATACCACCCAGTTTTTGCGCAGTTTTTCATATTGACTGCGGATTCGCCGGTGGTTGACGTCGAACAATCCTGCGGTGTAGAGCGCCGGCATGGACATATTCAATATGCCGGGATAGTTGCTGTCGAAATCCCAGGTGTGGTGGTAGGCATTTTTGCGTTCCGCTTTCTGACCTGCGAAGACATCGTATTGACCGAAACGGAAATTTTTGACCGCACCTTGAGAGTACGCATTTTTCATCATTCTGTAAAGTTCTTCTCCGCACTTGAGGACATACTCCTTCGGGCTCAAGCCGGAAGCTTTGATTTTTGGCGCGCAAACTTTACATTTGAGCAGATTTTCCGGATTTCCCCGGAGTGCTCTTCCCATCAGCTCGATATCAATGATGACCATATCCGGCTTGGATGCTCTGGCAAACTCCGCAAGTTCCGCAAAGTGCTTTTGCAACACTTCTCCCCGGTAGGAGATGCAGAAATCTCTTGCTCCTTTGTAGGTGCACGGAATCTGTTTTGCCCACGTCATCGTGTGCAGCGGGGAGTCCACTTGTATCACGTCCAGACCTGCGGCGCGCGCTTTGGCTGCTCTGGCAGCAGTTTTTGCCGGGGTGTACTCCTGCGGATCGGGGCGCCAGAATTTCCACCGGGTGGAAAAGAACGGCACTCCGTTAAAGCCGAAACGCTTGTAATCCCGGGGGAACTCCGGCCAGTAGTCACTGTACATCTCCGGCATCCAGGTGATGCTGACCGATGCGGGGAGCCGGTTCTTGGGTGCGGCGGGGAAGTTCAGCACTTCGACGGGGACTGTAACTTGCGTAAAGTGCTCATGGCCGATGCGGACGGAAAACGTGGCAACAGCTCCTTTTTTGACGGGGCCGGTGGTGTAGAAAAAGAGGTAATTCAACGCTTTGTCAGTGCGCATTTTACCGTGGCTGGTCTTCCACTCAAGTTTCTTACTTTGAGGGCGTTTGTCGTGCAGATAATAGTTGTTCTGTCCGTTTTTGCTTATCAGCGTGAACTTGAACTGATCGTTGAAAAGTTTGCTTTCCGTGTGGAGTTTGACATTTTCCGGCAGGTGGATATTGAAGCAATATTTGGTGTTGAGCCGTACTTTTTTTCCGTTCTTCACTGCGGCTTTGCGCAAATCGCGGAAAAAGAGTTTAGCCGGAGCAAACACTCCGTCCGCCGGGACATAGAGTTTGTCTGTCATCGGCCGCAGGACGACGGCATCGCGGTGAGACAATCCGTTGCCGATGGTGAAGATTTCCCGGTTGGTCGGAGCAAATATGGCTTTTTCGGCGGCGATGTCGCGTTTTTCACCTTTTATAACTTCGATTTCGTCAAGGTAGTACATGAATCCTTCCGCCTTGACGATAACTCCGACATAGCGGGCGGAGATATTTCCGGCATCGATTTTAATGGAGACCCAGCGGTTGCGGTCTTCTTTGATCTTCAACGGTTGAGTTCCGCTGGTAATGGCATCTCTGCCATTGGAGGTGACTTTGGCAACAGCTCCTATGCGGTAGAAGTTTTTGCCGTCAACGCTGCCGACAAAGATGAATTCCCGCGGCAGTGAGAAGCGGTACATCGCCCGGGTGAAGGTCGCGGCGCGCAGCCTGATTTCCCGGATGATTTCCGGTTTTTCCAGATCGACAGCCAACGGTATGCCGTGGATGATATCTCCGCTGCCCTTCCAGTGCCAGCCGACGGTATACTTGCTGAGCATCGTTTCTTTGCCGGTGTAATCTTTCTGACTTTCGTCAAAATAGTCGTTGTGACCGCTTTT
The DNA here is from genome assembly GCA_017462015.1 of Lentisphaeria bacterium. Classification (GTDB taxonomy): domain Bacteria; phylum Verrucomicrobiota; class Lentisphaeria; order Victivallales; family Victivallaceae; genus UBA1784. Next base: position 50,666 of record JAFTRX010000068.1, read on the forward strand.
TTGCGGTACACCCGGCGGCAGATTGCGCAAGCCGTCGGTAAGTTTGGATACGGCATTATCCTGAGGATTGTCCGGCTTGACGGCGTAAATAACCTTTTTTCCCAATGCCAGATTTACCGGCGCTCCACCGGCTGACGCGGCAAAAATCACACTCGCGCAGACTGCTGAAAGAACAGAACGTGTCATCATGGATAAATCACCTTCACTTTTTTTCCAGCCGCACGAGCGCCGACATATATCCTTCAAGACGGAAGTTGCTGCCGGTAAGCTCTTTGCCCAGTTCCGGAGAGAAGTAATATTTGACCTTGTATCCAGCCGGGATATTCAGCGTGAAATCCTGTGTATTTGGGGTCGGGTTGAGAATGGACATCAGAATACCGTTGGGATTTTTCCAGTAACTGCTGACCACAGCCGGATTGCTGCAGCCGGGCAGTTCACCGGCAGTGCGCTTCCAGTAGGGATGGAAGGTGCTGTTCTCCATGCCGAAATCAAATTGCCGGTAACGGACGGATAATTCGACTTTTTTGTTGATAAAATTGGGATAAAGCATCAGATTGTGAGTCGTTACCAGTCCCATGATGTGCGATGCCACTTTGGGGCTGTTGATTTTTGCCTGGTCGCGGTACTGAGGCAGGAACATGCGGTCAGGGCCGAGGTTGACCGCGTTTTCGTAACGGAACTCATCCAGAGTGAGAAATTCCAGCGGATAGGTGAATTTGACACAGGGACTGCGATACTGTTCGCCCATCAATATGACGTTGGCAAAGGCTGAGGCGCTTCCGGATTGGGAACCGCCGGTGTGAGTGATGGTCAGCGATGCCGGATTGTTCAATCTCTGCGCGATGTAAATACGCTCCTGGAAAGTGCGGCAGGCAAAGACCGGATGGAACGTTTCTCCGTTTTCGATAAAAACATCACTGCCGAAACAGTCGTAGTAAACGCCGTCCCAGGCAAAATTTTTCAGGTGGTCGACAAAGTGATAAAGGTAGTAATCCTGCCAATCTTTGTCGGTCAGACGTGCTTTCCACGCCATGCCGCCCTTTTTCCGCAGATCGTATGCCCGGGCGGGGATGCCCTTCCAGCGTTTTTCAAAATAGCTCCATTCCGGGATGTTGTCCATGATATAGAAGGGGAATTGATAGTAGAGCATCTTGCCTTTTTTGTTGGCGATGACCTTCCGGATGCGCTCCGGCTGGGCGGCCTGCGAAGTTGAACCGCAGTATTTGTAATGTCCGGAGGTGTGCCAGAGCAGATCGAGGTTTTTATATTTTCCCGCCCGGAAACGCAGATGTTTCCAATTTTCCTCTGCCGGACGGTAGGGGTAGGGCTGCAGGGCGAATTGGATTTTGTGAGTATTGCCCTTTTTCAGTTTCAGCGGCTCGGTCACGGTGTGGATGGTGATGGTATTTTTGTTGCGCACTTGCACCCAGCTTTTGGCGGATTTGCTTTTTGCCGGATAGATTTTGTCGATAAAGAGAGCAATGCCGCGATCTACATCACCAAGCTGCAGTTCATTGTAAAAAGTCCGGGTCTCCCAGGACGGGGTTTTGTTCAAATCAACTGCACCGATGGCAGTCCAGGAGTCATCACTGCGGTAGAGAAAGTCCGCACTTGCCACTTCCAGTTCCAGATCGCACTGGTTCAGAGAGAATTCCGCATCGGCACAAATATCCAGTGTGTAATGGGCAAAACCTGTATAGTCAATTTTGCATGAGAGTGTTCCCTTCCAGTTTTTGCCCCGGCAGGAACCGGTAACAGCAGTGCGGGAAGCACCATCTTTCCACTGGAGAGAGGTGGTTTTCAGCAATTCTCCATTGACCCGGAGCTGAACCGGGCGTTTCAACAGTGCTTTGCCGGAAGAAAGTTCGCAGATGTTGGAAAGTTCCATTGCCGGAGTGAACGCAAAACGGTTGTTCCATGAGCTTATATCGTTACCTTTCCGCTGAAGTTTTTTCCACGGGCGTGGGGGAGTGTCATTGTCCTTCAGCACGCCGATATTGTTTCTCCATACGGGGTTGCGGCAGATGACAAAAGTTTTTTTCGGGGTTTTCCGTATTTTGTTTTCATTCTGGAAGAGGAGCAGTTCAACGGTGTATTGACCATCTTTGAAATCCTTGAGCGGCAGGAGTGTCGGAGTCTGGTATTTTCCTGTGATTTTTTTGCCGTCAGAAAAGATATATTCCAACTTTTTTATACTTGCCTGCGCGATGTCAGCGGAGATCATATTGTTGACAGTCAAGGTCTCTTTGTCCGGATCTATGGTGACAGAACACTCGACGTTGCTGGCACTTTTACGGAAGCGGATGTGGTCAAGCTGGACAAACTCCTTTTCCGGCATCCGGCGCATATTGAGACCGATGTCCAGTTTGACTCCTTTGGGGGCAACGGTGAAGGTGTGGGAGAACTCCTTCCATTCTCCATTGGTCGCCCGGATGTGGTAGCGGGATTGTCCGACCGGTTTGCCTTTGGCATCTTTATAGAAGAAAATGATCATGCCGTTATTGGGATAACGGAAACTGCCGCTCGCCTTGAGAAACGCAGAGAAAATATAACTGCATCCCGGAGTGACGGAGAGGTTTTCGATGTAAAGCGGATACTGCATGCGCTCTTTGTTGCCGGTGGCGCGGAAGAATGCTTCGCCGACTTTCGCTTCTTTCCACTCGTTGATGATCGTTCCGGTGTTGCGCATGATGAAGCGGTCAAAGACCAGATGGCGGTTGAATTGCCAGTCGTCAAAGGTCGTCTCAAAGGCGGTCAAATCCAGTTTGCCCTGAGGAGCCAGCCGCAGATGATCGATCCAGATTTGCTGTTTGGGTGAAGCTTTGACCATCCGCAACCGCAATTCGGCACCGGTGGCGCCTTCCGGGATGGTGAAGTCAAAAATTCTGAAACTCCAGTTGCCGCCGGTACTGCCGACGCGGAAATAGACCGGCTTGATGGCAGGTTTGCCTTTGGCATTGTTAAAGAGGAGCATCGCCAGCATCCCGGCGCCGGAACCGGAGGTTTTGACATTGAAGGTGAGAGAATATTTTTCGCCGCCCTGCGCGGGGAATTTGTAAAAGTATATGTATTGGAAATTTTTACCGTTGCCCTTGGCGGTCAACGCGCCTTTTTCCATGCCTGCGCCCGGAGCCAGCGTGCCGCCGTCTGCCATTTTTCCCTTGATGGGGAGCGTGTCAAAGCGTTCAAACAAAGATACCTGAGTCGCGCATAACAGAAACGGCAACATCAAAAATGCGGTGAAAAGCTGTTTCATGGTCAATATTTCCTTCTCTTGTCAGTCTTTGTCTGTGATGTCGTAATTATCCCATGTCGCTTTCAGAGCGGCGTACGGAACCACCTGCACTGAACCGTCGCACCGTCCGGTATTGCCGCGGGTTTTGGCTTGGTGGATGCTGTGGCACTGCCGGATGTGCATATACCAAGAGCTGTGGGTCGCGTTGCGGTAGGGCAGCAGATATGACCGGGAACCGCTGGGATTGAGTTCGCTGAAGGCGATTTTGTTGGATGGGTTGCGGATGCTGCCCAGTTTGACGGTGCTGCGGATCTGTTTTTCTGCGGAATCGAGTTCCGTGTACAGCTGACCGTTGGCGGCATAGGTGATGTGACCGTGAGTTTTGAGTTTGTTCAAATCGGTTTCGTAAGATTTGTCAACTTCCGCCCCCGGGCAGGTGAACATCTGGGGAACATTGATATACTGCAGTGCCTGACCGGGCCAGAAACGGTTTTTCCGTGTCGTCCGCCAGTTGGAAATACCGGCGGAATCGTAAATGGAACCACCACCTTTAGCGGCGGTTCCGTCGCCGGTCTTGGGCGGACAGTGGAAGGGATGGTCATTGTAATCTGAAGCATACAGCTGCATGGCGGAAGTCAGCTGTTTCAAGTTGGAACGGCAATTGCTTTCCTGTCCGCGCGCCCGCGCCTTCTGCAGCGCCGGAAGCAGCATCGCCGCCAGTATCGCAATTATTGCTATTACGACCAGCAGTTCTATTAAAGTGAAATGGGAGTGTGCGGGGGACAAGGAAAACTTTTTTTCACGGGAAAAAAAGTTTTCCCTTTCCCCCGCGCCCCCTTTCTCTTTCAAAAAAAGCGGGATGATTTTGCTCCAGTTTGTCGCAAAA
>JAFTRX010000069.1 GCA_017462015.1 Lentisphaeria bacterium
CTTCCTCCGCCCGCGCTGAATTTCTTCAGCGCGTCCGCCGGCTGTTGACCGGCGGTTCGCTTCGTCCAGCCTGCGCGCTCGGCGGCAACCGCCTCGCATCACTATTCCAAGACGAGGTTTTGCAACAGCCCCAACGAAGCCGCTCCCTTTGGTGTTCAGGTCGGATCTCACTTGCGTAGAGCTGCTGTGGAGTAACTTCAATATTTGACAGTGATATCCCGCTTTTGCAAAATTTCCGCAAAACGTGCAAGCGTTCCGGAAGATGGCGCAGGGACTTCCGGCATGGTATTTTTCATATTCACTGCCAGATATTTGCTCCCGGCAAGAGAATGATAGGGCAGTAAACGTACCGCTTCCAGCTGCAGTCTGCCGAGAAAATCTGCGGTCATTTCCATATTTTCCACGGAGTCGTTGCATCCGGGAACAACCGGGATCCGGATCTCAATTCTTGCTCCATGTTCGGAAAGCCATTGCAGATTTTTACAAATTAATTCATTGCCGCTTCCTGTGAGTTTTTTATGTTCACCGGAGTCTGCGTGCTTGAAATCGATCAGGAACATATCGGTATATGGCAGAACTTTGTCAAAACAGTCTGTTGCTACATTTGCACAACTGTCAACGGCGGTATGGATGTTTGCTTTTTTCAATTCTTTGAGCAATGCAGCGGCAAAGTCGATTTGCATCAAAGGTTCGCCCCCGGAAAGCGTGACACCACCGTTGGATTCCCGATAGAAAGTGGCATCAGCAAGTGCGATTTTTACCGCTTCGTCAATGGTGGTGACTTTGCCGTAAAGTTTCAAGGCATTCCCGGGACAGGCATTTTCGCACTTTCCGCAAGCGGTGCAGAGTTCGTGCGTGAACAGATGTTTCCCATTCCGGAATTCGTGAGCATTGACAGGACAGACATCCAAACATTCTCCGCAGAAGATACACTTGTGATCATAATATCCTGTCTGTATTTTTGTGGAAATACTTTCCGGATTATGACACCAGATACATTTTAATACGCATCCCTTGAAGAATAATGTGGTACGTATCCCCGGCCCGTCATGAATGGAAAAACGTTTAGGTTCCAGTAAAAGCCCTGTGATTTCCGGCATAATGAGTTACTCCGCAATATGCAATGCGCGTGTGATATACATATTCTGTTCTTTTTCATTCAATTCAACAAAACGGACATTCCAGCCGCATACCCTCACTTGAAGATTTCTGTAATTTTCCGGATGTGCAGCTGCGTCAATCAGTGTTTGGGCATCGAACACATTGAAGTGGATCTGCATACCGCCGTTTGCATAATGGGAAAAGATGTAATTTTTCATTGCTTCCAATCCCTCTTCGCCCTGAACAGTTGCCGGATGCAGCATAACATCCAGCGGAAAATCACCTGGCAGATCGTGATAATCCATTGCACAAACAGAACGGCTCAATGCGGTAAGGCCGTTGGTATCTGCCCCCATCGTCGGGGAAAGGTTTTTGGAAAATTCTTCGCCTTCCTTGCGTCCATCAGGCGTTGCGGAGGTCTTTTCTCCCTGTACGATGAATTGCCGTGCACAGTGGCCCGACATAGAGAAATATCCGCCTCTGCCGGAGGGATGGCGATTGATCCTGGCGGCGGCAAATTTCACAAGTTTATTGGCATATTGATCAACTTCCGGGATGCCATTGCCGTATTTTTCTTTGCAGTGGAGCATTTTGAGACGGAGTTTCTCTGCACCTTCCCAGTTGTTGTTCAGAATGTCACGGAATTCTTCCAGCGTTACAAGTTTTTCATCGAACACTGCCTTCTTGACCGCCATCAATGCATCAACAGTCGTACCAAGTCCGCACAGGAGAATCCCGGAGGATTTATACGTTGTTCCGCGGGAAAATGCATCGATCCCTTTTGTGAGACTGGTGATATTTGTGCTGGAAAACATCTGACCGGGATTGATTTCTCCAAGATGCAGTTCGATTTCAAAAGCGATTTTCTTGAGACTCTGAATGATTTCATCCAGATAAATTAAAACCGTTTGATAGAAATCATCAAAAGTCTTCATATCTTCCAATCTCATCGTCTTGGATTTGCAGTGATAATCACCTATTTTGGAATAGCCATTATTCAATGCCAGTTCCAGACATTTGAGCATATTTATATGGCCGGCACCTGTCCCGTTGGAATCCCGGGGCGCAAGTTCATAGCATCCGGAAATAGGGCAGATACGCGCTTCTTCTTTGGAAAAACCCCGGCTGATCAGCAATTCCTGTGCATTTTCATCGCTGATGAATACGAGACTGGAATTATGATCACGCACCATGTGCAATGCCTGTTTCAACAACCAATCGGGAGTGTGTTTGGCGATTTTGAGCTGGATTTTCGGTGTCGGAATAGCGAGTTCATCAAAAATTTCCAGAATCAAAGCGGAACATTCGTTGTATAACGTGCCGCCATCGGGGGCGGTTCCGCCGAGATAAAGCGGATGCCCCCAATAGTTGTCGATGGATGCCCATTGCATAAAAAAACAGGTAATGAATTCACGGATCTCATCCATAGTATAACGGCCTTCTGCCAAATCCTTTTTGTAATAACGGAGCATTTCTGCATCCAGATTACTCAAAGAACGCACTTGCATATGGTCGATGTGTTCAGCAAAGAAGAAGTACAGATAAATGATCATCAAAAATTCATAAGTATCCCGCGGAGCACCGGTACGCATCTGTTCCAGACAGCGGATCTCGCGTTGGATCCGGGGGTGATTCCCGTGATGTTCCCTGGCGTAATCAAGCAATCTGCCGATACATTCCAGAACCGCATTCCAAGTGATTTCCATACTGTCAAAATAAGCAGCGACCTCATGCGTCAGCGTTCCGTTTTTCTGATGCTGCGCCCGGAAATTCCTTGCGCGATCCCGCAGACCGGGGAAACCGAGAGCGAAAATAGTGTCCCAATCCGGTACCGAATGGTCAAAGTCGGGCCAAATTGTGATCAATCCGGCTTTTTGCTGCTCAGTCCAGGAATCGCCGACGGTATTTTTCAGATACTTTTCATATACTGCGCTGGAGTTGCTGCTGATGAGAGGACCGATCGGGCGTTTATTCCGGTCATAACAGCCGAATCCGGGGAAACAGTCATGGGGGTTTACATCGATTTGCATATTTCTGCAAATAAATTCAAAGCCATGTGCTTTGATCATGGAAACAGGCTGCTCTTTCCAGGTGGCGACTGCGTCCAGAATTTTTGCTCTGATTTCATCATTGGCAAGTCCGGTTGCCGGATCCATGACCGGGGCGCGGAATTTATTGATCAGATATTCTCTGTCATCATCAAAACCTTGATAAAGCATGATTTTTACCCTTGATTTTCTTTGTCAGCAGATAATGGTGATAATATAACTCTTTTGTTTTATGAAATCCATACATAAAATCAGAAAAAACATATACTTTTACGACTTGTTTTATATTTTAAACGGTGTATATTAATTCAGAAGTCAATACGGAGATATGCTATTATGCCAATAGAAAGCAAAGATAATTTATTATACTTATCCAATCGTTTTCATTTACAGATCACTCATTTTGCCTATGGCACTTATCCGGCAGCAGATGGAACGTTTGCTGCACTTTCTGTGAACCGTTTGCTATTTTGTCTGGGCAGCAGCGATAACGAAGAATCTTATGTGGAAGATGCCGACTGTCACTATGCCATGTCGGCGGGACACGTTTATTTTATCCCGGCGGAGCATATTGCCGCAGTGCGTTTATCAAAAGCAATGTACTTTGTTTCGATCCAATTTCTCTTTGATTTGTATAATGGTCTTGATCTATTTACTTCCGTCAATAAAATATTGGATTTTGATGACCCGGCACTGGTTGAACGGACGTTGCAGATCTTCAGAATTGCACCGGAAAATGTATGGTCCGTCAAATTACTGGGGATCACATACGATTGTATCGGAGCCCTGCTTGACCGTCTGGAACTTGTGGAATTGAATTTGAACGGAGTTTACAGTCCGGGTTTGCGATTGCTTTCCGAGACGTGTACAGCCATGACAACGGTTGCCGAACTGGCAGATCTTTGTAAAGTAAACCGTGATACATTCAGCAGGAATTTCATCCGTCAAAACAGGATAACGCCTAAACGTTTTCTGACCCGTTGTATTCTGCGGCGCGCTTATACACTGCTTTCTTCCGGTGAATACCGGGTGTATGAAGTGGCAAAAGAATTGAAATTTTCCAATGAATTTTATTTTTCCCGTTTTTTCAAGAAACATACCGGACGTACTCCAAAAGATTTTCTGAAGCTTCATCACAGCAATTTCTGACCGGGAAAAA
>JAFTRX010000070.1 GCA_017462015.1 Lentisphaeria bacterium
AACAACCTGCGGCGGCAATCTCGCTTGTTCCTGCGAGCCTTTTCTGCGGACTCAGCTTCGGTCGAGTACAGTCGTACACTCCCTCAGCTTCGCCTTGAAAAAACTCACATTAACGTCGCGATATCACCACCGGTCGCGTTCATAACAGCTTTGAACGCATTCCCACTGGTGATTTTGCACATCAACGATATCTCATTCCTCGAAGTGATTTATTGAGGAAAACGGTAAATCATGATTGGAATAAGTTTGTTGAGTAGCAACGGGGCTGTTGCAAAACTTGATGTTTTGCGACAGCCCCGTTTTTGCAACCGATTTGCGCTTGCAAAACTTCTCTTGCGTGGTATATTTTATGTATGACAACTCTTCAAACCATAAAATGGCTTGTTCGCGACCGCCGCCGCAGGTTGTATTTTTTACAAAAACAGGATGATAATTTTTACAGGAAGGAAAATATTATGCTGGCTGAACTTTATACTGTTACTCCCCGGATCGTTCCGGCTGATACGATGAGCGAACTTACTGTGCGGGGAAATTTTCCCCACTCTGATTTCCGTATCTTCAGCGGGGATATTGTCGTTGAAACGGTAGGGCCGGACGGACTTTTTGCCAACGGTGATCTGCCCGGTTATACCTGCGGCAACGGATTTGATATGAAACGTCCCTGGTTTGAGCCGATTCCGGTTGAGATCGATGCCGCAGGGATCATGCGTATAAAATATTATTTCCGGGGGGAAGGCGAGTGTATTTTCCGCATCCGTATCGGAGAGCGGGTACTTTACACCTTCCATACTTATGCTGTCCGCCATGAATGGCTCAAACTCCGTCCTTTCCGCGGTGATCTGCACTTGCACAGCGGTTACTCCGGCTGTTGCGGACAGAAGGAGTTGCTGAGTCCGGAATATTATGCAATCGTCAACCGCGCCGCCGGTATGGATTTCATCTCCATTTCCGACCATAAACAGCATTATCCGTCGCTCAAGGCGCAGGATTTCATCTCGCAGTGCGGTGGAGATTTTCAGGTTTATCCTTCAGAGGAGGTGCATTTGCCGGATTTGCACACCATTCACAATTTGAATTTCGGCGGCAACGTCTCCATCTCCGACCGGTTGTTCCGGGGCAATCCGGAATTCGATGCACTGCTTGCCAAATATCTGAAAGTCGTACCGGATTTCAAGGATGAATATTTGCGTTACCTTGCCGCATGTTATCATGTCGTTGCTGATATGATCCATGATGCCGGAGGCGTAAACATCTTCTGCCACCCGTTCTGGCGGCCGTTTGACCGGCTTTTCCTGCCCCGGTGCGTGCGGGATTATGTTTGTGAAAAACAGATTTTTGATGCGGTAGAACTTTTCGGACACGGCGAACGCAACGCAGACGAAACCCACGCCCTTTATTCCGATTTGTGTATCGCTTGCGGCAAACGTATCCCGGCAGTCGGCAACAATGATGCGCATAATGTCGGAGATATCGGCATCCATTTGACTGTGATTTGGGCTGAACGTAACGAGTTTCCGGCATTGCGCGATGCACTGCTTGCCAATATGAATGTGGTTGTAAGCACATATCCCGGCGAGATCCACCGCACTTCCGGAACGTTGGAGCTGGTAAGTTTCTATCACTTCCTGCGGGAAAATTATTATCCCCGCCATGATGCGCTCTGTTCTTCTGAAGCTGATTTGATGTATGCCGCACTGGCAAGCGGTACTCCGGATACGGATTATGACCGGGTGACTCATCTCCCGTACGCGGAACGTATCGGCAAAATCATGGATTATAAGAAGCTGAAATTTGCTCCCGATACGGCGGCATTATCTGCTCAAAAAGCCAAAATTGCCGCACTTGAAGCGGAATTCTGGGGATGATCACATATACTTCAGCATAAAAACGACCAGCAGAGCCAGGGCGATACCGGCAATGATGCAGAAGATGATTTTGAACCAGAGAGCAGTTCCGGTTTGAGCTTTGGGCTGTTCCAGTTTGTCCTGTTTCTGCGGGGTGGTCAGTATTTTGGTTTCGATCTCGCGGAGGGAGAGTTCCACTTCGTGCCATGATTGCGGGCGCTGATCGGGGGATTTTTTCAGCATCCGGTCGATCAGTGCGGCAAATTTCACATCCATATCCGGATTGCGCCGCAGCAGCGGGCAGGGCTGCTCATAAATATGTTTGTTGAGCAGTTCGTCCATTTCACCGTCAAACGGGGGTTCGCCGCAGCAAAGTTCGTAAAGCATTACGCCGAAACTGTATATGTCGCTGCGCGGGTCAGGTGAAACGCCGGTTTGGGTAATCACTTCGGGTGCGACATACAGCGGGGTCGCCATGATTTCCGTGTCGTTGCTGCTTCCGGCGATCCGGGCAACTCCGAGGTCTGCCAGCTTCGGAGAACCGTCGCTGACATTTATCAAAATGTTTTCCGGCTTGATATCGCCGTGGACGATGCCGTGATTTCTCCAGGCATAATCGAGGGCATTCGCCAACTTCACCGCTGTGGCAAGGATAAATTTCGGAGTCAGCAACTCCGGTGTTGCTGCCCGGATGTATTCCAAAGCTTCACCATCAACATACTCCATGATAAAGTAACGCATCTCACCGGAAATTCCGACGTCAAGCGCCTGAACGATATTGGGATGAGACATTTTGGCAGCGGTTCTGGCTTCCCGGAAAAATGCTTCCACATTTTCCTCATTCTCCCCATTCTCCGGAAACAGGATTTTGCAGGCAACCAGGCGATCCATCAGCTCCTGGCGGGCGAGATAAACCACTCCGTTGTTGCCTCTTCCCAGTTCGGTCTCTATTCTGTAAGGACCGACAAAATCTCCCCACTGCAAATTGACAGCATCATTGCTCATAAGGATATCCCTTTCAACTTTTGATAAAGGGCAACCGCATAGCGGTCAGTCATTCCGGAGATGTAGTCCAGCACCCGGAGCAGCCGGGTGTAGGTGGAATCGATCTCATCCGGGCGCGGATAATGGAGTACCGGGAGCAGCGCAGATACCCGGCGGCTCCGGTAACTTGCTTTCAATTTTCCGGCACATTCCAGTGCCATTTCATTGACACAGGGGATGAAAATATCCAGCATGCCCTGTACTAACTCAAATCCGGCGCCGACAACTTCTGCCACGCTCCGGTGATTGTAAATATCCCGGACACTGCGTTCCCGGATTTCAGCCAATATTCCGCTTTGCGGAATCATTTCGGTCAATGAGGAGTTGAATTCTCCGCGCATAAGTTCGTCATGATGGGCGATGAAAACATCTGCCGCGTTACGCACCAGAACGCCGATTGCCTGCGCCCGGAGAAATTCCGCTTTGCGCTCGTTGGTCGCGAGAGTGCGGACATAATTACGGGAACGCTCGGTGTCGATGATTTCCAGATAAAGCCGTTCCAGACAGGAGTATTCAATCATTCCCAAACGGGCGGCATCCTCAAAATCCACCGTTAAATAGGCAATATCGTCTGCCGCTTCCAGCAGGAAACTTAACGGATGGCGCACCCAGGAGTGGTCATCTTTTTTTATCATGCCGCAATACTCGGCAACTTCAGCAAAAAGTTTTGCTTCCTGCTGAAAGAAACCGCATTTTTTCAAATTGCTTTGAGCGCTGCCCGGGTATTTGGCAAAGCAACCCAGTGTGGCGCAGGTGAGCTGCATGCCGCCGCGATTATCCGGCATCTCCAGCCGGGAGAGAATGCGGAACCCCTGAGCGTTGCCGTCATACTTGCAAATATCGGCGATTTCCGGTGCGCTCATGGTGTCGTGAAGTTTTTGCCCTTCAGGGGTATCGGTGAACCAGTAACGTATTGCTTCTTCACCGGCGTGGCCCAGCGGGGGATTGCCGATATCGTGTGCCAGTGCCGCGGCGGCGACTGCGGCGCCGATATCGCTGGGGTGGGCGCCGCAGGTATCGAATTCATTGCAGATGAACACCCCGGCGGCAGTACCCAGACTGCGGGCGATACTGCTGGTTTCCATGCTGTGGGTCAGACGGGTACGGACGTAGTCATTTTGTGCCAGTGGAAACACCTGAGTTTTATCCTGCAGGCGGCGGAAACTTCCGGAAAATATGATGCGGTCAAAATCTCTCTGGAAGGGGGATCGTTCCGGAGTTATTTTTCCCGGAAGCTCACTGCAAAGCCGGTGAGGCGACAACAAATTTTTCCATTCCATCGGCGACATGGGTATTTTTTCTCCTTGCATATTTGCCGGTAAAAATTGTACTTAAGAAAATATAACCATATTTATACGATTTATCAAGTCGGAGGTATTGTAATTTTGCGTCCAATACATTATATTTATTAAAATATTTACAAAATTTTGATAAAAAGGAGGATTTTTTACGATGGATCAGCAATACGAAGTTTTCTTTGTCTCCAAGTTGGATGAAACGAAACAGCCGGCGTTATTCTGGCGTGCCAAAGGTGATGAACCCCGTCCGCTGGTGGTGGCACTTCACACCTGGAGTGCTGATTTGACCCAGTCGTGGGAAAAGTTCCGCGCCCGGTGCGAAGAGCGCAACTGGCACTGCATCTATCCGCTCTTCCGCGGGCCGAACTGGAACCGCAAGGCGTGCGGTTCAGATCTGGTCGTCTCCGATATCGAAAGTGCGGTGGAATATGCCAAGAGTGTCTGTCCGGTCGATGAACAGCGTATCTATCTTATCGGCGGTTCCGGCGGCGGTCACGCCTCCTTGCTGATGGCGGGACGTACTCCGCAGTTGTGGACGGCGATCTCCTCATGGTGTCCGATCACCGATCTTATCAAGTGGCACGCGGAATGTAAGAAGTCCGGACGGGAATATTACAAGCATATCGAAAGTGCCTGTGACGGTGATCCGGAAATTTCCTCATCGGCGGCGGCTCAGGCCAAGCGCCGTTCTCCGGCGACCTATTTGGCTTCTGCCGCCGGAAAGACGATCATCGACATCGGCACCGGCATCCATGACGGTCACAAAGGCAGTGTTCCGGTCGGTCACACGTTGCGGGCTTTCAATTTGCTTGCCGCGCCGGAAGATCGGATTTCTGCCGGGGATATTGAATTTATCGAAAAGAATCAGGAAATTCCGGAACATCTCAAATATCAGGGTGAACCGGATGCCGCATACGGACCGTACAAAGTTCTGCTGCGCCGGGTCTCGCATTGGGTTCGGGTCACGATTTTTGAAGGCGGACACGATTTGCTTCCCGGTCCCGGTATGGGATTTTTGGAGAATCAGGTGCGCGGTCAGGAGCCGGTGTGGTATTCCGGCAGCGCGTATGATGGCGAATCAGATAAACTGGGTAAATAAGTGACTTTGTCCGGCTGGCTCCGGCTCGGATAAATTGAATTTTTACTGAAAAAAATAACAAAAAACGATTAAATATTTTTATAAAGCTTGAAAAAATTAAAAAATGAATTAAATTAAGATAATGTCGAAAGACAGGTGCAAAATTTGTCGAGGAGTGATATGAGGAGAGCATCTTGATTCATAATGCACCAGGCGCCCCCGGTATGTGTTCATCGCATGCCGGGGGATTCTTCAAGAATCACTGTTCAGGGGTATTCAACACGATCCTGTGTTTGCGGATGTATTCGTCTTCCCAATCCAGGTTGAAGTGAAGATACTCTTTTTTTTGCCTTATTGCACTTCGCCACGCCTCAAAGAAGGTGTCAAAACGGTTGTGGACAAATATATGGGTGTTCCGGTGCAAGTGTATCCACTCCAGAAGTTCGTCGATTTCAGGAATTCCGGCAGTTCCGGCATGGAAAGCATCAAAGAGGGATTTGTAGCGGTAAAGATATTCTGCCCAGATGACAAGTTCCCGGCGGAGTTTGCTGGCAGGATCCTTGCTCAACAGACGCTTTGCCAGGTTGAGCGCTTCGGCATAGGGCGCAAGCTCAGTGCGGCTGAAAAGCGCGTAGGGATAGGTTATGTGGCAGGGACCGGCTGAAGAGGTAATAGAGCGCAGATAGGAATAGAACGCTTCAGCTTCAGCGGCATCGCTGCCGAAAAGAGAGTTCATTATCCGGGGGATGGCATCCTCCTCTTTTTCTCCCCGGAGAGCTTTTGCCATGGCGATAAAGTTGAGTCCGTAAGCTGTCCAGTGCGGCGGATGGAACTGAGTGGCAATGCCGTCAACGCCGATGGACTCGTAGTACGCGCACTCCTGAAAAATGGTATGGTGGAAGATCAAGGGCAGAGAGAGGTAAAAATTCACCCCCATGTAATACTCGTAAATCACCACTTTGCCCCCGGCTTTGCTGTCGCACCAGGCTTTGATGTCATCGGCATAATGGGAGTTGATAGGGCATTTTTCGTCGATACGGTGGTTTACACAGCGCCAGTAGGGGGCCATCATCACTGCCAGATTGGGCGTGAGTTTGAAGCCTTCCGACGGGCGGCTGTAGTTGATGTATGCGCAAAAATAAAGGTTGATATCCGGGCGGCGCCGGCCAAGTTGATTTGCCACGTCGCGGATCATGTCGTGGAAGATGCGGTCGGCGATGTAAACATGGGAAGACAGAGAATAGAGTTCGCCATGTTTGCTTTTGTCATAAAATTTGGAACACTCCGGACATTCGCACCAGCCGAAGCCGTCATTGGGGGTAAGTCCCACGGATTTGAGTTCGGGATTTTTTTCGATATAATCGACCATGTTGCTGACGATTTCTCTGCGCAGTTCCTTATTGGTGGTGCAGAGCTGTTTGCCCAGCAGAAGGGAGTTCTCATCTTTTTCCGGTTTGATGCGAGTACCATTTATTTCTGCGAAAAACTCCGGGTGTTCGCGGTAATATTTTGCCGCCGGTATCCAGTAGTCAAAATTGTGGTGTCCGCTCTGGATTTCGATTCCTCTGACGCGGAAAGCCTCACGTCCGGCGGCATCGAGTTTATCGTAATACTTCATCCAGACGTTGAGAAAGTTGAGTTTGTTTTTTGCCATCCAATCGGCGAGAAGCAGAGAGTCCTGATTGAAGGGATATTCCTGAATGAAGCCGCGCACTTTGAACGGGACCTTGCGCGCCGGGATCACGATCCCATCGGAGATTTCCACCGGAGCGGAAGCGGTGAGCAGATCGTTGCCCGGTTCATAGAAAAAGAAGCCGAGTATTTTTTCTGCAAAATCGTAAACGCCGTAGAGTATCTCTACGGCGGAGGGACCGGCTATGGTCAGTGTCGGAGCTGAAAAGTGCACTTCAAAAGAGGGGAGCTTTTTATCGATCGCAAAAACCGCTTCCCACTCAGCCGGGCGGGGGAATCTTCTGCGGCAGAGGGCGGAAAGTTCGTCGGCGGCAAGTTGTAATGTCGGGTCTTCAAAAGTTCCCGCAACGGTCGGATATCCATTCAGAAGCATATCAGTTTCCCGTGTGTTTGCATTTCCTTGATAATGTACTTTTAATATACTTTGTGTGAAAGATTTTTTCAATATAGCTGTCGTGATTTTTTTTAAATACTCTTGACAATGACGATTGTAAAAGTAAACGCACGCTCTTTTTGAGATCAGTGTGCGTTTACTATGACAAACAGTAATTGTGCATTTAGTCTGACAAATTGAAATATTGGTTATAGATGTGCTATCATAAAAGTCATGGGTATTCCCCCTCCCGGGAGGGGGTGCGTTTACTATGACAAATTTTATGGAGGAAACCATGGGGCATCTAACCAAAA
>JAFTRX010000013.1 GCA_017462015.1 Lentisphaeria bacterium
AAATCATTATTTCAAGCACAACGCGCGTGCGCTCAGCGCCGCGCTCAAAATTGCCATCGACCGGCGGATGCATCGTGGTGCATCCTCCTTCGCCTCGATGGCTACGGAGGACAGGAGCAAGTTTGCCCGCACTTCTCCGACGTGGCAAGGAGTGAAGATGCTTGTCGCGGCGTAATGTAATGAAGCCGTACGTCCGCAGATTTGCCGGTTCGAAGCGCCCACGAGGCGCCGCCGCCGGTTCAAAAAAAAGACTGTACTCGACCGGCGGATGCATCGCGAGGCAAGGTTGGGGGTAAATCAAGGCGAAGCCGAGGGAGTGTACGACTGTACTCGACCGAGGAAGAGTCCGCAGATTTGCCCGCAAGATTGTCCGCGAGGCGGCGCCGCAGGTTGTCTTCTGCGAAATGCCCGCTAAACTTTAATGTTTTTGCCGTGAGTCTCCTTCAAAAATATGGAGTTGAGCGCGGTGGTCAAACCGAAAACCACCAGCATGGCAAAGACACACAAATATGAGTTGCGACCGTAGATTTTTATGCCGTCGACCAGTTGCGGCGGATAGAGTTCCAACAGAAAACCGGTCAGGCTTCCGGCAACAGCAATGACCAGATAAGCAATACAGTTGCTGATGCTGAGTGCGGTTCCCACCCGGTTATCGGGATTGGTTTCCCGCAGCATCGCCACCTGCACAATGGCGTTGTTTCCGGCAAAGCTCAGAAGTATCCATGCCCCCGCCGGAAGCTGCCAGCAGCGCCACTCAAAAAGCGTGGTAAGAAAGAGTATCACACTTCCGGCAAGACAACCGAAGCCGCAGAAATGCATGAACGGCAATCTCCGGTTGCCGGCAAGTTTGGTCAGTATCGCCTGCAAAAATGCATTGCAGCTGGATATTACCATGGCTATCGACATGATGATCCCGGAACCTTCCGGGGAAAGATGGCAGAAATCTTCCAGAAATTTTTTTCCGATCGTCATCTGCATGGAATAAAATATGGCAAATCCAATGCTTGTAGTGAAAAATACATTCAGGTTATGCCGGGTCATCACGGCCTTGTAAGAAGAGAGATCAAGTTTTACTTCCCGGTTGATTGCCGGCAGTTTTGACATCAGCGCACAGATGACAAACAGGATGTGGCACACGGCTGTGGCAATACCGATGATAAGCATGCATTTGCTGTAGCCGAAATTCTTGATGAGTTTTACAAACGGAGCTCCGCTGATGATACTTCCGGAATAACCGATCAGCATCATTATTCCCAGCACCATCGTATACGCTTGCGGCGTGATGCGGAAAATCAGTTTCAGCATACTTAAATAGACTGCGCTGGCACCGAAGCCGGTGAGCACCCGGCTGAAGTAAAGCAGCGGCAATGAGCCGGAATATGCCGACAACAGCGACCCGATACAGAAAAATGCTCCGCCAACGGCGATCACCCGTGTGCCGGTATAACGGTCCGCCAGTACGCCGACGGTCAACTGGTTGATGCTGTACGCATACATGAAACCGGCGCCGAGTCCGGTGATGGATGCCGCATCACAGTTGAAGATCATCTGCAATTCGTTGAATACACTGCCCGGAACCACGACCTTTTGCAAGTTGGCAAAAAAGTACATGATACTGACTAAAAACAGCAGTATCCAGCCGAGGATAAGTTCTTTGCGCTGCATGATGGATTATTTTCTGAAACGTTTGCCGCCGCCGCTGCGGTGTTTGAAATTTCCCCCTTCGGAATGTGAGCTGTCACGTTCCGGAAGCTTGGGGTTGGCAACCTTTTCCGGCAGTTGGAGCATCTCTTCCGTGGGAAGCGTACTGCTGAACTGGACATTGAGCAGCTCTTCGATCGCCGGGAGATAGTAGGCTCCATATTCACAGAGGAAGCTGATAGCCGTCCCCCGGTGTCCGGCTCTTCCGGTACGTCCGATACGGTGGATGTAATCCTCCGGCTGTTCCGGCAGGTCATAGTTGATGACCAGCGAGATGTCATCGACGTGGATGCCGCGGGCAGCGACGTCGGTGGCGATGACGACACGTTCTTTTCCGGCGCGGAAACGGTCGAGGATCTTTATCCGTTTGGCTTGCGTGATGTCGCCGGAGAGTACGGGGATATCGTAACCGTAACAGGCGAGGTCATATTGGAGGCGCAGATTTATGTCTTTGCGGTTGCCGAAGATGATCAGGCGTTCATAATCCATTGTGCGCAGGATGTAGAGGATAAGGGCGAGTTTTTCCTCCCGCAGCACGGAGTAGAAGGTCTGGGTGATGTTTTCGCTTACCGGTTTTTCCGGTTCGCTTTCATAAATCACCGGATCAGCCAGCCAGCCTGAAGCCAGATTCAAAATACGGTCTTCCAGTGTTGCGGAGAAGAGCAAGGTCTGCCGGTTGCCTTTTTCCGGCATCCGGGAGACGATGCGTTTCACGTCGGGGATGAATCCCATATCCAGCATGCGGTCGGCTTCGTCGATGACCAGAATTTCCACCTTGGACAAATCCAGCGAACCGGAACGGGAGTAGTCGATGATGCGCCCCGGGGTGCCGACCAGCACATCCAGCGGACGATCCAGAGAACGGCGCTGGGTCTCGTGATCCATGCCGCCGAAGACAACGGCAATATTCAAATCGGTGAAAATACCAAGTTCGCAGGCATCCTTGTGTATCTGCATGGCAAGTTCTCTTGTCGGCGCCATGACCACCATGCGGGGCTGGGCGGAAGTGCGCGGTTCCGGCAGCGGATTGTTGAGCAGCCGGGTGAAGGAGGCAAGAAGAAATGCGGCAGTTTTTCCGGTTCCGGTCTGGGCTTTCCCGGCGAGGTCGCGCTGTTCGAGCAGCGGGGGAAGCGACATCTGCTGGATGGGGGTGCAGTATTCAAAACCTGCATGCTGGATGCCGTATTTTACCAGCAAATGCAGATCGAGGTCGAGGAAGCGCGTTTTGCCCTCCACGATGGGAACATCGACCAGCTCTTTGGGCATGGGGGGAACTTTCCGCTTTTCCGGAGCGGCGGAAGCGGGGCGGTTTTCGCTCTTTTTCTTTTTTGCGGGATTTTTACCGTTGCTGTTTTTGGCAGGGGACGGCGATTTATCCGCAGAATTTTTCTTGCGGTTTTTATTGCGTTTTCCGGGAGCGGCAACGATTTTCTTATCATCCAGCTCTTTGCGGAGCAGAGATTTTATCAGTTTTTTCAGTTTCTTAAACACGGTCACTCTTTCTTTTTTGTAAAATTTTTTCAAGTTCAGTTTCGATTGCTCCGGCAAGTTCACTGCGGCGAAGGGCGAATTCGACATTGGCGGTGATAAATCCGGCTTTACTGCCAAGATCGTAACGTTTGCCATCGATGACACGGGCATTCAATCTGCCGGACGCGGCAAGTTGTTTCATGGCATCGGTAAGTTGGATCTCGTTATTTTTTCCCGGAGGTGTAGCCCGGAGGGCGGGGAAAATTTCCGGAGTGAACACATATCGCGATGCCACGGCAAAACAGCTTGGCGCGGTGCCGGGGGCAGGTTTTTCGATCATGGTCTCAACTTGCATACAGCCGGGAAGCTCCCACTTTCCGCCGACAACGCCGTACCGGGAAAGTTTCTCCTCCGGAACCGCTTCCACGGCAGTAACGGAGTGGCCGCAACGGGAATACTCTTTTATCAGTTGTCCGGTCACCGGAAGCTCGCTGTTTGAATCCAGCACCGTATCTCCCAGCAGCACCGCAAAGGGACCGTTTCCGGCGAAAGTTTCGGCAAGTTTCACCGCATCACCCAAACCGTTGAGCTGCTGCTGGTAGATGTAACTGATAACTGCTCCGCGCCCGATGGAAGTGATTTCCAAAAGAAGTTCGGTTTTTCCGGAAGTGTTCAACCGGGTTTCCAATTCGTATGCCGGATTGAAGTGATTGATGATTGCTTCTTTTCCGGTACTGAGAATTATCAGGATCTCTTCGATACCGGAAGAGATGGCTTCTTCCACTACATACTGAATGACCGGCTTATCCACCAGCGGAACCAGTTCTTTGGGAACCGCTTTGGTAAACGGCAGCATCCGGGTTCCGAAACCGGCGGCGGGGATGACGGCTTTTTTTACTGCTCCGGACATACAGAATTTACTCCATTGGTGACGATGCGGGGACGGATTATCTCCACGTCATATTGTTTCAATGTCGTTTGCAGACGCTCAAACATGGCATCATCTTCAAACGTACCGATGATGGCACCGCCGGAACCGGTGAATTTTGCCGAGGCGCCACATTCGCGGGCGAGGGTGACCATGCGCATATTTTTCTCGCTGATACTGCTGGCGCACACTTCACAGCGCAAGTCGAAGTTGCGGTCGATGATCCGGGCGATTGCCGAGTGGTCGCGCTGCTGCAGTGCAGATGTCATTTTTTCGGTCAGTTCCGCCCACTCTTCCATCGCATCGAGAACCGCCGGAACTTTGGCGTTGTAATCGCTGCGCAACCGGGAATGAAGGATCTCCGACCCTTCTGCCAAATCGGTACGGTATCCGACAAAGAGGTTTATCCCGGAGGGGATGTCGATACAGCGGTAATCGCCGTAGCCGCGCTCTTCCATCAGGTCGCGGTTGAAATCCATGAACACCGGATGATTAAAAGCCTGAGCCACCCTGTCCTGCAATCCGGCAGGGATGCTGAGTTCATCCCGCTCGGTGGCGAGGACAAGGTTGGCAAGCTCCGCGTTGCTGATTTGCAAATCATAATATTTGAACATTGCGCGCATGGCGGCGGTGATTATTGCTGAAGAACCGGCAAGTCCCAGCCGGTTGGGGATGTCACTTTCGTAACGGATGGTAAAGTTGCTCTTTTCCGGTGAAGCACCGTGCTTTTTGCAGTAGTGATAAAATTGCCGTGCCGCCGCTTTCAACAGCCGGATACCGCCGTAATAGCCGTAAGTATCGACCTTGTTATCCAGATCTTCAAGATTTTTGAACTCCGTGTAATCGCGGGTCGAAGGCAGAAATTTCAACTCCGGTGTTTCGTAAAGCTGTACTTGCGCCTGATAGTTGTCAAAGACAAACGCTATCGTTTTGCCGAAATAACCGTCGGAGGGATTGCCGACCAGTGCGGCGCGGGGATAGGCACTGCTGCGGATTATCATGATTTCACCCGAAAATAAAAATCAGTGTCAGAGAAACGATCAACGCAGCGGCAACTATTCCGGCAACGATCCCCCACTGAGAGGGTAATGTCACATTGACATCGCTTCCGGAGGGACCGGTACTGCTGCGGTTGGCACGCATGGCATCAAATTTTCCGTAAGCGTGGAAATATTTGAGGCGCAGAGCATCGACTCTTCTGGCATAATCAGCTGAGTCAGCGTGTTCTTTGCCCAATGTCCGCAGTTCAGTCAGCAGAGAGTCAACTTGCGAACGGAAATCTTCCAGAGATGCGCGGTATTTTTGCAGATACTCCGCATCAGCTTCGGCAAAACTGCGGTCACGCAGCAATCTTCCTTCCAGATCGCGGGCTTCCCGGGCGGCATCGCTGCTGCTGCGGGAGGAGCTCAACTGGGGCAAACTTGATACGCCGGAGTATTCTTTGCCAACCTCTGCCACCGAGGATTTGGCAACGCTTCCGGGCGTTTCTTTGGATAACGTCAGCACTTCCTGTTCTTTCCGTGGAGATCGTTCATCCCGCGGGGCAGGGGATTGCTGGCGTTCTTCGTGATTGCGCTTGAACCGGTCGCGCATATCGTAAAGGTTGTCGCTGATAAAACCGTTTCTTGACATGGTGGAACTTTTTTTTGAAAACTGGTTGCAGTACAACAGCTACGGGGTACTGCAACCGGATGGATGATCCAGGCTCAGGCGTTGTTCTGTTCTTCAGAAAATTCTGCCAATCTGCGTTTGATCTCCCGTTTGCCGATGGTGCGGAGCGCGCAGATGGCGACGCGGGCATTCTGGCGCGGGGAAACTTTGTCCAGCTCCCACATGGAAACGGTGTGAGTGGAGACGTTGAGCAGTTTGGCAAAGTCGCTTTGAGTAAGTTTCAGTTTGGTACGGACACGGATGATGCCGGCGGCATTGAGACGGAGTTTGGTCTTTGCCTCTTCGTCGGCTTCAGCTTTCGGAGGAACAACAGCTGCCGGAGCAGCTTTTTCCAGCTGGGCAATGCGTTTTTTTAGTTCGGAAATGGCATGACGCTGTTCGGAAATGGTTTTCAACAACGGCATTACCGCAAGTTTGATTTCTTTCTTGGCAAGGCGGCGAATTTCTTCATTCAAAACAACTTTGATGTCCGGCATAATTATTCTCCCTGAGATTGATAATTGTTTTTTGCATTGCAGATGAGAATATCATTTTTTCTGCTGTGCAAAATTACGTTTTGTACAGTGATTAATATCTTCAATTAAAAAGTGCATCGTAATCACCATACAACAATATAATATAGTGCATTTTGATGAAAAAGTCAAATTTTCAAAGGGTTGCAACCGGAAAATTTGCAAAACTGTTACCGGACGAGGTTTTCCCGGTCTCGCTTGAACTTTGAATCCGGTGCCCGGTATTGATTGGAACGGATGGCATCCCGGTTTTTCCTGTCTACGGAGTTGACAATAGAGCGCGCTTTCCGGTCGATTTGTTTTTTGTTGTTGGAGTAGTACCAGTACAATGTTCCGGCGATGGCGAGCAGAATTATGACAAGAGCGATCCTTTTGGGAAGTGCCGATTTACGGGTGCGACGTCGCTCATCGATGACACCGCAGGCACGGGCGGCGGCAGCTTTGCCGCGTTCAGCGCAAATATCGGAGCAGTAACTGGCTTGTACGACACATCCGGAGCATACCGGTTTTCCGCATGCGGCACAATGGATGACAGCTTCGCGGTCAGGGTGATTCAGACAGTTTGCCATAACTTAACCTCCTTGGTTTTATTTTGCAAAAAAATCCAATTTGCAGCGGCGCATTGCGGGCGCTTTGCAACTTTTTGGTGTTGTCTCATTTTTTGTGAGAAATCTAAACTGCGGCGGCGCCTCGCGGGCAATCTTGCGGGCAAATCTGCGGACTCATCTTCAGTCGAGGACAATAGTCCACTCCTTCAGCTTCGCCTTGATTTACCAGCAACCTTGCCGCACGATCCATCCGCCGATTGCAAACGACTGTTTTTATTCTTGACCTTTCAGAGAATATTCAGTTTCACAAAATTTGGGACATTAACAAATTTTTAAGTTTTGCCGGTCTCTGATTAATTTTATCACAAATTTTTACTTTTGTCAAGTCAACAAATATAAAAAAAACGTTTTTTTGCCGGAAAATTTTTGTAATATCGTCCGGAAGATGTTATATTATAAAGATTGGAGGAGTCGTTTATGAATAGAGCTGTTGAATTATTTACTGCAGTTCCCCGTTGCCACAACTGCGCTCAGGCTGTTGTGGACGGATGCGGATACGGAGAACTTGCTGATGAGATGAAAATGTGTGGCGGCGGCAATGCTCCGGATAATTGCTGCGGTGCGCTGCATGCAGCAATGTGCGCTGTCGGGGAAGAAAAACAACAAACTCTGCGCAATGATTTTGTTGAAATTCTTGGCAGTTCAAAATGCCGGGAGTTGAAATCCGCACTCCCGGCTGTCCCGTGTGTCGAGTGTGTCCGCGTGGCGGCAGAGTTGTTGGAAAAATATGGAAAGTGTTGAGCAATACTATGGATAGAAAACGTTTGGAAGTTTATGCCGACCTTCTGGTCAAACGGGGGATCAATCCCGATAAGGGACAGGAGGTGATCGTTGTCGCCGGTTTGGATGAGATCGATTTTACCCGGCTGGTGGTGGAAAAGTGTTACGACAACGGCGCTGCCAAAGTTACCGTTGAGTGGAAAGATATGCCTCTTGCCCGGCTCGATCAGCTCCGTCAGAGTGAAGAAACTCTTTCTCATATCGAGGAGTGGGAGATCGCCAAACTCAAGTGGCGCAGTGAAAAACTTCCGGCATTCATCTGGCTGGATTCCGACGACCCCGATGGTATGGATGATATCGACCAGGGCAAACGCGCCCGTTCCCAGATGGCGCGCTACCCCAAAATAAAACCTTATCGCGATGCCATGGAAAATAAATTCCAGTGGTGTATCGCCGGTGTCCCCGGTGTCCGCTGGGCGAAAAAACTTTTTCCGGAGCTTCCCGATGCGGAAGCGGTCGAAAAATTGTGGGAGGCGATTTTGAGCGCTGCCAGAGCCAACGGCGATGCCATTGCCAACTGGGATGAACACAATAAAACTGTCCACCGGCGCTGCGAACAGCTCAATGCTTACAACTTCAAAGAGTTGCGTTACCGTTCCTCCAACGGAACCGATTTCCGTGCCGGTTTGATAAAAGAGGGGATTTTTGCCGGTGGTTCTGAAACCGACCTTTCCGGTCGGGTGTTCAACCCCAATATCCCCTCCGAGGAGATATTCACCTCTCCCATGCGCGGAGAAGCGGAAGGGGTTCTGGTTGCGACCAAACCGCTGTCGTGGCAGGGAACTCTGATCGAGGATTTCTCCATCCGCTTTGAAAACGGCAAGGCGGTCGAAGTCAAGGCGGCAAAGGGACAGGAGGCTCTGGAACGGATGATCGCTATGGATGATGGTGCCGCTTACCTCGGTGAATGTGCGCTGATTTCATGGGATTCTCCCATAAACCGCAGCGGTATGATCTTTTACAACACTCTCTTTGATGAAAATGCCTGCTGTCATGTGGCGCTGGGCAGAGGTTTTGACAACTGCATACGCGATTATGCTTCTTACAGTCAGGATGAGTTGCGGAAGATGGGGATCAACGACAGTATGATCCATGTCGATTTTATGATCGGCAGTGAAGATCTTGAGATCGACGGTATCACAAGTGAAGGAGAAGCGGTCGCGGTTTTCCGCAATGGAGTGTGGTGCTTTTAATTTGATCCATCACAGGTCAGGGGATTCAGGGGAGATAAACTTTTGAAACGCAAAGTTCAATATCTGCTGCGGCGCGGTATGGTGGTGTTGACCATGGTGATGCTGATGTTTATTTCAGTATCACTTGCTGTGCTGTTGGCGAAATATTCCAATGCCGGATACATCGTTGCATGGCCGGCACTGGGGGATTTTGTGCTTCCTCTGTGCTTTGTGCTTATGGCGCAGATATTCCGGAACCGGGTGTGCGCTGTGATTGCTGTTCTGTTGGCGTTTGTCAACGTTATTTTGCGTATCGCCACGCTGGTGATCCGGAGGGAGACCTTTATGCCCTTCGGATTGGATACATTGATCTTGTTGTGGGAACATGCTGACCACAAAGGATTTCAGGCAGTATTGGGTAAATTTTACTACTTGTGGCTGTTTCCGCTGGCGTTTATCGCGCTGGGAGTGATAATATTTTTCTGCGCCCGGACCTGGTATGCCAGCCGGAAGCGGCGGCGGGTCATTCCCAACAGCTGGATAACGGTTTTTGCCATGCTGTTTGTGGTGTCGATTTTTTCCAGTACCATCTACGTCCTTACCACTGCCAGTGAAAAAGAGCCGGATCAGTACTCGATCGCACTGGTGCGTCCGATGCCGGTGGTGGTGGCTGACATTGCCGGAGGGATAGTGGATATGGCGATGGGCGCGCAGGATGAATGTGGTTTTTTCCCGGAGAATCTTCCGGCGGGATCGGCTGAGATGCTGGAAGTAAAGCACATTTTCAACCGGAAACCGCAAGGCGCTGAAGCTGTCCGGGAAGCGGCGGTTTATGACCGGGTGATAATCATTGCCGTTGAGTCGCTGGAGCTGGCGTTCATCCGGGAGTTCAATCCGGCGATGCCTGAGGGCATTACTCCGGAGCTTGACCGCATCTGCCGGGAAAATATCGTGTTCAAAAACTATTTTTCTGCCGCTCAGCCGACCAGTTGGGGGCTTACCGCGCTGATGATGTCCCGTCTGGATTACCGGCGGGAGTTGAAAAATCCGGGGAATCCGTCGCTCTTTTCTATCGGCGGCAGATTGGGGTATGAAGGACTTTACTTTTCACCTGTTTCCGGATATTTCGGGCGCAACCGGGAGACCTATATGCGGCTCTGGGGCGGGGAAATCAATAATTACTACTTCTCCGAAGAGTGGAGAAGCCAATTTAAAGCCAAAAGCCGCCACCACTGGGGCATTGCCGACCGGGAGATGTTTGATTCCGTGTTGAAAGTTCTGGAAAAAGATGATTGTCCGCGGCAGTTTATCGCGCTGGTAAGCACGATTGATATTCATCCTCCGTACACGCGGGTTCCGGCGGAAAAATGTACTAAAGAGTTCAAGTCGCCATTTCTCAATTCTCTGCACTGTTTCGACCATCATTTAGGATATTTTATCTCCCGATTGATGAAGAACAAAAAATTGTACAATGATCGTACTTTGATCGTGCTGACCGCGGATCACTCGACGACCCACGGGGAAAACTATTTGCAGCGCAAGGATTTCTATCCGGCGCGGATCCCGCTGGTGTTCATCACTCCCAACCGGAAGGCGCTGGAGAATTTGAATGTGGAAAAATATTGTTCCGCGATTGATTTGACACCGACTCTGGTGCGATTGATCGGCGGCAGAGTGCCGCGGACATTTATGGGAGTTGACTTGCGTTCGGAAAAGGATTGTGCTATCGCCTGGACATCCGGAGATAAGGTTTTCCTCTTTGAGCGCAGCAAAGAAAATCCGCTGATCGTGTTTTTGGGCAATGAGGAAAAAGAGCATGCCACGGCAGAAAAAAAGATGATGACAGATTATTTCAGATTGTATTACAGCAAATAAAGGAAGGTGTTTATGTATAATTGTGTTATTTGCCGCTATCATGAAATAGCGACCAAGGGCAACAACCGCAACATGTTTGAAAAGTGTCTGGTTGAAAATATCCGCCGCCAGCTCAAGCGGGCGGAAGTTGAATGTAAGGTTTTGCGGGTGCGGGGCAGAGTGTGGCTGGAACCGGAAGACGGCGGCGTTTTTGCCGATGATACGCTGGAAAAAATCATCCGGATATTGCCGGGGGTGTTCGGATTGCAGTCATTTTCTCCGGCGATGCTGTTGCCGGTCGACCTGGAACAGATCAAGGAGTGTGTGAGCCGGGTGTTGCCGGGGAAGATGCAGGATTTCATCCGGCTGAAGGGAAAACCCTCATTCCGGGTACGGGCGCGGCGGAGCAACAAGCGGTTTCCGCTGACCTCGAAGGAGATCGAGATCGAACTGGTGACACTTGCCGGAGATATGCTGGGCAATGATGCATTTACCATTGATCTTGATGCGGCGGATATTACTCTCGGCTGTGAGATCCGGGATGAATTTTCATTGCTCTATTTCGATATTTATGAAGGCGCGGGCGGACTTCCGGTGGGGAGCAATCCGCGGGTGATGACACTGCTTTCCGGGGGTATTGATTCTCCGGTTGCGGCATATTTGATAATGAAACGCGGTTCGCCTACCGATTTTATCACCTTCCACAGTTCGCCGTATACACCGCAGGAGACAGTGGACAAAGTTCGCAATATAGCGGTGAAACTCAACAGCTTCCAGCGTAACGGCAGATTGTTTGCGGTTAATCTTGCTCCTTTGCAGCGGGCTGTTCGCGATTTCTGCAATGAGCGCATGCGCACCGTGCTGTACCGGCGGGCGATGCTGCGCATTGCCGGGATGCTGGCAAAAAAATGTGATTGCCGCGCGCTGGTCACCGGTGATGCTCTCGGGCAGGTGGCAAGTCAGACCGTGGTTAATATGGACACCATCAACCGGGCAAGTGAACTTCTGGTTCTGCGGCCGCTGGTCGGAGCAGATAAACTTGAGACCATCCGGATCGCCGAAAAGATCGGCACGATGGAGCTTTCCAAAGAGCAGGTTCCGGACAGCTGCACAGTCTTTGCTCCGGCGAATCCCAGCACTGCGGTTCCGGCAGAGTTGGCAGAGTTGGAAGAGGCAAAAATTGCTGATTATGGCGATTTACTGGAAAAAATTGTGGAAGAAGCGGTGATTGAGGCTTGACAAAACGCGTTTGCGGAGTTAACTTTATTGCATGGTGTTTTTTTTAGTGATTTTTACTTGAGGATAACGGAAGAGTGATTAAGGATTCTGAATTTGTAATCAAGCTGCTCCGGGAGTATGGAATGGTCGATGCGACCCAGGTCTATGCCGCCCGGACGGCAGCAATGGATTCCGGAAGCGATGATATCGTTGGCGAATTGGTGAAAAACGGTGTCATCGATCAGGAAGAACTCGTCAATATGCTCGCTCAGCAGTACGGAATGGAGGTCATGGACTTGCGGGAATATGATATTCCTGACGAGGTCATCCGCAATTTCCGTGGCGATTATGCCAGATATTACAATGTTATCCCGGTTGCGATGGATGATCAGTTGTTCACCATTGCCATGGGGGATCCGACCAATGTGGAACTGCTGGATACTCTGCGGTATTTGCTGGGAGGGGACGTCGATGCGGTCATTGCTCCGGAAGATCAGATCGCAGCGGCGATAGCAAAGTATTATCCGGAAGAAAATGAGGACGTTTCCAGTTCGGACAAAGATGTTGACATCAGTGTTACCGATGAACTGGTTTTCGATAAGGAAAGTTCCAGCGACCCCGGACGGGAAGATGACGACACTCCGCTTATCCGTCTGGTCTCCAAGCTGATTATCGATGCATACAAAATGCGCGCATCAGATATTCACTTTGAACCGCAGGAAAAACGCTACCGGGTACGTTACCGTATCGACGGTGCGCTGCGGGAGGTGGATGGGCCGCCGAAGTATATGCAGGCAAATTTCACCAGCCGTATCAAAATCATGTCGCACATGGATATTACGGAAAAGCGTATCCCGCAGGACGGACGTATCCAGATTTCAGTCGGCGATAAAGAGTTGGACTTGCGTGTATCTTCCATTCCGACCGTGTTCGGCGAAAGTATCGTTATGCGTATTCTGGACAAGAGCAGTATTCAGCTCGATATACCGCGACTGGGTTTTTATGCTGACGACTTGGAACTGGTTACCAAAATCATCAACTATCCGGACGGTATCTTTCTGGTCACCGGCCCTACCGGTTCCGGTAAAACCACCTCGCTTTATGCGTTTTTGAATACCATCAATACTACCGCACGAAAACTTATCACCGTCGAAGACCCTATCGAATATCAGCTCCCCGGTGTTAACCAGGTGCAGGTTGACCGGTATGTCGACATGACCTTTGCCGCCGCGCTGCGAAGTATGCTCCGTCAGGCGCCTAACATCATCATGGTCGGTGAAATCCGAGACTTGGAAACTGCGGAAATCGCTATCAACGCAGCTCTCACCGGTCACTTGGTGTTCAGTACACTGCACACCAACGACGCTCCCGGCGCCGTGACCCGTCTGGTGGATATGGGCGTGAAACCGTTCCTGGTGGCGACCGCGCTGCGCGCCGCGATGGCACAGCGCCTGTTGCGGCGCGTGTGCAAAGAGTGCGCGGCGCCGTATACTCCGAGTGCGGCGGAAAAGCGTATTCTCGGATTGAGCGATGAATACCTTGCCAATCACCAGTTTGTCAAAGGGAAAGGCTGCCGTCACTGCGGTTTTACCGGATATCGCGGCCGAGTCGGTATTTATGAGATATTCCTTATCACAGAAGAGATCGCCCGGTTGATCTTTGCCAATGAGACCAGCGGAACGCTCCGTTCTTTCGCGCGTAAAAACGGAATGCGGAGTTTGCGTGACGATGCTTTGCGTAAAGCGGAAGCGGGTATTTCCACTTTGGAAGAGGTTATCTTTGTGACCTTGCGTGACGAAAATTAACATCTGCGAGAAAAGAGTATTTAAGATGATCGATATAAACAGTACAGCATTGATCGACTTGCTGAAAAATGAACGCGGCCACGGTAATCCGGAGCTGGCGGCGCATTTGCAGGAGGTGATCGAGGAGTGTGAAAATTCGGGAAAAGGTGCGTTGCAGGTCATTGAGAACTTCGGACTTTTTACCCGGCAGGAGATGCTTGAACTGATGGCGGAAAGCCTCGGTTCATATATCTGGAATCCCAAACAGAACGATGTTTCCCGCGAATTGATCGATTTACTGGATGTCAATACCGCCCGTGCCAACGGAGTGATCCCCGTTGACGATGTCGGCGGCGAGATCCACATGGCAATGCGCTCTCCACTGGACTTTCAGGTGGTGGAATCACTGCGTTTTATCATCGGCAGACCGATTCTGGCTGTCGTGTGCGACCCGGATATGTTCGAGTCGGAACTTGACCGCTACTACCCGGAAAAAGAGGACTCCATTCAGGATATTATCGCGGAAATCGGCGCTTCGCACATCGAGGAAGAAGATATTCCCGATGAGGATAAAGCCAATGAGATGCCGATCATCAAGTTTGTGGATGTCGTCATCCATCAGGCGATCAAAGATAAGGCATCGGATATTCACTTTGAACCGTTTGAAAAGAGTTTCCGTATCCGTTACCGGGTGGACGGTGCGCTTTATGAGATGCCGCCGCCGCCGCGAAGCCTTGCCACTCCGGTCATCAGCCGTATCAAGATCATCTCCGGACTGAACATCTCTGAACGGCGCCGCCCGCAGGACGGACGTATCCAGTTGCGTTACAACGGTCGTCCCGTGGACTTGCGTGTATCCTGTCTGCCGACCAGCCACGGCGAATCCGTGGTGCTTCGTGTTCTTGACCGTACCGTGGTGAACTTGCAGCTTGACTCGCTGGGTATCGGTACTGACGTGCTGGCAAAACTGCGGGAACTTATCCAGCTTCCCAACGGTATTCTGCTGGTTACCGGACCTACCGGTTCGGGTAAAACGACTACGTTGTATTCCGCGTTGAGCGAAATAAATAAGGTTGAGGATAAAATCCTTACCGCTGAAGACCCGGTGGAATACGATATCGCCGGATTGATTCAGTGCCCGATCAACGATGCCGTCGGCATGACCTTCCAAAAAGCACTGCGCGCGTTCTTGCGTCAGGACCCTGACCGTATCCTCGTCGGTGAAATCCGAGACTTTGAAACGGCGCAGATCGCAATCGAAGCGTCGCTTACCGGACACTTTGTGTTCAGTACTTTGCACACTAACGATGCCGCCAGTACCGTTACCCGACTTATGGATATCGGTGTGGAACCGTTCCTTATCGCATCGTCGTTGTGCGGCGTGCTTGCCCAGCGTCTTATCCGGCGCGTATGTCCCAACTGCAAAACCTTCTATACTCCCAACGAAAGTGACCTTGAACGGTTGAATCTGGAACCGGGGCAGGTGGGTGATCGCAAGTTCTGTTACGGTCGCGGTTGCGAATTGTGCAGCAACACCGGATACAAAGGACGGAAAGCGTTGACTGAGCTTATGGTCATCAATGACGAGCTGCGTGAAATGATCGCCAATGAAACGCCCGCCAACTTGCTGCGTGACCGTGCGTGTGAACTTGGTATGCGGATGCTGCGTGAAGATGGTTTGCTGGCGATTTTCAACGGCGAAACTACCGTGGACGAAGTGGTGCGCTACACTTAATAGAACGAAATAAATCAACAGTAGAACTGTTTTCAGAAAGGGAATTGTTTTTATGCCGCAATTTTTATACACAGCAATGGATGCTGCCGGTAAGGAGCAGAAAGGCAAGATCGTTGCCGCCAGTGAAGAGGCAGCAACAGCGGAACTCCGGGCGAAGAGGCTTTTTATCACTTCGATCCGGGCAACCGTGGATACATCCAAAAGCAAAAGTTCTGCGCGCAAAGGAGGCGGATTCAACATCAACCTCGGTCCCATGGTCATCAACCGCAAGGATCTGACTGTGGTTACCCGTCAGCTGGCGATTCTGCTTGGCGCCGGTCTGCCGTTGATCCGGTCGTTGCGCACGCTGGAAAAACAGTCTCAGAACCCGGCCGTGCGTGCGGTTCTGGGTAAGACTTGCGAAATCGTTGAAGGCGGTTCAACCTTCGCCGAAGCGTTGGCGCAGAACCCGAAATCATTCGATAAACTTTATCTCAACATGATCCGTGCCGGCGAGGCATCGGGTGCAATGGAAGTTATTCTTGACCGTCTGGCGAACTTCATGGAATCAGCTGCGCGTATTGCCGGTAAGGTCAAGTCAGCAATGATTTATCCGTGCGTGATTCTGTTCATCGCGTTGCTGGCGCTGGTCGGTTTGATGATCTTCATCGTGCCGAACTTCAGTAAAATCTTTGATGACTTGCTGGAAGGTGAACCGCTGCCCGGTATCACCCAGTTCCTTATCAACACCAGTAACACCATGATGAACCAGTGGTATTTCTACATACTGGGTATCATTCTGATTATTGTTGCGTACAAGGTGACGGTTGCGATTCCGCAGGGAAAATATGCTGTTGACTACTGTAAATACAATATGCCGTTGTTTGGACCCATCATCTCCAAGACGGCGATCTCACGTTTCAGCCGTACTCTGGGAACGCTGATGAGTTCCGGTGTGCCGGTGCTGAGTGCGTTGTCCATCGTTAAAGACACCAGCGGTAACGAAACCGTGTCAAGCGCGGTGCAGAAAGTTTACGATGCGGTAAAAGAAGGTGAAGGTATCGCCGCTCCGCTGGGTAAGACTAAAATCTTCCCGGAAATGGTTATCAGTATGGTGGAAGTCGGTGAAGAAACCGGTAAACTGCCGGAAATGTTGGATAAGATCGCCGATACCTACGAAGAAGAAGTGAACAACGCGGTCGGTGCGTTGACGTCACTTATTGAACCGTTGATGATCGTGGCATTGGCCGGTATGGTCGGTACGATCGTTATCGCGTTGTTCCTGCCGTTGACCAAGATCATTGAGAAGATGTCCGGTTAGTATTTATGTTTCAGATTCTGGATATTGGCAACACCCACACCCGGATTGCCAATTGGGATAATGGCAAATTCAGCGATATCGAGGTCGTCGATACCGCTGAACTTGCCGCAAAAGGGTGTGACTTTTTGAAATACCCGGCGGCCGCAGCATGCGTTTGCCGGGAGGTCAGAAAGCAATTGGACGCGTGCGGAATAAATTTTATTTCGGCGCTGAATCAGAAATCTCAGGTCGATTTTTCGTTGGTGGACTGCAGTACACTCGGTGCTGACCGGGTGGCAAATGCCGCGGCGCTGGCGGAATTTTACGAGTTGCCCGGAGCGGTGATCGACTGTGGAACGGCGATAACGTTGGAACTTGTTGACAGTGACAAAAGGTTTGTCGGAGGGGCGATCGCCCCCGGACGGGCGCTGATGCGGAACGGATTGGCATTGGGAACAAGTTTACTGCCCAAGAGCGGGCTTCTGGAGAATATTCCGGATGCGCCGGGCAGGAATACGCTTGATGCCATTGGTTTCGGTGTCGGGCGCGGTGTAGTTGGAGTCGTCCGGGAACTTGCGATGGCAGCGAAAGAGTTTATGCCGCTGAAAACGTTGATTTTGACTGGTGGCGATGCGGAATATTTCCGCCAGTGCCTGCCGGAAGCGATAGTTCCCGGAGTTGAATTCACTCTGCATGGTGTGCGTTTGGCGGCCGGAATAAAGTGAGAGTATACGGCGGCAATCTCGCTTGCTCCCGCGAGCCTTTCCGGCGGACGTCGGCTCGGTTGAGGACGTGAGTCCACGCCCTCGCCGCCGCCTTGGAAAAACTCCCGGATAGCGGCGCGATATTGCCGCCTACGGGCTTGACTGGAGTAATTGTCGCCTGATGGCGACCAATGTAGTTGTTATGTATGGGGCTGTTGCAAAACATAAGATTTAGCGACAGCCTCGTTGTTATACCCAAAATACTTATTCAATCATGATTCTCTGCATTCCTCAATAAATATCTTTGAGGAGTGCGATACCTCGGGTATGAAGTGT